>DJXS01000093.1 GCA_002448395.1 Lachnospiraceae bacterium UBA6998 | reverse complement strand
TGATAGTTGCGGACAATATCCCCCGCAGACAAGGCTGGACGGATCAGGTCCGCATTGGCTTCGAGCTCCCTGTCCATCGTATCCGACAGGGCCTTAGCGTACTCAGCCGGGTCCACGCCCCTCTCCTGCGTATAGGGCATATACGTGAACAGGGCAAAACATTGCGCCATATACCCCGCCTCTTTCATCCGCATCAGATCCAGATGCAGATCATTCCTGCGGAGTCCGACGTCTTCTCCTTTGCGCCGTAACTCGTAGATTTTGGAAATTGTGTCGCAGTGCATATCAATAATTGGCATCATATTTCTCCTCGCAGACTATTTAGAGTTCTTAGAGCGGGCCCTCCTATCACTCTTCATGAAGTACTCATGGATAGGCGTTACAACTTAGCTATACCACTACACAGACCCCTTACTCCCGCCGTGCGCCTGCCGCGGGGCGCGAAGTCCTCAGATTTAATAAAACGCGAGCCCCTCAGTTTCAAAAAACCGGGGGACCCGCCTGTTGTAGATTATGTCCGGATGTCAAAACACAGTGTGCGAAATTCCGACGCTGAATTATTTGTTCTCTTCTGCATTCTCTTTAATGAGCTCTTTTGTCTCCGCTACCGTCTCTTTGATAGCCTCTTTTGTCTCCGCTGCCGATTCTTTAATGGCCTCTTTTGTCTCCGCTGCAGAATCTTTCAGCTTCTGGAAATCAGCCTCGATCTTCTCTTTCGCTTCTTCCGCTTTTCCCTGATAGCCTTTCAGCCTTGCCTGACGCAGCTCTCTTACGGCGAGCCTTGCATCTTCGGCCTGCCTGTCTTCCAGTTCATCCACTTCTTCGGCGATCGCGGCGGCATCATAGCGGGCGATCTCCACAGTGAATTTGCTGAAGCACTGATCCAGGGCGCTCTCATCTTCCTCGTCCGTAAGGGCGATCAGAGCCACTTCTCCGTCTACCATCTTGGAGGCAACCATCTCCAGAAGCGCTGCATCATCCCAGGAGTCCAGAGCGCCGGCGGTTCCGCCAATCAGAGCGCCGTAAGATCCCATCATAAGCACCCCGATCGGTCCGCCCAGAATGCCTACCAGTCCGCCGAGCAGTCCGCCCAGCGCCGCGCCTTCTCCTTCGTGCTTACCGGAATCAAAGCTGTCCAGGATCCGGATTTTGTCTCCTTCCCTCTTTACAAGACCCATCTGAAGGATCGCGTACTTGTCCGCTACCGGATTCTGACGAAGCTCCGTAATTGCCTGAAAGCCTTCACTTTCTTTCTCGAATAAAGCCGCAAGAATATTTTGCATTTCGTTTACCTCCCAGTCTCCTGTTTTCATTTTTCTGACTTACCTAAAAGTATCTCCACGAAATTTAATCCCCTACCTTGTATTATAAAGTACACGAAAAGTTAGTCAAGTTTACGATTGCACGGATTCGGTCATTGCGCCGCTCTCTTTTGCCGCGCCCGCCTTGCGGATCGCAAACACTGCCGTCCGGTTATCGGCCGACAGAGCAATTTCTTCTCCCGTCACCTCATACCCCTCAGGCACTTTGAGGACATGGGCCGTGTAACTTCCGGGATCAGCTTCAAAAGAAGCCGCGCCGGTTGCGTCCGTGCGCCTCACCATACACTGGGTACTCGAGCAGAACTGCACCACAGCGCCGGAAATCGGCGACGCGTCTTCGGCGTCCTGAACCAGGATAGTATACGTGTTTTCCGCATCACTTACCGTCGGCGGCGCGCCATTCTCATTCGAACTTCCGCCGGCTCCCTGCGATGCAGTTTGGGCAGGTGCCTGCTGGTCCCCCGCAGAACCGCCGGATCCTCCGGATCCATTTGAGCCGCCGCATCCGGACAGGAGACTGACAACCACACTGACAGTGATCAGGGCTGCGAACAGTTTCTTCATCTGTGAATTCATACGCGATTTCATATTCGATTTCCTCCCTGTGAAAATTGAAGCCGCAGCATAGCGATCATACGTAATACCTCTCAGTTCCGAACAACTCATGAGAGAATTATAACCCCAAACCCGCAGAACAGGATACACGCAAGTGGCATAAAACGGAAGGAGCGCCGTCGCGCTCCTTTCCCTCCTGTTTCCCGGTATCATATACAGCACGCGCTGTATAGTATTATTTTTTGGCAGGCTCCCACTTGCAGCGGACCGGTGAAACGATGGATCCGTCCTTTTTCATGGCGGTCATTGTCTTATCCACCACCTTGCGGTCAAGTCCTGTAATGTTTTTTCGCAAACAATGTCTCCTCCTTACGCCGCCCTTGCGTGAACCTCTTGCGGCGGCTGGTATTGACGTAGATTGTGGTAACCTCGGGCTCCGAATCTAGGAACATAGCTGTGTCAGCTACTAAGTCTTGCTGAGTGTTTTATGATATTTGTTTGCTTAATCGTTTTAAGTAACGAATTCTCGTCCAAAATCACGTTTCCAGCCATACTTAAAGAATAAAGGGTTTTGAAAAACCCATATTTGTCTCTAAAAGATGAACGGAATATCATGTTTGACGCGTTTACTAACGAAATACTACTTCTTTTTTAAGTCAGCTACACTTAGCCAGGGTTCATGTATCTTACTATTTCCTAGTACTCCGCCCCTACTCGGCAACATGTTTGGCAAAGGTACACGGTACCAAGGTGTCTGCAACAATAATTATCGTTTCTTTTGACACTCTGCAGAAGATATGTATAATAATCCATATATTGCACCAAAATAGCGATGGCCCCCGGCTCATCAGTTGATTAAAGGGTAAGGATCTAATATGGACAAATTAACTGCAGGTATTATAGATAAGCTGAGTATCGTCGGTTTCTTTAACGTCATCATATCAGGCTCCGTGCTGCTGTACGGAATCTCCCCTATCCTGGACCGGTACGCTCCCGATATCTTCTATTTGAAGCTCGGCCTGGAAAAAGACATTGAAAAGGCAATCGTAGCCTGCCTCATGTGTTACCTCTTCGGCTGCGCGCTGCAAAGTATCCAGGAATTCTCCTTCAAGTGGCTCAAGTCAAACATCGCAAGCCGCTGCCTGGCCACCATCGACAATGAAGGGAAAGAGCCGCAGGAAAAGCCCATTATCTCCAACGCGCACAGGCGCATTGAAGTCACCGAACTGGCAGATAAGCTGTTCAAGAAGAAGAACCAGGGCGACTTTGATCCGAACAACAAAGAGATGTGCAGCTACTTCATCGACTATTGCGAGTACAGCAATTCGGTCAAAGGCTACGGCAGCAAAGCCAGCCGCTACAGCGAGGCGGCCACATTCTTCGAGCAGCTGTCCTGTGCTTTCTATATACTTACCCTGATCGGAATCTTCATCGTACTGTTCGTACATCACGGCGATTGGCACTATTTAATCGCTTACACCGTACTGGGCGGCATCTTCACCGGCCGCGCCTACCAGTGCCGCTTAAACTGGGCCAAAACAGTGCTCTCAACCTACGAAGCCATAGCCGACAAAGAGGAAGATGACAGGGAGACATCGCTGGGCATGCTTCTTAAATCTGAACCTGAGCTGTAAGGCGGCCGCCTCATTGCAGCGGTCCTGAAGTCCGGACATGCCAGATTTGGCTTTTGCGTCCCCTTGCCTGCTTAACGAACAGTCTTCTCAAAATCCGCCTTCGGATGCTTGCAGATGGGGCAGATGAAATCATCTGGCAGCTCCTCTCCGACCCATTCATACCCGCAGATCAGACACCTCCAGATCGTCTCTCCTTTCGGCGTCGCACCGACCGCCTGCGGCTTCGGCTTGATATTATTCTGATAGTACTCATACGTGCAGGAAGGCGCATCTGAGAGCACCGTCATAAAGGTCGGCTCGCAGATAAACAGCGTGTGAGAGCCCAGATCCACCTTACTCTCCACCTTCAGCGAGAAGTAAGCATTCGTCCCGGCTGTGATATACGGAATTCCGTTCTCTGCAATCTCATAAGACTCTGCAGGGTACTCCGCAAACTTGTTTGTATCTCTCCCCGACTGGAATCCGAAATGCTTGAACAGTGCAAAATCCGCATCATTACTGATCACCGACACGTTGCACATCCCCGTCTCAGCCACCATGTCATGCGTATAATTGGACTTATTGATCGCAATCGAGATCCGGTTCGGCTCAGACGCCACCTGAACAGCCGTGTTGATTATACAGCCATTCATCTTCTCCCCTCTCACCGCCGTACAGACAAATAGTCCATATGAAAGTTTGTACATCGCCTTTGTGTTCATTTCTACCATTTGCCGTCCTCCTCTCTTCCCCGGTGCCTCAGCTGCAGTTTCTTTTTTATTCTGAAGCGCGCTCCTCTTTATCCTGTACTCCACAATCGGCAGGTCCGCCTGCACCAGGCATTCCCCGATTTTCATCCCCGTCTTCACGGGACGCTGCGTCTCGACAATACGCTTGTCCTGTCGCTCCACGATCGTGTTCGCCCTGCTCCCCAGCCATGCGATCATCTTGTCGACCGTCTTAACCCCGGTGATCTTATTATAAAAGCGCAGCGAAATAATTGCATGCGCATCATCCACCGGGACAAAATAGGCCAAAATCATGATCTTATCCGTCACATGATTGAGCCACAGATTCGGAAACTTAAAGGTCAGATTCGTTTCCTTGATCTCACATTCCTCCGCAGGCTTGGGCTTCTGTCCGTTGTCCTTCTCATTGTTGGCACTCGTCTGCATCGTATTCCCGTCGAGCCACCGCACCATAGGACCGTTACACAGCGTCTTCCCGCCGCGCCCGATCGTATTGTGGTGCACGAATGCAAGGTGGGACACATCCAGTTGATTCTCGATCACCCTCGAATAGTCCACGTTCCACAAATCGTCCACCTGGTCGTAAGTGAAACTCTTATCCACCATCACGTCAAAATAGTCCGGCTCCCCGCTCGGCTCCTCATCTCCATACCAGACAAACACGATCCCGCCGATCTCCCGAACCGGATAACTCTCCAAATGAAAGCGCGCATAATCAGCTGCCGCCGCCTTCCCTTCCGAAGGAATATAAACACATTTCCCCGTGGCGTCATATTCGATTCCGTGAAAAGGACACTTTATATGATCCTTCTCCATCCTTCCTTTTGCCAGTGACGCCTTCCTGTGCGGGCACAAGCCGTTCGCGCATCCGATCTGCCCCTTCCCTGTCCTGTAAAAGACCAGATTCTCTCCAAATCTCCTTGCCCCCAGTACCTGCCCCTTCTTAAGCTGATGGGAAGAAAGCACTGCATACCACTGGTTTTTGATCATAGCTTGGTCCTTTCTTAAATGTGGTATCCTGTATGCACAGTAATACACCGGTTCACG
>DJXS01000014.1 GCA_002448395.1 Lachnospiraceae bacterium UBA6998 | reverse complement strand
CCAAGGGCAAATCCGACAGAGAAGTTATGGCGTTCTGCCAGAGCTTCATGACTGAGCTCTACAGACACATCGGCGCTGACACAGACGTACCTGCAGGCGACATCGGCGTAGGCGGACGTGAGATCGGCTTCCTGTACGGCCAGTACAAGAGAATCCGCAACATCTATGAAGGCGTTCTGACCGGTAAGGGCCTCACTTACGGCGGATCCCTGGCAAGAACCCAGGCTACCGGCTACGGCCTCGTATATCTGACTCAGGAACTTCT
This sequence comes from Lachnospiraceae bacterium UBA6998, assembly GCA_002448395.1. Taxonomy (GTDB): domain Bacteria; phylum Bacillota; class Clostridia; order Lachnospirales; family Lachnospiraceae; genus CAG-791. Next base: position 3,885 of record DJXS01000014.1, on the reverse strand, counting down.
TAAGTGCCACGACATGGATCTCGCAGGCAAGACCGTCGCTGTATCCGGCGCAGGCAACGTCGCTATCTATGCGATCGAGAAGGCTCAGCAGCTGGGCGCTAAGGTTGTCACCTGCTCCGATTCCACCGGCTGGATCTATGATCCCGAGGGAATCGACGTAGCCCTCCTCAAGGAAGTCAAAGAAGTCAAGCGCGCAAGACTGACCGAGTACAAGGCTGCAAGACCTTCCGCAGAGTATCACGAAGGCCGCGGCGTATGGTCCATCAAGGTTGATGTCGCACTGCCCTGCGCAACCCAGAACGAACTGCACCTCGACGACGCGAAGGCACTTGTTGCCAACGGCGTCACAGCAGTCTGCGAAGGCGCTAACATGCCCACAACCCTCGACGCGACCCAGTACCTGCAGGACAGCGGCGTTCTCTTCGTTCCCGGCAAAGCTTCCAACGCAGGCGGCGTAGCAACCTCCGCTCTGGAAATGAGCCAGAACTCCGAGAGACTGAGCTGGACATTCGAAGAAGTCGATGCCAAGCTCAAGACCATCATGGTCAACATCTACCACAACATCGACGAAGCTTCCAAGAAGTACGGCATGGAAGGCAACTATGTTGCAGGCGCTAACATCGCCGGCTTCCTGAAGGTGCTTAATGCAATGGAGGCTCAGGGCATCGTATAAGATTTGGAGACGATCTCTGCCCACGAGCATATACCCTGTCATTCACTCCGGTTTCAAGGACGTGGAAGATAAGAATTAGTAAAAAAGAGGGTGCTGCCTTGCTGATTTGATCAGCCAGGCAGCACCTTTTTTACTGCAGAGGTACTTCCCCGTCCTTGAAAAGTCGTTCATGACAGGGTATATGCTCATGGGCGGAGGTTGTTCCGGGCCGGAAAAGGTGCTGCCGGCGAGGTATATCCCTTGCGCAAAGCTGTCATCCCAGTTATGATGATTACTGACAAAAACAAGAATCATCATACATTTACGGAGAATACTGATGTCCCAATATGAACTGATCGTTCCCTGCCACTTTGGCATGGAGAGCGTACTGAAAAATGAGATTTATGACATCGGATACGAGATCACGGAGGTGAGCGACGGCCGCGTGACATTTCTCGGAGACGAGGAAGCCATCGCCCGCGCCAATATCTGTATCCGCACCGGAGAGCGTGTTCTTTTGAAGGTCGGCTCTTTCCACGCCGAGACTTTTGAAGAATTGTTCCAGGGAACGCTCTCGCTGCCCTGGGAGGATTTCCTGCCCGCAGATGCCCGCTTCTGGGTCACCAAGGCGGCCAGCGTCAAGAGCAAGCTCTTCTCCCCTTCCGATATCCAGTCCATCATGAAAAAAGCGATGGTGGAGCGTATGAAGCGCAAATACAGGATGGAACAGTTTCCCGAGACCGGGGACTCCTACCCTGTCCGCGTCTTTCTCATGAAAGATGAGGTGACGGTCGCCCTCGACACTACAGGGGAGTCGCTGCACAAGCGCGGTTACCGCAAATATAAGGTCACAGCTCCCATCGCGGAGAACCTGGCGGCAGGGCTTCTTGCACTCACGCCCTGGAGGCCCGGCAGGATCCTCGTAGATCCCTTCTGCGGCAGCGGAACCTTCCCCATTGAGGCCGCCATGATCTCGGCCAACATCGCTCCCGGCGTAAACCGCACATTTACCGCTGAGACCTGGAAGCACCTTGTCCCCGCATCCATTTGGAAAGACAGCCGCGACGAAGCGCTGGATCTGGAGACGCCTGATATCAAGACAGATATACAGGGCTATGATATCGATCCCGATGCCATCGCCGCCGCAAGAGCCAACGCCAAGCTTGCCGGTGTGGATCACCTGATCCATTTCCAGACAAGACCCGTATCGGCTCTCTCCCACCCCCGCAAATACGGATTTTTGATCACCAATCCGCCCTACGGCGAGCGCCTGACCGGTTCAGAGGAAGATTCCAACAGAAAACTGTACCGCGAACTCGGAGACGCCTACAGGAGGCTGGATTCCTGGTCCATGTACCTGATCACATCCTTCACCGGGTGCGAGGAAGAGCTGGGGCTTAAAGCTGCCAAAAACCGGAAGATCTACAACGGTATGCTCAAGACGTATTTTTACATGTTCCCGGGGCCCAAGCCACAGAGAAGGAACAAATGACCGGGGCCTGATCTTCAGAGGAGAAACAAATGAAACAACTGATCATATTCGCAACAGGCAACAAGAACAAGATCCGTGAGATCAAGGACATCATTACCGATCCCGACACGGAAGTCCTCTCCATGAAGGAAGCAGGTGTCGCGGCGGACCCGGAGGAAACCGGCACTTCTTTCGAAGAAAACGCGCTGATCAAGGCGCGGGCCGTATCGGCACTTATCCGCCAAAAGATTGCGGACGGCACTTTCTTTTCGGATGCTGCAGAAGGTACGCTGTCTTTTGATACCGCGGAAGGCACTCTCTCTTTTGACACGGCAGATACACAGATCACCGTGATGAGCGACGATTCGGGGCTTGTGGTCGATGCGCTGAACGGGGAGCCCGGTATCTACTCCGCCCGCTATCTCGGTCGTGACACGGATTATAACTACAAGATGGAACAGATCATGAAGCGAATGGAGAGTGTTCCTGAACCGGAAAGGACTGCAAGGTTCGTAGCAGCTGTCGCCGCTGTCTTTCCCGATGGCAGCGAACATGTGGTACTCGGTGCCATGGAAGGCCTGATCGGACACGGCATCTATGGAAAGAACGGCTTTGGCTACGATCCTTTCTTCTATCTTCCCGAGTACGGAAAGACAAGCGCCGAGATCACGGAAGAGGAGAAAAACGCGATCAGCCACCGCGGGAAAGCGCTCCGTTCGATGCTCCATGAGTTCGATGAATGGCGCAGCTATAACAGCAGCAATGCAGGCGGAGTCCACTCATGAAGATCCTGATCCTCGGAGACACACACGCGCAGGATGATATTTTTCTCGATATTCTTGCTGCGGAAAAAGAATATGACGCTATTTTGCATACAGGAGACTTTGAGGGAAGCGAGTTTGTCTATCGGGAACTCTCGAAGGCTCCCTTCTATGCAATTGCGGGAAATAATGATTTCTTCACGGACTCTCCCTACGAGAGGCTTATTGAGCTGGAAGGATGCCGGATCTTCATGACCCACGGCCACCGCTACAGCCTTGAAAAGGGATATATGGGCATCTGCCGAGAGGCACACAAAAGAAACGCTTCTATTGCCGTGTTCGGGCACTCCCATCTGCCTGTGGATGAATACTGCAGGGGCGTGCTGATGCTCAACCCGGGGAGCACCTCATGGCCCAGACAGGAAAACCGGAGACCTTCCTATATCGTGCTCGAACTGGAGGATGGCCGGGTCCTCTCCTGCGGGATCCGCTATCTTGAGAAAAAAGTTTAAAAACTGTGTTGACAATCGGAGTGCTTCAACTTATAATAACACTTGCATTTGAGATTGGTTCCGGGGTGTTGCTCAGCTTGGTAGAGCGCCTGGTTTGGGACCAGGAGGTCGCAGGTTCGAATCCTGTCACCCCGATTCAAATGAAACAATTTATAATCCTTCATTACTTATGCGGGTGTAGTTCAATGGTAGAACACTAGCCTTCCAAGCTAGATACGTGGGTTCGATTCCCATCACCCGCTTTAACAATTGCCTTTTTTAGACAGTTGGCGGCAGGCAGATCTTCTGCCGGGATTATGTGTCCGTAGCTCAGCTGGATAGAGCACCGGCCTTCTAAGCCGGGTGTCGGGGGTTCGAGTCCCTTCGGGCATACTTCCGATCAATATTCGGATTTGTTTTTATGGTGGGTATGGCGTAGTTGGCTAACGCGCCAGATTGTGGTTCTGGAGACCGTGGGTTCGAGTCCCATTACCCACCTTTTTTTAATGC
>DJXS01000071.1:12288-15088 GCA_002448395.1 Lachnospiraceae bacterium UBA6998 | reverse complement strand
ATGGAGAACCATCGCGGCGAACTGGAACAGATGAGGAACGAAAAATAATGGAAAAGATCAGATTAGTACCGACCGACTCCGCGGAGCCGGAGGAGTTCTATGTGCTGGAACAGGTCAAACTCGGCGGGAAGATGTACCTGCTCGTCACGGACGAGGAGGAGGGAGACGGCATGGCCCTGATCCTTAGAGATGACGCCGAGGAAGGGTCCGACGAGAGCCTTTACGCCGTCGTGGAAGACGACAACGAACTCTCGGCAGCGCTTCTTCTCTTCAGTGACAAGCTGGAAGAGATGGGGATTCTGATCGAGGAATAATGAGGATATAACTTGAAGAGAACTACAGAAAAGGAACAGAGACAGCCGGCTCTCAGGATCATCCCTCTGGGCGGGCTTGAGCAGATCGGAATGAATATCACTGCCTTCGAGTTCGGGGACAGTATTATTGTTGTGGACTGCGGCCTGGCGTTTCCGGAAGACGATATGTTCGGAATTGACCTTGTCATTCCGGACACGACATATCTTGAGAACAACATCGACAAGGTAAAGGGGTTTGTCATAACCCACGGCCACGAGGATCACATAGGCGCGCTGCCTTATGTTCTTCAGAAGATCAATGTCCCGGTGTTCGCCACAAGGCTCACCATGGGCATCATAGAGAATAAGCTCAAAGAGCGGGGCATGATGGAGACGACCCAGAGGAAGGTCATTTCCTTCGGCTCTTCTGTGTCGCTGGGATGCTTCAGGGTGGAATTTATCAAGACCAACCACAGCATCGTAGACGCCGCTGCGCTCGCGATTTACACACCGGCGGGAATCGTGGTCCATACGGGCGACTTCAAGGTCGACTATACGCCTGTATTCGGAGATGCGATCGACCTGCAGAGATTCGCGGAGCTGGGAAGAAAAGGTGTTCTTGCGCTTCTGTGCGACTCCACCAATGCGGAGCGTCCGGGTTTTACGCCTTCGGAGAAGACGGTCGGAAAGACCATCGACCAGCTCTTCCAGGAACACAAGGATACGAGAATCATCATCGCGACATTCGCTTCCAACGTGGACCGTGTGCAGCAGATCATCAATTCCGCTTACAAGTACGGCAGGAAGGTGGTTGTGGAAGGCCGCAGCATGGTCAACATCATCGCGACGGCTTCTGAACTTGGCTGCCTCAACGTGCCTGAGAATACCCTGATCAGCGTGGACGATCTCAAGAATTATCCCGGAGAGCAGACCGTCATCATAACGACGGGAAGCCAGGGAGAGAGCATGGCGGCCCTCAGCCGCATGGCGGAGAGCATCCACAGGAAGATCTCGATTGGGCAGGGAGACACCGTGATCTTCTCCTCAAGCCCCATTCCGGGCAATGAGAAAGCGGTCACCAACGTGATCAATAAGCTTCTTTTGAAGGGAGCGGACGTCATATTCCAGGACGTTCATGTGTCGGGTCACCCCTGTCAGGAAGACATCAAGCTGATCTATACTTTGGTCCAGCCCAAATATTCTATCCCCGTACACGGCGAATACCGCCATCTCAAGGCTCAGGCCAAACTGGTCCAGGAGCTGGGAATCGCCAAGGAGAATATTTTCATCCTGCAGTCGGGAGATGTGCTCGAACTGACCCCTGACAGCGCGAAGGTGACGGACAGCGTTCCGGTCGGCAACATCCTTGTAGACGGACTGGGCGTGGGAGATGTGGGCAACATCGTCCTCAGAGACCGCCAGCACCTGGCGGAGGACGGCATTGTCATCGTGACATTCGCCATGGAGAGCGGCACGGAGAAGGTCGTATCGGTTCCGGAGATCACCTCCAGGGGATTTGTCTATATCAAGGAAGCGGACGTTCTGATGAACGGCGCGAATCTCGTGGCACAGGGCGCGCTCTACGCCTGCCAGGAGAGAAGGACCCTGGACCGCAACCGCATCAAGGCGGTGGTCAGGGACAACCTGAGCGATTATTTCTGGAAGAAGACCCAGAGAAGACCCATGATCCTTCCGATCATCGTGGAGATCGGCAGAGACAACTATTAATCATCACAAAATGAGTACAGCGGACGGCAGTACGGGAGGCGTGTAGTGAGAAAAATGCGCACCACTATCGGGGTTGTGATCGATACCCTCGGCAGTATCATCATTTACGCAGTGATCGCGGCGGCGATCCTTTTCATGGCGGGACAGGCCAAACACTATTATGACGTAGGTTACGGCGTATTCTCCCAGCAGGGGAAGGATGCCAGGGGAACCGGAATTGTTGTAGCTTTCACTGTGGAAGAGGGTATCAAGGCGCCCAAACTTGCTGAGCAGCTCGAAGAGCAGGGAATCATTGATTCCGCAAGGCTCTTCTTGATCCAGGAGAGGGTGTCCGACTACGCGGGTATGTATGTCGCCGGAACTTACGCGCTTTCTTCTGAAATGACGACAGAAGAGATCATGAGAGTGATCTGCGCCAAGGAAGCTTCTCCTTATGAGATGCCTGCCGCACCGGCTGCGGAGGAACCGGCCGCTGAGGAGGCGGCTCCCGCGGCGGAAGCGCCCGCCGAGGAGCAGCCCGCCGAGCAGCCTGTTGAAGGAACAGACGGCGGAGAAGAAGGCGAAGAAGAAGGCTGAGAGGGTGATCAGGATGCTGATCTTGAGAGTATGACAGACTATTTGGAGAAATTTGCCGCGCAGAGAGACATAGGGGAGCGGATCAGCGTATTCGCGGAGTCTCTGCTCGCAGAACAGTCCCCCGAACTGAGAATATTGGAAAAAAAGGCTCTGGAGGAAGGCGTACCGATCATTCGGCCCCACACCCGGGGCCTTATTCAGTG
>DJXS01000071.1:0-12155 GCA_002448395.1 Lachnospiraceae bacterium UBA6998 | reverse complement strand
CTGGTCATGTACACCTATGCGCCTGAGGCCCCGGAGATCATCACCATAGAACGGGATGAAAAGAGAGCGGGCGAGGCGAGGCTGAATTTTGACAGATTCGGAGCGGACCGGATCATGCTTCTTGAAGGGGACGCGGCTCAGATCCTGCCGGAGCTCACGGGCACTTTCGACCTGATCTTCATGGATGCGGCGAAGGGCCAGTATATCCGGTTTCTGCCCGAGGTGATAAGGCTCCTGAGGGAGGGCGGCGTACTGCTGTCCGACAACGTCCTCAAGGAGGGCGAGATCCTGGAGTCGAAGTTCTCGGTCACACGCCGCAACCGCACGATCCACAAGAGGATGCGGGAGTATCTGGCAGCGGTCTCGGAGGACCCGCGCCTGCGGACAATACTGCTTGAGACGGGCGACGGAGCGGCGCTATCAGTGAGACGGCACGGCGTGGAAGATAATATAGAAGCCGGAGGAATCCGGCAATGAGGAATGATATGATACAGGATGCAAAAAAGAGAAAGACGGAACTTCTTCTCCCCGCCAAGGACCTGGAAGTGCTCAAAACTGCCGTCCGGTACGGTGCGGACGCAGTCTACATCGGGGGAGAAGCTTACGGGCTGCGCGCCAAGGCGAGAAACTTCTCGCCAGAGGAGATGGCCGAAGGCATACGATATGCCCACGAAAGAGGAGTGAAGGTGTATGTCACCGCCAACATTCTCGCCCACAACAGCGATCTCGCAGGGGCTGAGCAATATTTTGGCCAGCTGGCGGAGATGAAGCCTGACGCGATCCTGGTGGCGGACCCCGGTATGTTCATGCTGGCGAAGAAGGCGTGCCCTGAGATCCCGCTGCACATATCGACCCAGGCCAACAACACCAACTACGAGACCTTTAATTTCTGGTTCGATCTGGGAGCGGAGAGAGTGGTCTGCGCGAGGGAACTGAGTCTTGTGGAGATCGCGCAGATCCGCAGGAATATTCCGGAGGACAGGGAGATCGAGGCTTTCGTGCACGGGGCGATGTGCATCTCCTACTCGGGAAGATGCCTTCTGTCCAACTATTTCACGGGCAGAGACGCCAATCACGGCGCCTGCACACATCCCTGCAGATGGAAATACGCGGTCATGGAGGAATCCAGGCCAGGCGTCTATCTCCCGATCGAGGAAAACGAGAGGGGAACTTTCGTCTTCAACTCAAGGGATCTGTGCATGATCGAGCACATCCCGGACCTTCTGAAGGCAGGCGTGGACAGCCTCAAGATCGAGGGCCGCATGAAGACGGCGCTCTACGTGGCGTCGGTGGCCAGGGCTTACAGGCAGGCGCTCGACGACTATGATAAGAGCGAGGAACTCTATCAGTCCAGGATCCCGGAGTATCAGGACGCGATCCGAAAGTGCACTTACAGAAGGTTCACAACAGGGTTTTACTATGGCAGGCCTGATGAGGAGGCCATGGTCTACGACAGCAATACCTATGTCAATGAAGCAGTTTTCCTTGGAATTGTAGAGGAGATCACGCCGGAGGGAAGGGCGCGCATCATGCAGAGGAACAAATTCTGTGTCGGAGACCGCATAGAGATTATGAAACCTGATGGAAGAGATATTCCGATTATCGTGATTTCAATGTATAATCAAAATGGAGAGAGTGTAGACAGCGCGCCTCACCCCAAGGAGATCATCGATCTTGAACTGGTGAACGCCGCTGATCCTTCGACGGCTGCTGAGATCGAAACGGGTGACATTTTGAGAGTGGTTGTCGCCCCCAAGGCTGAAGCAGAATAATTGTTGTAAAAAGGGGAAGAGAAAATGAAGATCATAGTGGTTGGCTGCGGCAAGGTCGGCGCGGCCCTCACGGCTCAGCTGAGTCAGGAGGGGCACGACATTGCTGTTATTGACGTGGACAGCAGGGTAGTCACTGACATATCAAACAATTACGATGTCCTCGGACTTGTAGGAAACGGCGCTAGTCACTCCGTACAGATGGAAGCCGGGATCGAAAAGGCCGACCTGCTGGTGGCGGCGACTGATTCCGACGAACTGAACCTTTTGTGCTGTCTTATCGCGAAGAAGGCCGGCGGATGCAGCACTGTCGCGAGAGTGCGAAATCCTGTCTATAACAGCGAGATCGATTTTATCAAAGAAGAGCTGGGCCTTTCCCTCACCGTAAACCCCGAGTACGCGGCGGCTACGGAGGCGGCAAGAGTGCTAAGGTTCCCTTCCGCTGTTCAGATTGAAACTTTTGCCAAGGGCAAGGTGGAGATCATCAAGGTGAGGATCCCCGACGGCTCCGTCCTGGACGGCTGCCCGCTCGCCCAGATCCACAAGAGGACCGGCACGGACGTGCTGATCTGCACTGTGGAGAGAGGCGGTCAGGTCGAGATCCCCAACGGCTCGTTCGTACTCAAGGCCGGGGATATCATCAGTATCGTTGCGTCCAAACAGAACACTAGGGACTTTGTGGCAAGAATCGGACTCAAGAGCCGCAGAGTCAGGGACTGCATGATCATAGGCGGCGGCAAGATCGCTTTTTATCTCGCTCAGCAGCTGATCGAGACCGGAATCCGCGTCAAGATCATCGAGAAGGACAGGGACCGCTGCGAGGAGTTGTGCGATCTGCTTCCCAAGGCCACCATCATCAATGCTGATGCCGCCAACCAGAATATCCTCATGGAGGAGGGCATCAGGGAGTGCGAGTCCTTTGTGACACTTACGGGCATGGACGAGGAGAACCTGTTCCTGTCCCTGTTCGCCCAGGAAAGCTCCAAGGCCAAGGTCATCACCAAGGTGGACCGGCTGGATTTTGACAATATTATCAAGCGGCTCGATCTGGGAACACTCCTGCATCCCAAGAATATTACGGCGGACATTATCCTGCGCTATGTGCGCGCGCTGCAGAACTCCATCGGAAGCAACGTGGAGACTCTCTACAAGCTCATAGAGAACAAGGTGGAAGCTCTGGAATTCATGATCCAGACCGATTCACCCGTGGTTGGGATCCCGCTGTCCCAGCTCAAAGTTAAGCCGAATGTCCTGGTCGCATGCATCAATCACGATGGCAAGATCAGTATCCCGAACGGAAATTCCATCATCCGTGTGGGCGACAGCGTAGTCGTAGTCACCTCCCACCTCGGATTCAGGGACATCAGGGATATTCTCAAGTGACGGACAGGAGGCGATTATGAATTATTCCATTATTCGGAAAATACTCGGCGTCGTCATTCAGTTCACCGGTGCTTTCCTGGCTCTCCCGGCTGTCTGCGGACTGTTCTACGGGGAGAAACAGGCGATCGTCTACATAGTTCTTTCCATCGCGTATTTCGTGATCGGAAGGATAATCTCCGGTTTCAAGCTGAGCAGCAACGCCTACTACGCAAGGGAAGGCCTTGTGATCGTAGGCATGAGCTGGATCGTCATCAGTATTCTGGGCGCGATCCCTCTGGTGATCACGAAGGACATCCCGAGCTTTACGGACGCGCTGTTTGAGACGGTTTCCGGCTTTACGACGACGGGATCCAGTATCCTGAGCGACGTCGAAGCCCTGAGCCACACGGGCCTGTTCTGGCGAAGCTTCACCCACTGGGTGGGCGGCATGGGTGTTATCGTATTTATCCTTGCGGTGCTCCCGATGACCGGCGGCTACAACATGAACCTCATGCGGGCGGAGAGCCCGGGCCCTACGGTCGGCAAGCTGGTCCCGCGCATGAAAGACACTGCCAAAATATTGTATTCCATCTACTTAGGAATCACCGTAGCCGAGATCATCGTCCTCATCATTGCCGGAATGCCGCTGTTTGACGCGCTCTGCATTTCCTTCGGCAGTGCCGGAACGGGAGGTTTCGGTGTGCGCAACGACAGCTGCGGCAGTTATACAACTCTGATGCAGGGTATCATCACAGTATTCATCCTCATGTTCGGCGTCAACTTTAACGCTTACTTCTTCATCCTGAGAAGGAAATTTGACGAAGTGTTCAAGATGAGCGAGCTGAAGGGATATTTTGGCATCGTCGCATTCTCGATCATCACGATCACGATCAATGTGCGGCATATGTTCCCGTCGCTGTTTCAGGCGTTCCATCACTCGGCATTCCAGGTCGCGTCGATCATCACGACCACAGGTTTCGCCACGGCGGACTTCGACCAGTGGCCGCAGTACTCCAGAGCCCTGCTGGTATTGATCATGTTTGTCGGCGCCTGCGCAGGCAGTACCGGCGGCGGTATGAAGGTCTCCCGAATCATGCTCATGTTCAAGACCGTGTACCGCGAGATCCGCAAGTACCTGCATCCCCGCGCGGTGACGAACGTCACCATGGACGGCAAGACAATGGACAGAAGCACACTGCACAGCGTCAGCGTCTACCTGTCCACCTACATGCTGCTGTTCTCAGTGTCCGTGATCGCGATCACACTCTTTGAGAACCTCGACCTCGAGACAGTGTTCACTTCAGTAGCCTGTACATTCAACAACATCGGACCCGGCCTTTCCAAGGTCGGCCCGACCTGCAACTTCGGATTTATGCAGCCGGTCACCAAGTATATCCTCATGTTCGATATGCTTGCAGGCCGCCTCGAACTGTATCCTATGCTGATGCTGCTGACACCTGCAGTGTGGAAGAACGCGTAAAGAATGCGTGCCGGAGGGACCTTTGTGGACCCTCCGGCGCTTTTTCTTTTGTATGACAGGCCGGCACTTTGTGTCGCCTGTCGGCACGCTTGCGTTGTGGACTTTGCGGCTTTACTGACGGGCACGGAGCGTGCCAAGAAAATTTTTGAAAAAAGGACTTGCAAAAACGGGAGTCATCCTCTATAATCATAATTCGTAGCCGACAGATATGTCGTTTACATAGATCCATAGGGCTATAGCCAAACGGTAAGGCAGCGGACTCTGACTCCGTCATTTTGAAGGTTCGAATCCTTCTAGCCCTGCGCTTAAATATAGGCATCTGACAGTTGTTGTCAGATGCCTTTCTTTTGCTTTATTTATAGACTATACGATCATTCAGAGGTGTTGTCCTTTGTAATCCTTGGTTAAATAATGTCATCCATATATTGGTGTAAAATGGTACATTGCATGGTACAGTAGATGGTATAGTAATCTGAAACTGACGGCAGCAGACCCCCCACCCCCAGAAAAGGGGCGGGGTAGTTTGAGAAATTCGATTTTTACGCCGCACCCATAAAACATGCCCTGAGACTTAATGCCTCAGGGCATGTTTTATTTAAGAGTTGAAATTAGTAGATATCTTTACTAAGATTATTGAAAATGCGGGGTAAGAGGAGGAACAATTTGACATCTAAAGAAGAATACTTTTGGGATAAACTCGGAAGATCGCTCACGTGGGTATTGGCCATAGGATCATTGGCAGTATCCATTATTAGCCTTAGTGATAATAAGAGTATTTTCCTTGTTTCAATTATTTTGTTTCTGATAGTAGTAGCGATTACGGTTATAGTTTTTTCAATTACAAATGAAAAATATAGTTTTCTTAATCAGCAAATAAAATATATGAAGAAGGCTGAACATTCTATTTATATTGTTTTCCGGTCGTTATCACCGGAGGAATCCGACAAGCATTATAGAAAATATGACGAAACGCTGCAAAGAGTAATAGAGGATTCAAAACAAAAAGATAGAAAGAATCCTTTGGATGTAAAAATTCTTGCTCCTAATATAAGGAGTGAGAATCGGAGAAAAGGGGCAGAAGAAATACATGAAAGAAAAATTGATATCAAGTTTCATGATCAATTAAATAATAATGATTTCAGGTTTATGTTAGTCGATGATTCTATATTGATTATTTCTCAGCAGGATAAGGAAACTCCAGAACCAAGCCGAAAGTGTGTTGTTTTAAAAAGCCATAATCTTGGTGCAGATGTTAAGAAAAGATTTGAGGAATTATGGATGGAAGCATTGGAATATGACAAATATGAGAAAGGCTATTTAGAGGAGAATAACAAGAATACTACTAAATGATAAGCATATAAACAAATGTAAAACAGGATTTTCTTCAGTTAATAAGCGTAAAACGAGATATGTACGCTTTAATCAGAGAAGGTATTACAAGAATAGCCCTGCTTCAAATTGAGGCTTCCATCTGATCAGATGGAAGCCTTTTTCATGTCTTTTCCATATCTTTTTCATATCTGGAAACTTGATTGGCTGGGAACTTCCAGTTGTATGATTCCACTGGATTGGATTTTCCAACGAATCTGGAGTTGTGTTAAATCGGATGTAGCGTGAAAAGCTTCTCTGGCATAAATCATACATCCATATTCGGTTTCGACTGAATCCGAAGGTACGCGAAAAGCTTGCCTGGCACAAACCATACATCCATTTTCGGCTTCGATCAATTCCGATTGTATGCGAAAAGCTTGCCTGGCACAAATCATACATCCATTTTCGGATTGAGTCGAATCCGAAGGTACGCGAAAAGCTTGCTTGGAACAAACCATACATCCTTTTTCGGCTTCGACTGAAACCGATGGTGCACCCGGCAAACGCCGCCTAAAAGCGCTACATCCATATCAAGCCATATGCCAAATCCGATGGATTAGAATCGCAAACAATGAAATTCCTCCAATTTTGACCACAAAAAGTTGTGCACATCTACCAAATAATAAAATAGTATAAAAATTTAGTGACAAAATGTTAAATAAATGTTAACATTCTAATTGTAGATGTTACAACTCATTGCGGAAATGATTACCGTCATCACTAAAGATCGGAGGAGACCATGAAAAAGCATACCGCCATCGCATTAGTATCAGCAATCGCAATCGCTGCAGGAACCCTTTCAGCAGTGAATCTGACGAAAGGATCTCCGGACGCCGGTGAAAGTGCTCCGAATTCAGCACAGAGCGCAGATATTTCTTATGAAGATGCGATAGCGGATCTTTATGCGCGCAGCACATCTATTTCAGATCAGGAAATTCTCGAAATTGCCCGTAAAATGAAACCTGACTGCACAGCCGTGACTAATGAGCTCGGTGAGGCACAGGCCAATAGAATAATTGAAACGCTTTCTGCTTATGAGGAAGAGAAGGCTTCTTATCTGCTTGCCGATGCGGCTGTAGAAGCGGACGACGCGCTTGCAGCGGAGTGGGAGAGACAGAGAGATTACACGCAGATGGGGATCTCCGGTTCCCAGAAGCTGACAAGACTGATCCCCGGCTACACGGTAACTTCCTGTGAGGAGGAGAACGGCCGCGTTCTGATCGATGTAGATGAGTGGATGACGGAAGGTTATACAGAGGGAGAGCAGGATACAGAGAATGTTTCCGCTTACCGCTATTATTACACGGCAGTTCTGGAAGAGAAAGCAGGCGGAAACTGGGAAGTGGTTTCCGTTATCAATACAGACAGGAATTTTGCATGGCTTGAGGACGCGGAAGTCCAGCAGCAGATGCTCGAAGAGTCTGCGGAGCAGGCCGGAGAAGCGGCAGGCGCGAACCTGCAGAGCAATAGCAGCACCGAAGCTGATGCAGAGCTTCAGGGCACGAACGGCATGAAGACCGCAAGCCTTAAGACTTACGGCGACGGCAAGTACTCCTACAATGTTGACAACGCGATCGCGTATGCCGACAAGTGGGCGACTTCCAGAAATCCCCAGTACAAACAGTATCCCGGCGTGGACTGCTGCAATTTTGTCTCGCAGTGCCTGTATGCGGGCGGAATGCCCAAAAACAGCGCATGGTATCCCGCGTCTTACGCATGGATCAACTGCAGCGGAGCTATCGACAATTTCAAGAAATACGGCACATTTATGGGTGCCAATAACGGCAATGTCCTCAGGGGCAATCCGGTATATTACGACTGGAACAGCAACGGTGTCTATGACCACACGGCGATCTGCGTAGGAAAGAACAGCTCCGGCACTCCGATCATCGACGCGCACACAGGTGACCACTATCACGCGACATGGACGCTCGGCAGCAACGGAACAAGAGCTACGATCCAGCTCAGAGGCAGCGGCTCTGCAAGCGGAAGCAGCACAGCGAACGTTTCAGGCGGAAGCTGGAAAAAAGAGGACGGATCCTGGTATTTCTATTCAGCCGACGGAAGTATGCTGAAGTCAAGCTGGATCAAGTATAAAAACAATTATTATTATCTCCGCGCAAATGGCACCATGGTGAGCGGCTGGGCGAAGATCGGCAGCTCCTGGTACTTCTTCAGCAATGCCGGCATCATGAAGACCGGCTGGATCAGAAGCGGCGGCAAGTGGTATTATCTGTCAGATCAGGGAGCTATGAAGACCGGCTGGATCAAGGACCGCGGCAGCTGGTATTATATGGCGGATGACGGCCATGCCGTTACCGGATGGAGAGACATCAAGGGCAAGACTTATTACTTTGGCGGCGACTGCAAGATGAAGACCGGGCTTTGCACGATAGACGGGATGAAGTACTATTTTGGCTCCCAGGGACAGATGACTCTCGGATGGATCACTACGGGCGGCAGGAAGTATTTCTTCAGCCCTTCGGCAGGCGGCAGAGCGGCCACCGGCAGCTGGAAGATCAACGGCAAGACCTATAACTTCAATTCTGAAGGTGTCCTGATCGACTGATACAGGGTCAAAACATTGACGGAAGCGGGAAGAAAAGCATGTACACATTTGACGGAAGGATCAGATACAGCGAAGTCGACAGAAGCCGGAAACTTACGGCGGAGAAGATGATCGACTACTTTCAGGACAGCACTTCCTTTCAGTCGGAGGACCTGGGCATCGGGCTCGATTACATGACTGAGCGGGGCATCGCCTGGGTGATCAATTACTGGCAGATCCACTTTTACAGACGGCCGGTCATGGGGGAAGCGGTCAGGATCGGCACGCAGCCTTACGAATTTAAAGGCCTCATGGGACTGAGAAATTTCATGATGGAGACCCTGGAAGGAGAGAGGCTGGCAGTAGCCAATTCGGTGTGGACGCTGCTGGATATGGAGAAGATGTATCCGATGCGGGTTCCGGAAGAGATCATCGGGAAGTACGAACTCGCTCCGAAACTGGACATGGAATACAGTCCGAGAAAGATCGCCGTCCCTAAAGAGGGCGGTGAAAGAAAAGAAGATGTTGTGGTGAGAATGCACCATCTTGATACTAATCAACATATGAACAATGCACAGTATGTGCATTTCGCAGTGATGTATCTGCCCGCGGACAGCGAGATCAGAGAGCTGCGGGTGGAATACCGGCGCCAGGCGGTGCTCGGAGACCACATAACGCCGGTAATATACCGGACCGCCGAGGATGTATATCTGGTGAGCATGAACGATGAAGAAGGCAAGCCGTATGCAGTGGTGGAAATGAAACTGTTTAAAGAGGTGGGAAAATGAAACTGGGTGAACTTCAGACACTGACAGTTGAAAAAACAGTGCCGTTCGGCATTTATCTCAAAAGTGAGGATCCGGAGGAGGGACGAGTTCTCCTGCCCCGCTCCCAGGTACCTGAGGGGGTATCCGAGGGGGATAAACTTGAGGTCTTCCTCTACAAGGATTCCGAGGACAGAATGATCGCGACCCGCAGAAAGCCCAAGCTCATGCTTCATCAGGTGGGCTATCTGACTGTGCTTCAGGTCGGCAGGATCGGAGCTTTTCTGGACTGGGGGCTCGACAAAGATCTGCTGCTGCCTTTCCACGAGCAGCCCAGAGAGAGGGTCAAAGAGGGACAGGAAGTTCTGGTGGCCGTATATCTGGATAAGAGCGAGAGGCTTTGCGCCACGATGAACGTCTATCCCTATCTCAGCAAGGAGAGCCCTTACAAGACGGGCGATCAGGTGACGGGCGTCGTCTATGAGACCAGCCGCAACTTCGGTGCATTTGTCGCGGTGGACAGCATGTTCTCCGCGCTGATCCCCAGAAGGGAGCTGGTGAGAGACCTGCGCGTCGGCGATGTGATCTCCGCCAGAGTGACCGCGGTCAAGCCGGACGGAAAGCTCGACCTTAGTATCCGCGAGAAAGCGCCTCTTCAGATGGACCGCGATATGGACCGCATCATCGCCAGGATGAATGCGAACGGAGGCATCCTTCCCTTTAACGACAGGGTGTCGCCCGATGTCATCCGCGAGCAGATGCAGATGAGCAAGAATGAGTTCAAGAGGGCTGTAGGCCACCTGCTCAAGCTTGGCAAAATAGAGATCGGCCCGGACAGCATCCGGATGAAATGATCGTAAACCAGAGAAAAACGACGACAAAAGCCATGCGGTTTCCGCATGGCTTTTTTGGGAGAATTTATCAAAAATACACAAATTTTACACTGTTTTTTATGGATTTTTGTGCGCTTATAGTCTAAAATATAATAGACGGTAAATTTTTTGGCATCGTAAACTGTGGGGTTGATTACGAAAGCGTGGGGGGACATGGTTTCCAATCAGGTATTACAGAACACAATAGAAGGAATCAAGGAAATATCGCATCTTGAAATCGGGATCATGGATTCCGACGGAAGAGAGGTTGCGGTCACTGCACCTGTGTTCGCAAATGCGGCGAGCGCGATCCCGGATTTTGTGAATTCGCCGGCGGACAGTCAGTCGGCGGGTCCTTACCAGTTCTTTAAGGTAATGGACGAGCAGCAGCTGGAATATGTCATCGTGGTTTACGGCGAGACAGACAGCTCCCTGCTGGTCGGGCGCATGGCGGCTTTCCAGCTCAAGGGGCTGATGAGCGCTTTCAAGGAGCGCTACGACAAGGACAGTTTCATGAAGAACCTGCTCCTGGACAACCTTCTTCTGATCGATATTTACAGCCGCGCCAAGAAGCTGCACATCGCGTCTGACGCCCAGAGAGTCGTCATGATCGTGGAGACAGGCATTGAGCGCGACAGAAATGTGCTGGAAGTGGTGCAGGAATTTATAGGCACTACGACGACGGACTTTGTCACCGCGGTAGATGAGAGCAATGTCGTGGTGGTCAAGGATCTCACGGACGGAAGCAGGATCAAGGATATCGAGAAGACTGCGAACGGCATAGATGCGCACCTGAGAAAGCTTGGCATCAGCGGTGTGCGCATCGCTTACGGCACAGTCGTGGGCGAGATCAAGGAAGTCAGCCGCTCCTATAAGGAAGCTAAGATGGCGCTGGATGTCAGCAAGATCTTCTTTGAGGACCGCACTGTGATCGCGTACAATGAGCTCGGCATCGGCAGACTGATCTATCAGCTTCCTATTCCGCTTTGCAAGATGTTCATAAGAGAGATCTTCAAGGGCAAGAATCCCGAGGAGTTCGATCAGGAGACGCTGGCTACTATCAACAAATTCTTTGAGAACAGTTTGAACGTATCTGAGACATCGAGACAGTTGTTTATCCACAGAAACACACTGGTTTACCGTCTGGACAAGCTTCAGAAGAGCACGGGGCTCGATCTTCGCGTATTTGAGGACGCCATCACATTCAAGATCGCTTTGATGGTCGTCAAGTACATGAAGTATATGAAGCAATTCGAATATTGAGGCTGAGCGGATCAGCCCTATTCAGAAAGGAAATTCGAGACAAGCGCCCCTTCGGGCGCTTGTTTCTGAGAAAGGCGAAATGGAAGAACGGAAAGAGAATCGGAACAGGTTAAGGGGCTTTTTGCCCGGTATGCTGGCGGGTATCCTGGTGGCGGTCATTGCTGTCGGGATATATTTTGCCCTGACAGGAGGAAGCGGCCAGATCGCAGTGCAGTCTTCCGGAGCCGATTCCGCGGTCAACAAGGAGTCCATCAACAAACTGAGCGTACTCGAACAGTATCTGGACCGCTACTACTATAAGTCCTCCGAGATCACGAAGGAGGACAAGGAGAACGGACTATACAAGGGCCTTTTCGAGTCCCTCGGCGATGTCTACTCCTGCTACTACACACCTGAGGAATACAAGATACTGGCGGAGCAGACCAAGGGCGTTTATTACGGAATAGGTGCCTATGTGAGCCAGGACGTCGAGACCGGCATTTGTGCCATCTCCGGCGTCATCAAGAATTCGCCGGCCGAGGCGGCGGGACTGATGGAGGGCGACCTCATCTATAAGGTCAACGGCGAGGACATGTCCGGGCTCGATCTCGACGAAGTCGTAAGCCATATCAGAGGCGAAGAGGGAACAGAGGTCACGCTGACTCTGGTCCGTAACGGAGAGGAGATAGAGGTCAGTCTCAAGAGAGCCAAGGTCGATACGCCTACAGTGGAATCCGAGATGCTCGA
>DJXS01000006.1 GCA_002448395.1 Lachnospiraceae bacterium UBA6998 | reverse complement strand
CGGTCATCAGCGAGAAGAAAAAGGCGGCCGACAGAATAAACAGAATTCCTTTTTTACGATTGGCAGTTGTTTTCGATTGCATATATTTGCCTCGTCAAAATACAGATCAGGTTGTTTACAATGTTTTGCGTCCACGCAATTATAACGCAGGATTTGAGAAAAGAATACCGCAAAACAGAGATTCTCGCTTGACTGGAATAATAAGAAGTGATACGGTCGACATGTTAACAGTTTAAAGTGCTAAATAACGGACACACAGGTGCCAGCAGACAGGAGACTACAATGGATTTGCAGGAAAGCAGGGAAGTGATCAGACAGGTCGACGAGGAGATGACGAAGCTTTTTGTAAAGCGCATGGAAGCCGTCAGATCAGTCGCCGCGTATAAGAAGGAGAGAGGCCTTCCCATAGAGGACAAGGAGCAGGAGGCCAGAGTCATTAAGGGCAGGAGCGCCCTGGTGGAGGACCCGGAACTGCGTTCTTTCTATGTGAATTTCCTGCAGGATACGATGGACGTCAGCAAGCGCTGGCAGCATTATCTGATGAAGGGCCTCAAGGTAGCTTACAGCGGCGTGGAGGGCGCGTTTGCGCACATTGCCGCGGGGCGTATTTTCCCTGACGGTGAACTGGCATCTTATCCGTCCTTCGAGTCAGCTTACGAAGCTGTGGAAAAGGGAGAATGCGATGTGGCTGTGCTGCCCATTGAGAACAGTTTCGCCGGCGAAGTCGGACAGGTGCTGGACCTGATGTTCTCCGGAGATCTGTATGTGAACGGTGTTTACGATCTTTCGATCAACCAGAATCTTCTGGGAATGCCCGGGACTGATATTTCCCGGATCAGGACTGTGTACAGCCATCCTCAGGCAATTTCCCAGTGCAGGTCTTACATCCGCAAGCACGGCTTTGACGCAGTCAGTATGGCCAACACGGCTCTGGCAGCCCAAAAAGTGGCCCAGGACGGAGACTGCAGCGCAGCGGCCATTGCCAGTGAAGAGACCGCCGATCTCTATGGACTGCAGATCCTGGATCACGATATCAACGAGAGCAAGGTGAATACGACCCGCTTCGCGGTATTTTCAAGGGTAGAGACCAAGATGGCGATCAGGAAGGACGCAGGCGCATTCCTGCTTCTTTTCACCGTCAAGGATGAGGCCGGCGGACTTGCCAAAGCGGTCAATGTGATCAGTGCCTACAATTTCAACATGCGCGTATTGCGCTCCCGTCCCATGAAGGACCTTCCGTGGCATTACTATTTTTACGCGGAAGTGGAGGGAGATGACTCCTCCGAGAACGGCAGGCGCATGATCAGCGCGCTTCGCGGAACCTGCCCGGGACTTAAGGTAGTCGGGCGCTACACCGCAACATCTAATATACAGCAGGGAGGAGAGACGATATGATCATCCGCATGGAACTCGGGGATTCGAGTTACGATATAGTGCTGGAGAGAGGATGCCTTAAGAAAGCGGGGGAACTCTTAAACCTCGACAGGAAGGTGTTCATTCTCACCGATGACGGCGTTCCGGCGCAGTATGCGCAGACCGTTGCGGATCAGTGCAAAGAGGCTCATATCCATACCGTACCTCAGGGAGAGGGCAGTAAGAGCTTCGCTGTTTTGGAAGAGCTTCTGACTAAGATGCTGGAACTCGGCTTTACCCGCGGCGACTGCGTCTGTTCCGTCGGAGGCGGAGTTGTGGGAGATCTTGGCGGCTTTACGGCAGCTTGCTATATGCGCGGGATCGACTTCTACAACATCCCGACTACGGTCCTGTCCCAGGTGGACAGCTCTATCGGCGGCAAAACAGCGATCAACCTCGCAGGCGTCAAGAACATTGTCGGCGCGTTCTGGCAGCCCAAGAAGGTGCTGATCGATCCCGATACACTCGATACGCTCGATGACCGCCAGAAGTCCAGCGGTCTCGCGGAGGCTGTAAAGGCAGGGCTGATCGCGGATCCGGAGCTCTTCGCGATGTTCGAGGACTTCGCGAATACAAGGGCGCCTCTGGACCTTGAGAAGATCATCGCCGCGTCCCTGATCGTCAAGAAAGCCGTCGTGGAACAGGACGAGCGCGAGAGCGGCCTGCGCAAAATATTGAACTTCGGCCATACCATCGGCCACGGCATTGAGAGCGTCACCGGCCTCCTGCACGGAGAATGCGTCGCAATGGGTATGATCCCCATGTGTTCGCCGGCGGTGAGATCCCGACTGCTCCCGGTACTCGGAGCGCTGCACCTTCCCGCCAGGGTCCACGCGGATCCCGAGGAAGTCTATCATGCTGTGCTGCACGACAAGAAGATGGGAGACGGCTATGTCAGCGTAGTGAGTGTCGACAGTATCGGCAGTTATAAAATACAGAAGGTCGATCCCGCTGTGCTCCGCTACGGCATTGACGTGGTGGTGAGGCTCTGATGCGGATATCCGCTGCTATGCGAATAGGAGATTAAATTATGATGTACATGGATTTCAAGCGCAAACTCCCGATCCCTATGGAGACCAAGGAGATGTATCCGCTGACCGGTGACATGGCTGAGACGGTAGAGAGAACGGTAACAGAGCTCAAGGCGATCTTCTCCGGCGACAGCGAAAAGCTCGCCCTGATCATCGGGCCCTGCTCGGCTGACAACGAGGACAGCGTTATTGACTATATATCCAGGCTTATGCCGCTGCGGGAACAGGTGAAGGACAAGATCCTCATTGTCCCCCGCATCTACACAAACAAGCCCAGAACGACCGGAGAAGGCTACAAGGGGCTGGTCCACCAGCCTGATCCCAACGCGCAGCCGGATCTCTTTAAGGGGATCATTGCCACCCGCGAACTGCACATGCGCGCGGTGAAGGAGACAGGATTTGTCTGCGCGGACGAGATGCTTTATCCGGAGAACCACAAATATCTGGACGACCTTCTTGGTTATGTGGCGGTCGGCGCCCGCAGCGTGGAGGATCAGCAGCACAGACTGACTGCCAGCGCAATTGAGTGCCCTGTCGGCATGAAGAACCCCACCAGCGGGGACCTGACTGTCATGATGAACAGTATTTTGGCAGCACAGCACGAGCACGATTTCATTTACCGCGGCTGGGAGGGCCATTCCTACGGTAATCCCTTCGCGCACGCGATCCTCAGAGGATATGTGAACAGACAGGGCGTTTCACACCCTAACTATCACTACGAGGACCTGCTCTATCTCTCGGATCTTTACAATAAATGGGAACTGAAGAATCCCGCCGTCGTGGTCGACTGCAATCACGCCAACAGCGGAAAGAAGCCCTTCGAGCAGGCGCGCATCCTCAAGGAAGTGCTGCATTCCTGCCGCTACAATCCGAAGGTGAAGAAACTCGTGAAGGGCTTTATGGTGGAGAGCTACATCGAAGACGGCAACCAGCCGGTTGACGGAGGTGTATACGGAAAGAGCATTACAGACGCATGCATCGGGTGGAAGAAGACGGAGAAACTGATTTACGATATGGCGGAACTGTTGTGATTTATACGGAGGTTGCGCTAAAATAGTAATATGTACAGGCCGGCAGAGGCTTGGCAGAGAATACAAATAATAGTATCAGACCGGTAAAAACCGGTGCGTGTCTTACAGGCACAGGAGGGAGGAATTTATGAATCTGCTTGGTTTATTGATGGCTGCTATGACAACGAAGAACGCTTTGGGACAGATCGCTAAGAAGACCGGTCTCTCCGAGAAACAGATCAAAAAGCTTATGTTGATCGCGATCCCGATCCTGATCAAATATCTGACCAAGAATGCTTCTTCCGGTGACGGCGCCCATTCTCTCTTAGGAGCTCTTGCACAGCACAACAACAAGGAGGAGATGGGCCTTCAGCTCAAGGACGCAGATGAGAAAGACGGCCACAAGATCATTGGCCACATCCTTGGCAAGAAGGAGGAAACTGTTACACAGAACCTCTCTGCCCAGTCCGGTCTGACCCAGGACCAGGTCAACCAGATCCTGGCCATCATGGCGCCCGCGATCCTCAGCGGCGTCTCCGAGGCGACAGCTAACCAGAAGCCCGCCGCGCAGTCCGCAGCACCCGGTATCTTCAGCGCTCTTCTGGGAACAGGTGCCCAGGTCCAGGCTGAGGAGAAGGATGACGCCATCAACGGCACGGCGCTTCTTCAGGCACTGCTGAATGCAAGAAAGTAAACCGGGGTCAGTGAGATGAATAATAAGATGTTCTGGATCCTGATCGGATTCATCCTGATCATGCAGATACCCCTCTTTCTTATGACACACTGAAAAAAGGGGCAGGAGTATATGTAAAAAATAAGACCGGTCAGCGGCAATTTTAATGCCGCAGGCCGGTCTTTTTCGATGTGCGCCCGGCGGCGCACGTTT
>DJXS01000119.1 GCA_002448395.1 Lachnospiraceae bacterium UBA6998 | reverse complement strand
ATTACGAGCATCGTCGGATCCTCAAAAAGCGTGCTTCTGAGCATAGAAGATGAGGAGCAGGCGAGCTTTACGATCGAGGCATCAGTCACCGGGAATGTGGCGGACGGCTACCAGATCGGCAGTATCTCGATGGAACAGAACCAGGTGCGCGTGAAGGGCCCGGCCTCTGAGGTCGAGAAAGTTAAGAGCGCAGGCGTCACTGTGGATGTCTCCGGCGTGGAGAATTCCATCAGCACAAACGCGGAGATCCACCTCTATGACGAAGACGGTGTAGACCTCGACATCGATAAGAACCTGACGCTGAACATTGACAAGGTCATGGTGAATGTGGAAGTTCTGGCGCAGAAGGAGATCCCCATCAAGATCGCGATCTCCGGAACGCCGGTTGAAGGCTACAGGCTCACAGGGGAGACAACTGTGGAACCCGGAAGGGTAACAGTCGCAGGCAGGAGATCTGTGCTTGAGAATCTGACGGAGATCAGTATTCCGTCCGCGGAGCTCAATGTCGGCGGAAGAACCAGGAGCATGACAAAGAACTTCAAGATTGCTAACTACCTCCCTGACGGAGTGCAGCTGGCTGAAGGAGAACTGGACACTGTAAAGGTAACAGTGGAGATCGTTCCTACCGAAGAAGGGTGATCCGGTTCATGAATACAGAAAGGGGAGCATGTTATGAAAGGGTACAAGAGGTACAGGAGGACGCCTGTCGTTGATTATCCGGAGAGAGAATGGCCGAACAAGCAGATTGAAAAGGCACCTGCCTGGGTCAGCGTAGATCTCAGGGACGGAAACCAGGCATTGGTCGATCCTATGGTCGTAAGCGAGAAGATGGAGATGTTCAAACTCCTGGTCAAGCTCGGATTTAAGGAGATCGAGATCGGATTTCCGGCGGCCAGCCAGCTTGAGTACGACTTCCTCAGGGAACTGATCGAGAAGGATATGATCCCGGATGACGTCATCGTTCAGGTTCTCTCCCAGTGCAGAGAGGATCAGATCGAGAAGACTTTCGAATCCATCAAGGGCTGCAAACAGGCAGTGGTCCATATCTACAACTCCACCTCCACCCTTCAGAGGGATGTGGTGTTCGGCAAAGATAAAGAAGCTATCATTGATATCGCCGTAGAAGGGACGAAATGGGTCAAGGAGAGGGCTGAGAAGTTCCCCGGCAAGATCTATTTTGAATATTCCCCCGAGAGCTTTACCGGCACAGAGCTGGATTTTGCCCTGGAGATCTGCACAGCAGTCCAGGACGTATGGCAGCCTACTCCGGAGAATCCCATGATCTTCAACCTGCCTTCCACAGTGGAGATGACAACTCCCAACGTGTACGCGGACCAGATCGAGTGGATGAGCCGTCACTTCAAGGACAGGGACAGCATCATCCTCAGTGTCCACCCGCACAACGACAGAGGCTGCGGCGTAGCGGCCACAGAGCTGGCGCTTCTTGCAGGCGCGCAGAGGGTCGAGGGAACTCTTCTGGGCAACGGCGAGAGGACCGGCAATGTCGACATCCTCACTGTAGCTTACAATATGTTCTCCCAGGGTATCGACCCCGAACTCAACCTCGAGGATATCAATGAGATCGTCGAGATCTGCGAGAAATGCACCAAGATGGGCGTCGACGAGCGCCACCCTTATGCGGGCAAGCTCGTGTTCACCGCTTTCTCCGGCTCTCATCAGGATGCGATCAACAAGGGCATCGCTGCGATGAAGACCAGGAAATCGGAGATCTGGCAGGTACCTTACCTTCCCATCGATCCCGCGGACATCGGAAGAGTTTACGAGCCCGTCGTACGCATCAATTCCCAGTCCGGCAAGGGCGGCGTAGCGTTCGTTATGAGCACTTACTACGGCTTCAAGCTTCCTAAGGGAATGCACAGAGAGTTCGCGGACGTCGTGCAGAAGATGTCCGAGAGACAGGGAGAGGTCCCGCCGGAGCAGATCATGGACGCTTTCCGCAGCGAGTATCTGTACAAGAACGAGCCGCTGCACTTCAGAAAGCTTCAGGTGACAGACCTCAGCAGCGATACCAAGACAGACTTCGACACCAAGGTCATGGTCGTATTTACGGATCACGGCAAGATGGAGAGAGTCGAGGCGGTCGGAAACGGACCTCTGGACGCGGTTCTGCGCGGCCTTTCGCTCAAGTACGGCTTCAATGTCCGCATTCTGGACTACGAGGAGCACGCCCTCAAGTCGGGTTCTGACTCCCAGGCGGCGGCCTACATCCATCTCATGGATGGCGAGAGCGGCAGGATCACTTATGGCGTAGGCGTCAGCTCCAACATCACGAGAGCTTCGGTGCGCGCTATTTTCTCCGCGATGAACAGACTTCAGCTTGGCGATCGCAGACAGGGAACCTCAGACAGCTTCTGAGCACAACCTGACTTGGTCAAAATATATAAGAAACAACAAAACTAGAGAGGAGCCGGTATAAATGGCAGATCAGAAGAAACTGGTGGCTGAGATCACATCCATGGATGAGGATTTCACACAATGGTATACGGACGTTGTAATTAAGGCAGGACTTATCGCTTATTCCAATATCAAGGGATTTATGGTATACAAGCCCGCAGGATACGCGCTGTGGGAGGCAGTTCAGAAACACCTGGATGCCCGCTTCAAGGCAGTTGGCGTTGAGAACGTATATCTTCCCATGATGATCCCGGAGAACCTGCTCAGCAAAGAGAGCGACCTGGTCAACGGTTTTGCTCCCGAGGTGGCATGGGTTACCCACGGCGGTCAGGAGGAGCTGCAGGAGAGAATCTGCGTGCGTCCCACTTCCGAGACACTGTTCAGCGACTTCTATAAGGATGAAGTCCACTCCTACAGAGACCTTCCCAAGAACTACAACCAGTGGTGCAGCGTTGTCCGCTGGGAGAAGGAGACCAGGCCTTTCCTGCGCTCCAGAGAGTTCATGTGGCAGGAGGGACACACTGTCCACGCCACCATGGAAGAGGCTGAGGAGAGAACGAAACTGATGCTCGACGTCTACGCGGATTTCTGCGCGGAAGACCTTGCGATCCCCACCATCAAGGGCCGCAAGACCGACAAGGAGAAATTTGCGGGTGCGATCGCCACTTATACGATCGAAGCCCTGATGCACGACGGCAGAGCTCTGCAGTCCGGCACCAGCCACAACTTCGGCGATGATTTTGCCAGGGCTTACGGCATCCAGTTTACTGACAAAGATAACAAACTTAAATACGCTTTCCAGACATCCTGGGGACTTTCCACAAGAATCATCGGCGCCCTGATCATGGTGCACGGCGACAATTCCGGTCTCGTGCTGCCTCCCAAGATCGCGCCCACCCAGGTTATGATCATCCCGATCCAGCAGAGGAAGGCCGGCGTTCTCGAGAAAGCGGCCGAGATCAAGGAGATGCTCAAGGACTTCCGCGTCAAAGTCGACGAGACCGACAAGAGCCCCGGATTCAAGTTCGCCGAGCAGGAGATGAGAGGTATTCCGCTCCGCGTCGAGATCGGACCCAGAGATATCGCTGAGGGCAAGTGCGTTGTGGTTCGCCGCGACACACGCGAGAAGATGGTCTGCGACATCGCTTCTCTTCCCGAGAAGATCGGAGAACTCCTTCCCCAGATCCAGAGCGATATGTATGAGAGAGCCAAGAAGCACCTTGAAGAGCATACCTTTGAGGCTCCCGACAAGGAGACTTTCGAATCTCTCTTCGAGGATACCAAGGGCTTCGTAAAGGCTATGTGGTGCGGAAGCAGAGAGTGCGAGGAGAAGATCAAAGAAGACTACTCCGTGACAAGCCGCTGCATCCCTTACAAGCAGGAGCAGCTCAGCGACGTCTGCGTCTGCTGCGGCAAGCCCGCCACAAAGATGGTCTACTGGGGCAGAGCATATTGATCGACAGTGCTTTAAGGTTCGAAACGTATTGATCGACAGTGCTCAAAGATCCGAAGCGTATTGATCCCTGGCGGCTCACCAGTCAAAACAGAGCAGATCCGAGGTGAATGCGTGAAGGTGCAGATTGTAATACCGGAACAAGTGAATAGCATTCTGGAAAGTCTTCAGAAAGCCGGCTATGAGGCTTATGTGGTCGGCGGCTGTGTGCGCGACGCCCTTCTGGGCAGGGAGCCCCATGACTGGGACATCACTACATCGGCTCTGCCGACGGAGGTCAAGAATGTGTTCCCAAGGACCGTCGATACGGGACTGCAGCACGGGACAGTGACTGTCCTGTGCGGAGGAACAGGCTATGAAGTTACCACTTTCAGGGTGGACGGCGTCTATGAGGACGGCCGCCATCCCAAAGAGGTGACCTTCACGCCCAGCCTTAAGGAGGACCTCAGGAGAAGAGATTTCACCATCAACGCGATGGCCTATAACAATGCGAGCGGCCTGGTCGATCTCTTCGGCGGTCAGCAGGATCTGGAGAACGGCGTCGTCCGCGCGGTGGGAGACCCCGTGCAGAGATTTACGGAGGACGCGCTCAGGATCATGAGAGCGATCCGCTTCAGCGCCCAGCTCGGCTATGAGATCGAGCCCGGGACCCTGAAAGCCGCGGAAATACTTGCGCCCAACCTTCAAAAGATCAGCAGCGAGCGGATCCGGGAGGAACTGGAGAAAACGCTTGTCTCCGACAGGCCGGAACTTTTAAGGACTGCCTGGGCAGCGGGCATCACCAAAGAATTCATCCCCGAATTCGACAGGTGCATGGAGACTGATCAGATCAATCCCCATCACTGCTACACAGTGGGGGAGCACATCCTCAAGAGCGTCAGCCTGGTCCGCAAGGACAGGATATTGAGGATTACTATGTTTTTACACGACATAGCCAAGCCCATCTGTCACACCGTGGATGAGGAGGGAATTGATCATTTCCGCGGCCATGCGGAAGTGGGAGTTCACCTTTCCAAGACTATCCTGCAGAGGCTCAAATACGACAATGCGACGATCCGGCAGGTGACTACGCTGATCAAATATCACGATACGCAGATCCGTCTTACGGAACCCTCAGTGCGCAAGGCAGTGGTGAATGTCGGTATTGATCTCTTCCCGCTTCTTCTGGAAGTGAAGCAGGCCGACTTCCTGGCCCAGAGCACATACCGGCGGGAGGAAAAGCAGGCGGCATTCGACGCCCTGTGCGGCATCTACAGCCGGATCGTGGAGCGCGGAGACTGCCTGAGCCTCAAGGAACTTGCCGTGAACGGCAATGATCTCATCAAAATGGGAGTGAAGCCAGGGCGTGAAGTTGGCGATATTTTGACCAAAATGTTTGAAGAAGTGCTCGATGTTCCGGAGCACAACAACAAAGAATACCTGCTGAATCGCTTTGTTGACGCATAAATTCATCCTTGGGCAATAAAAGGTATTGACTGTGTTCACTTGTTGACAAACCAATGGAAACCTATTATAAATTTAATAGGAAATTTATGGGAGATAAGCTCTCATCACTATCAGGAGGAATCTATATTATGAATAAGACAGAAATGATCGCAGCTATCGCTGATAAAGCCGGACTTACAAAGAAAGAAGCTGAGAAGGCCCTCAAGGCTTTCACAGATACAGTAGCTGAAGAGCTTGCAAAGGGCGGCAAGGTCCAGCTGGTTGGCTTCGGCACTTTCGAAGTCAGCGAGAGAGCAGCAAGAATCGGTATCAACCCTCACACCCGCCAGCCCCTCACCATCGAGGCTTCCAAGACCCCTAAGTTCAAGGGCGGCAAGGCTCTGAAGGATGCGATCAACTGATCTGTTCATTCTTTGAAGGACGTGGTCAACTGATTAACTGATATTCTGTATCGGTGAGTAACTGACAGCCCGGAGTTTATTCTCCGGGCTTTACTTTTGCAAAAGGAGCGAATTATGCGACTTGATAAATATCTCAAGATATCGAGACTGATCAAAAGGCGCACCGTCGCCAACGAGGCCTGTGACAACGGAAGAGTCACACTCAACGGCCGCATAGCCAGGGCATCCGCGGAAGTGAAGCCGGGCGACATCATAGGCATCTCCTTCGGAAACCGCGAAACCAGAGTCGAAGTCCTTACAGTGCAGGAAAACGTGCGCAAGGAAGCCGCAGCGGACCTCTTCCGTTATCTTCCTTCGCCGGAACCTTCAGTTTCGGAGGAGGGGGAAGCCTGAAGTGTTTCCCGGAATTCCGGCATCGGAGCCTGCAGCTGCGCAGGTCGACAGGAATTCTGAACTCTTTCTAAACTATTGGCGCACCGCATTGACGGAGCCCGAAAAAGAGGGGTAAGATGAGAACAATCCGATGATTGTTGATTGAAATGAGCGGGCTGCGGCGGCAGTCTTTTAGATATTTTGCTGA
>DJXS01000049.1 GCA_002448395.1 Lachnospiraceae bacterium UBA6998 | reverse complement strand
TCATCCGGGGCCTTCAGGACGGCACCATTGATATCATCGCCACAGACCACGCCCCTCATTCCGCAGAGGAAAAAGCCCGCCCCTTCGTCGAGGCTCCCAGCGGCATGATCGGCCTTGAGACAGCCCTCTCCCTTGCGATCCGCCATCTGGTAAATCCGGGCCACCTCTCCATGATGCACATGCTCGCCTGCCTCACCTGCAACCCTGCGGACTTCTATCACCTCGACGCAGGCCGCATTGAGCCCGGCGCACCGGCCGACCTCACGATCTTCGATCCCGACGAGGAGTGGATCGTCCCTTCGGAATTCGCCTCCAGATCGGCTAATTCGCCCTTCATCGGAGAAAAACTTCCCGGCGTGGTCCACTACACCATTGTCGCCGGGGAGGTTGTGTACAGAGGGTGATGGTAGTTGCTGCCGCGGCGCTGAAGCGCCGGCCGGTCAAGGATTCGCGGCGCGTTAGGCACATTCTGTTCAGAAATTCGCGGTGCGTTAGGCACAAAACGCCTGTTTCTGAAATCCATACACAATTAATTTTTTGCAAATTAAAAAAGTTGGGTATAGATAATAAAAACCTCTTATCTATACCCAACGCCAATCTATATATCGTTAATAAATATCCGCAATTACGCAATCATCACTATTTTGACTTCTGTTGCACAGTATTCTGATAATGAGTTGTGTATGATCCTTCAACACAATCATTCTGTGCCCAACCGCCAAGAACCGGCATACAGCCGTCAGCAAATCACTTCCCGCCGCAAGATTCTCTCACAAACGCACACAACTCCTCCAGCGCCATCCCTCTGGAAGCCTTGAAAAGGAAAGCCGTATCCGATCCGATCAGTTCAGCCAGCACCTTCTTGGCTTCTTCCTTGTCCTGGCAGGGACGGACGTCCTCCATATCGCGCTCAAGAGCCGCTTCCGCGAGCCAGCCGGCGCGCGTGCCCACTGTCACAAGGGTGTCAATGGGAAGTTCGGCGGCATATTCGCCGACTTCGCGGTGAAGTCTCTCTGCAAAGGGCTCGAGCTCGAGCATGTCGCCCACCACAGCGACCTTGCGCGCTGCCGGCGCATTGGACAGGATTCCCAGCGCCGCTTTCATCGACTGCGGATTCGCGTTGTAAGTGTCATTGTAAAGAATGACCCCGTCCTCGAGTTTCTCGACGTCCATGCGCATGCGGGTCGCCTTGAAATTCGCTATTCCATCAGCAATCTCTTCGTCTGACAGGCCAAAATACTGTCCCACCGCAGCCGCAGTCATAGCCGGATAGATCATATGCCTGCCAAGGCTCGGGATCTCAACAGCAAACGTGCCCGCGGGAGTCTGTGCCTCGCAGCGCACCTCGTCAGGAAGGGTGTCGTCGATATTGACTGCCCTGTAGTCACAAGCCTCAGATTCACCGGCCCAATGGTATGTGAAGCCGCCCGCATCAATTTCAGCGTACATCTTTGAGAAAGCATCGCTTCCCGCCGGATCAGCAACTCTTTCCGCCCCCGGCTTCAGAGTCGCAAGCAGCGCGTCATCTCCGTTGAGAACAGCTGTCCCGCCCTTTTTGAGGGCGTGGAAGATCTCGCACTTGGCCCGCAGAATATTCTCCCTGCTGCCGAGATTTCCGATGTGGGCGTCTCCGACATTTGTGATCACTGCCACATCAGGCTGCGCGATGCGGACCAGGTAATCGATCTCGCCGAGGTGGTTCATGCCCATCTCCAGCACCGCGATCTCATCCTCTGCCGTGAGACGGAATACCGTCATCGGAAGGCCGAGGTGATTGTTAAGGTTTCCTGCGGTCTTAAGGGTGCGGAATCTGGACGAGAGGACAGAAGCCACCATATCCTTGGTGGTCGTCTTTCCGACGCTTCCTGTGACCGCCACTACCGGAAGACCGAGTTTGCGGCGGTAGTAAGCCGCCAGGTCGCCCATAGCCTTTGCCGTATCGGGCACCATCACACAGAATTTCCCTTCCGGGATGCTGTCCGGCGCAGTGCTGACGAGGCAG
The DNA here is from genome assembly GCA_002448395.1 of Lachnospiraceae bacterium UBA6998. Lineage (GTDB taxonomy): Bacteria > Bacillota > Clostridia > Lachnospirales > Lachnospiraceae > CAG-791. The sequence goes on along the minus strand of DJXS01000049.1, from coordinate 4,274 downwards.
CCTTCGGCTCCTGCTTCCATTGCTCCCTGCACGAAGCGGTGCCCGTCCATGCGCTCGCCGACGATCGCGACGAAGAGGTCTCCCGCGGCAGCTTTTCTGCTGTCCGTCTGCACGTTCACCACGAAAGTGTTCTCCGCGTCTATATTTCCCAGAAGCTGTCCGCCGACTGCTTCAAGAATCTCTTTTACATAAATCTTTTCCATCGTCTCCCTCATCTGTCCAGCCCGTCATTTACAATGATCTCGCACAGTTCCTCATAAGAGATGCCGACTGCCGCCGCTTCCTGGGGCACAAGGCTTGTGGGCGTCATGCCGGGCAGCGTATTGACCTCGAGGAACCACGCGTTATCGTATTTATCCACGATGAAATCACTGCGGGAGTAAGTGCGCAGTCCCAGAATATTGTGGACTTTGAGGGCCATATCGCCCATCTGCTTCTCCACTTCGGGCGTGCAGCGTCCGGGGCAGATCTCCTCCGTCGCGCCTGCTTTATATTTGTTCTCGTAGTTGTAGAAGTCTACCTTGGGCACGATCTCCACGGAAGGAAGCGCCCTGTCCTGCAGGACCGCGCAGGTAAATTCCCTGCCCTCGATCATCTGCTCTACCAGGATATCCGGGCCGAATCCGAGGCATTTCTCCACCGCGGGACGTACAGCATCCTGATTCGTCACGATGTACACGCCTACGGAGGAACCGCCGGTAGGAGTCTTGATGACGCAGGGAGCCTCTATTTTGGCCGCGATCTCTTGTGCGGACTTCACGATATCCTCTTCGCTCATGATCGCTCCCGCGTTGAAAGTCTTCCAGGCAGGGGTTCTTACGCCTTTATCCTTCACCATCTCCTTGGTGAGCATCTTATCCATAGCGATCGCGGCGCCGAGATAGCCCGATCCTGTATAAGGGATTCCAAGCATGTCGAAGGTCGCCTGCACGCGCCCGTCTTCGCCGTTCATTCCGTGAAGCGCCACAAATACGATATCCGCCTCGCGGCAGATCTCGAGCACTCCCTTTCCGAACAGAGAAGGGCTCTTCCACTTTCTCGCTTTTCTTACCGCCTTAAGGTCCGGCGCCGAGCCGTCAAAAGTCAGATCCTTCAGCGGCGGAAGCTTCTCAAAGAGCTGCGCGGGCTCCCCCTCTATGTCCTCAAGTCCCATGAACAGGTCGACCAGAACTGCCTGGTGCCCCTTCTTTCTGAGCGCTCTGCATACCTTTGTTCCCGAAAGAAAGGATATATTTCTTTCCGTGCTCAATCCGCCGCACAGAACTACGATCTTCATAATGACCTCCTGATGATTGCTGTTTAAAGTTGCACCATTGCATGATGATTATAGCATATTGCTTTGTCTGTTGCCTACTGGACTTACAGGACTGCGAAAAGACCGGTTATATACCTGAGGACTTGTTTCTGAGTCCATGGAAGCGCGGAACTTCCATAAGGTATATAACCGGCCTTTTAAAGCCTATGCGTTAATGATCAGGAATTCTTCGGCTTTCTGCCCCTTCTTGCAGGGATGAAGACCTTCTCAAGGTGCCAGATCTCCTGTGCGTACTCCTCGATCGTTCTGTCAGAGGAGAACTTGCCGACATTAGCTACGTTCATCATAGCCATGCGGGCCCATCTCTTCGGGTCATTGTAAGCAGTCTCGACATCTCTCTGCGCTGCTGCGTAGGACTCGAAGTCCGCGAGGATGAAGTATCTGTCTGCACGGTCGTTTCCGTGCTTGTTGAGCAGGGAATTGTACAGGGGACGGAACAGATCCGGATCGTCCGGGGAATATGTGCCGTCGATCAGCTGTACGAGCACTCTGCGGACGTTCTGGTCCTCGTTGAAGATCCTCATGGGATCGTAGCCGCCGTAGTTCTCATAACGGATGACCTGCTCGGAAGTCAGTCCGAAGATAAACGCGTTATCCTGGCCAACTTCTTCGACGATCTCGACGTTCGCGCCGTCCATGGTTCCCAGAGTCACAGCGCCGTTGAGCATGAACTTCATGTTGCCGGTGCCGGACGCTTCCTTGGAAGCCGTGGAGATCTGCTCGGAGACGTCTGCCGCCGCGATGATGATCTCCGCGTTGGATACTCTGTAGTTCTCGATGAATACGACTTTGATCTTGTCCTCGATGTCGGGATCGTTGTTGATCACGTCCGCGACGGAGTTGATCAGCTTAATGGTCAGCTTCGCGGTCTTGTAGCCGGCTGCCGCCTTGGCGCCGAAGATGAAGGTTCTCTTTTTGAACTCCATGTTCGGGTTTTCTTTGAGCTGATTGTAAAGGTACATGACATGCAGGATGTTCAGGAGCTGTCTCTTGTACTCGTGCAGTCTCTTGACCTGTACATCGAAAATAGAGCGGGGATCGACTTCGATTCCGTTGTGCTCGAGGATATATTTTGCCAGGCGGACTTTGTTCTTGTACTTGATGTTCATGAACTCTTTCTGCGCCTTGGCGTCGTCCACGTAGACTTCCAGTTCCTTCATCTGGGACAGATCCGTGATCCACTCGTCGCCGATCTTGTCGGTGACCCACTTGGCCAGGTTCTGGTTGGCGTGAAGAAGGAATCTTCTCTGCGTGATGCCGTTGGTCTTGTTGTTGAACTTCTCGGGGAACATCTCGTAGAAGTCCCTGAGCTCCTCGGTCATGAGGATGGCTGTGTGCAGCTCCGCAACACCGTTTACGGAGAAACCTGCGACGATCGCGAGGTTGGCCATGCGGACCTGTCCGTCATAGATGATGCCCATCTTGTAGATCTTGTGGCCGACATCTACGCCCGTGTTGTCATAGCGGGCATGAATCTCTCTCTCAAATCTTCTGTTGATCTCCTCCACGATGGAGTAGATACGGGGAAGGAGTCTGGAGAAGAGCTCGATGGGCCACTTCTCAAGCGCTTCCGCCATGATGGTGTGGTTGGTGTACGCGCAGCTCTTTGTGACGACATTCCATGCCTCGTCCCATGTCAGAGCGTACTCATCCATGAGGATGCGCATGAGCTCGGGGATGGCCAGCGTGGGATGTGTGTCGTTGAGCTGGAAGACATACTTCTCATGAAGCTTTCTGATGTCGTCGTGTGTCTTCATGTACTTCTGGATCGCGCACTGAAGTGTGGCGGACACGAAGAAGTACTGCTGTTTGAGACGCAGCTCCTTGCCCTGGATATGGTCATCGCAGGGATAGAGGACGTTGCAGATCGTGCGGGCCAGGTTCTCCTGTTCCACGGATTTCTGGTACTCACCTCTGTCAAAAGAGTCCAGCTTGAAGCTCACTACCGGCTCCGCGTCCCAGATTCTCAGAGTATCTACAAAACCGTTGCCGTATCCGATGACCGGCAGGTCATAGGGAACAGCCTTTACAGCGCTGTAGCCTTCCTGTTTGTACATGGTGCGGCCGTTTCTGTCCAGATAGGAGGTGACATATCCGCCGAAGTGGACTTCCTGTGTGTACTCAGGTCTTCTCAGTTCCAGAGGGTTGCCGTTCTCCAGCCAGTTGTCCGGAACTTCCACCTGATAGCCGTCTCTGATCTCCTGCTTGAACATACCGTACTGGTAGCGGATACCTGCGCCGTATGCGGGATAGTTCAGAGTTGCAAGGGAATCCAGGAAGCATGCCGCAAGTCTTCCAAGACCGCCATTACCGAGAGCTGCGTCGGGCTCCTGGTCTTCGATGGCGTCAAGCTTGAAGCCGAGCTCTTTGAGCGCCTGCTTGATGGGCTCATAAGCCATCAGGTTGATGGCGTCATTTCCGAAAGCTCGGCCCATGAGGAACTCCATGGACAGGTAAACGACCTGCTTGGGATCCTTTTCGTCGAATACCTTCTGGGTCCTCATCCAGCAGTCGATGATCTGGTCCTTCAGAGCCATTGCGGAAGCCTGGAAAACCTGCTGGTCTGTCGCTTCCTTCATGGTGCGGCGGTACATGGTACGTACATTGTACTCAACACTTCTCTTGAAAAGATCTTTGTCAAAATTAAACGTAGGTCTCTTTATCATTCTTTGCGTTCTCCTTAAATCTTCTGGACACCGATCGTGACCTTCTCACCGTTGATATCCCATTTCTTCTGATTTGCCAGTTCCGTATCCTTCTCGATCCTGTCTGCCAGGACCTTGCCTGCGATCGCCGCCTCATTCTTGGCAGCAACTGCGGACAGTTTGTCATTTCCGTTAAGAGATACACGGATGCGGTCCATGACTTCGAAACCGGATTCTTTTCTCATGGTCTGAATCTTGCTGATCAGCTCGTATACATAGCCTTCTTCCACAAGTTCAGGGGTCAGGTTCGTATC
>DJXS01000023.1:11855-15399 GCA_002448395.1 Lachnospiraceae bacterium UBA6998 | reverse complement strand
ATCAAAGCCGGTAAGATCGAGTACAGACTGGACAAGTCCAACATCATCCACTGCCCGATCGGCAAGTCTTCCTTCACAGAAGACCAGCTGCTGACCAACTACACTGCCCTGATCGACGCAGTCGTCAAGGCCAGACCCGCAGCTGTCAAGGGCCAGTACATCAAGAGCATCTCTCTTGCGACTACAATGGGCCCCGGCGTCAAGGTTGTCTGCAACAGATATTAATTCAGGAATAAATGAGACCACAGTCCTCCTGCGGATGTGAACCATCGGCGGGAGGACTGCGGATTTGAAAAATAATCTGCAGGTCTGAAAAATATCTCTTGACAGAAAACTGTTTGAATGCTAAATTATTTTATGCTGCAGTCGAATGTGCGGTCTGACCCGCCGGCTGTCAGCACAGATCACCCACCGAAGACAGCGGGTGCTGAGGGTTCCGGTCCTTCCGGAACTGAAGCGTAAAGGAAATCCACCCGCCGAGGATGAGTAATTTCGAGAATAACAGCATTTTCCGGGCAGAGCCCCGGCTGAATGATAGATATTCCGAACTCTCTGTCTTCGCGGCAGAGAGTTTTTCTTTTACTCTCCGTCGGAAAATGCGGCGAAGCAGGTGAACGCCGCAAAGAAATCTACAAGGAGGTAAGATAATGGCAAAAGTTGAATTGAAGCAGCCTGTCGTTCAGGAAATTTCCGAGAAAATCGACGGCGCCCAGTCTCTGGTCCTGGTTGACCACAGAGGACTGACAGTTCAGCAGGATACGGAACTCCGTAAGCAGCTCCGCGAGGCCGGCGTATTCTACAAGGTTTACAAGAACACGATGATGAATTTCGCGTTCAAGGGAACCGCGTTTGAAGGCCTTTCCGATCTGCTCAATGGTCCCAGCGCGATCGCGGTTTCCAAGGAAGACGCGACAGCTCCCGCAAGGATCATTTTCGAGTTCGCCAAGACTGCTAAGAACCTGGAGGTCAAGGGCGGCGTTGTTGAGGATAAAGTCCTTGACATCAAGCAGCTTGAAGAAGTCTCCCAGATTCCGTCCAGGGATATCCTGCTCGGAAGACTGTTCGGCAGCATGCAGTCCCCTGTCGCCAATTTCGCCCGTGTCATCAAGCAGATCGCGGAGAAGGACGGCGAAGGCGAGGCTGTTGCCGCAGCAGAATAATCCGCGGTTTTTCCTGCGGAGCAAGGCTGTCTGATACAGCCTGAATGATTGCCGGTATCCGTCGCACGCAGCGGACGGAGACGGCCTGGTTTTTTGGATTTGATTATGTGATTTGATTATAAGGAGGTCATACAATGGCTAAACTTACAACTGCTGAATTTATTGAAGCGATCAAAGAGCTGTCCGTTCTGGAACTGAACGAGCTCGTCAAGGCCTGCGAAGAGGAGTTTGGTGTCTCCGCAGCAGCTGGTGTCGTTATGGCAGCCGGCCCTGCAGCAGCAGCTGAGGAAGAGAAGACTGAGTTCGACGTCGAGCTGACTGACTTCGGCGCACAGAAGATCAAGGTTATCAAGGTTGTCCGTGAGATCACCGGCCTTGGCCTGAAGGAAGCTAAGGAGCTCGTTGAGGGCGCTCCCAAGAACATCAAGGAAGGCGTCTCCAAGGAAGAGGCTGAGGCTCTCAAGGCTAAGCTCGAGGAGCAGGGCGCAAAGGTTACTCTTAAGTAATTTCTCCCTGAACTGATATTCCGATTATAACTGTCGCGGTCGGCCGTTTCATGGCCGGCCGCCTTTCTTTGCTCTTTGGCGAAAAAACATACACATTGATACCATTTATTATATTGTTGTAAAATGTAATAAATTTTTGTTGACTTGAGGCGAATGCAGTAGTAGAATGTTATTCGCATCTTTTTTGCGTGCATTTCTTAAGCCTCTCGGTGTAAGGGAATCTGCCCACGCGCAGGCAGCGAATGGACATATTCTTTTTTATACACAGACACTCGAAAGGCCGTCTGAAGGAACTGCCTGGTGATGCGGCAGCCGCACCCGGCGGAGAGGACCCGCGGACGGGTCCTGAATAGAAAACTCACAGATTAACGGGGTGAATTAGATGGAAAAATACAGGTTACATCCTACAGGCAGTGGCAAGAACATCCGGATGAGCTATCAGCGCCAGAAAGAAGTTCTTCCGATGCCGAATCTGATCGAAGTTCAGAAGAACTCCTATCAGTGGTTTCGTGACAAGGGCCTTCAGGAGGTTTTGGACGATATTTCTCCGATTGAAGACTTCAGCGGACATCTCAGCCTTACTTTTTCCGGGTACAGGTTCGCTGAGGAAGATGTGAAATATTCGATTGAGAAGTGCAAAGAGGGTGACCGGACTTACGCGGCGCCCCTGAAAGTCAGTGTTCGCCTGTATGACAAGGAGAATGACCGCGAGATCAAGGAGCAGGAGATCTTCATGGGAGACCTTCCTCTTATGACCCGGAACGGCACCTTTGTCATCAACGGCGCGGAGCGTGTCATCGTCAGCCAGCTGGTTCGTTCCCCCGGCATCTATTACGGGATTGACAAGGATAAATTCGGCAAGAAACTCTTCTCCTGCACCGTGATCCCCAACAGAGGAGCCTGGCTGGAGTATGAGACAGACGCCAATGACGTCTTTTATGTCCGTGTAGACAGGACCAGGAAGGTGCCTGTCACTGTTTTGGTGCGCGCGCTCGGCATCGGTACCGATGAGGAGATCATCGATCTCTTCGGCGATGAGCCCAAATTGAGGGCCAGCTTTGCCAAGGATCCCTCTCATGATTTCGAGACCGGTCTCCTTGAACTCTATAAGAAAATTCGTCCCGGCGAGCCTCTCTCTGTTGAGAGCGCGGACAGCCTGATCAACTCCATGTTCTTTGATTCCAGGAGATATGATCTGGCCAAAGTCGGCAGATATAAATTCAACAAGAAACTGGCAATGCGCAGCAGGATTACCGGTCACGTTCTCGCCGAGGACGTTGTCGATGAGGCAAACGGGGATATTCTGGGCAGTGCCGGTGAAACCGTGACCCGTGAGATGGCCGACCTCATCCAGAACGCGGCTGTCCCCTATGTCATGATCAGAGCGGATGAGCGCGACGTCAAGGTCCTGTCCAACCTCATGGTTGACCTGACCCACTATGTCGACTGCGATCCCGCTGAGTTCGGCATCACGGAGAAGGTCTATTATCCCGCTCTCCGCGAGATCCTTGTCGCCTTCCAGGAGAGCGACAGTCAGGATCCCGAGGCCCTGGGCGATATGCTGCGCAGAAGCGTACACGAGCTTGTGCCCAAGCATGTCACCAAGGAGGATATCATCGCGTCGATCAACTACAACATGCATGTAGAGTACGGCATCGGCACGGATGACGATATCGACCACCTGGGCAACCGCCGGATCCGCAGTGTGGGCGAGCTCCTTCAGAACCAGTACCGCATCGGTCTGTCCAGACTGGAGCGCGTGGTCCGCGAGCGCATGACGACACATGATTCCTCTGAGGAGATTTCCCCTCAGTCGCTGATCAATATCAAGCCGGTCCAGGCAGCTGTCAAGGAATTCTTCGGATCCTCCCAGCTGTC
>DJXS01000023.1:11244-11763 GCA_002448395.1 Lachnospiraceae bacterium UBA6998 | reverse complement strand
CCCTCTGGGCGAGCTGACCCACAAGCGTCGTCTTTCCGCTCTGGGTCCCGGCGGTCTGTCCAGAGACAGGGCCGGATTCGAGGTCCGCGACGTCCACTATACACACTATGGAAGAATGTGCCCGATCGAGACCCCTGAAGGTCCCAACATCGGACTGATCAACTCCCTTGCAAGCTATGCGCGGATCAACCAGTATGGCTTTATTGAAGCACCCTACAGAAAAGTGGACCAGAGCGACCCCAACGGTCCCCGCGTCACAGATGAAGTTGTCTATATGACCGCGGATGAAGAAGATAATTACCACGTCGCCCAAGCGAGCACGGAGATTGACAAGGACGGATATTTCGTCCACAACAACGTATCCGGCCGTTACCGCACGGAGACTTCTTCTTATAATAAGCGCGTCTTTGAATATATGGACGTCTCTCCCCGTATGGTCTTCTCTGTCGCGACTTCCCTGGTTCCTTTCCTTCAGAACGACGATGCAAACCGCGCTCTGATGGGTTCCAACATGCAGCG
>DJXS01000023.1:9775-11172 GCA_002448395.1 Lachnospiraceae bacterium UBA6998 | reverse complement strand
TCCAACATGCAGCGTCAGGCCGTCCCGCTTCTGATCACAGACGCGCCCGCGGTCGGCACCGGCATGGAAGTGAAGGCAGCGGTCGACTCCGGCGTCTGCGTGATCGCCGAAGAAGACGGCGTCGTCCTCTTTGTCGACGCCAGGGGTATTGTCGTCCGCAAGGAGGACGGCGGCATCCATGAGTATAAGCTGACCAAATTCGAGCGAAGCAACCAGAGCAACTGCTACAACCAGAAGCCGATCGTCAATACAGGCGAGCATATCAAGGCGGGACAGGTCATTGCCGACGGTCCCTCCACCAGCAACGGCGAACTGGCACTGGGCAAGAACCCCCTGATCGGGTTCATGACCTGGGAGGGCTACAACTACGAGGACGCCGTTCTTCTGAGCGAGCGTCTGGTGCGCGACGACGTCTACACCTCGGTCCATATCGAGGAGTATGAGTGCGAGGCCCGCGATACCAAGCTGGGTCCCGAGGAGATCACCCGCGATGTTCCCGGCGTCGGCGACGATGCCCTCAAGGATCTCGATGAAAAGGGTATTATCCGTGTCGGCGCCGAGGTCCGCGCCGGTGATATCCTGGTCGGCAAAGTTACACCCAAGGGCGAGACCGAGCTCACTGCGGAGGAGCGGCTTCTGCGCGCGATCTTCGGCGAGAAGGCGCGTGAAGTCAGAGACACTTCCCTCAAGGTCCCCCATGGTGAATATGGAATAATTGTAGACACAAAGGTATTTACCAGGCAGAACGGCGATGAGCTGGCGCCCGGCGTCAATGAGTCGGTGCGCATTTACATCGCCCAGAAGAGAAAGATTTCCGTCGGCGATAAGATGGCCGGACGTCACGGCAACAAGGGTGTCGTCTCCAGAGTGCTGCCGATCGAAGATATGCCTTATCTTCCCAACGGACGTCCTCTGGACATCGTCCTGAATCCCCTGGGCGTGCCTTCACGTATGAATATCGGACAGATCCTGGAGATCCACCTGTCTCTGGCGGCGGAAGCTCTCGGATTTAATGTCGCGACTCCCAACTTTGACGGAGCAAGCCAGACAGACATCCAGGATGCCCTGATCATGGCCAACGACTATGTCAACACTGAGTGGGAGGAGTTCTCGGAGAAATATTCCGATGTCCTTCAGCCTGAGATCCTGGATTACCTGTACCGCAACCGCAGCCACAGGGAACTCTGGAAAGGCGTTCCCATCACGCCCGACGGCAAGGTCCAGCTCCGTGACGGCCGGACCGGCGAGCCTTTTGACAGCCCGGTCACGATCGGACACATGCACTACCTCAAGCTCCATCACCTGGTAGATGACAAGATCCACGCCCGTTCCACAGGCCCTTATTCCCTGGTCACACAGCAGCCCCTGGGCGGCAAAGCCCAGTTCGGCGGCCAGCG
>DJXS01000023.1:7615-9709 GCA_002448395.1 Lachnospiraceae bacterium UBA6998 | reverse complement strand
CAGTTCGGCGGCCAGCGTTTCGGAGAAATGGAAGTCTGGGCCCTGGAGGCATACGGCGCTGCTTATACATTGCAGGAGATCCTGACTGTCAAGTCCGACGATGTTGTCGGACGAGTCAAGACCTACGAGGCAATCATCAAGGGTGAGAACATCCCCGAATCCGGCATCCCGGAATCCTTCAAGGTGCTCCTGAAAGAGCTCCAGGCCCTCGGACTCGATGTCCGCGTGCTCCAGGAGGACGGCTCCGAGGTGGAGATCACCGAGGACATCGACTACGGAGAATCCTCTGTATATCGATTCGAGATGGCCAACAATTTCAAGAACTATGGCGGCACTGACGAGGGAAGCCTCGGACGTGCCGGATACAGCAGCAAGGAATTTGATTCCAAAGGCAGACTCGAAGACTCAAAGGACACCGTGCCGGCTGCCGCCGTTGAGACAATTGACAGCGACTACAGCGATACGGACAGCTACGACGAGGACAGCTACGACGACTGACCCGGATCAGGCCCCTGAAAGGGGTCCTGACCGACCAACTGAATCGTTGTCAATGTCGTGTTTCTATTTGCAAGGTGTGTATTGAAGCGCCGGAACTCATGGCCGGTCAATTATGAAGACTGGAAGACCGTCTCCGCCTGTTTTTTTCAGACAGATCAAACCGGCGGGACATGAGTTTTGCAGGCGCTGAGCGCTTTGACATGGAGGAAAAAATGCCGAATACGAAACAGCAGAACTATCAGCCGGTTACATTTGATTCCATCAAAATCGGGCTCGCATCACCGGAGAAGATCCGCGAGTGGTCCAAGGGCGAAGTGACCAAGCCCGAGACCATCAATTACAGAACTCTCAAGCCGGAGCGCGACGGCCTTTTCTGCGAAAGGATTTTCGGGCCTACCAAAGACTGGGAATGCCATTGCGGTAAGCTGAAGAAGATCAGATACAAGGGTGAAATCTGCCCCAACTGCGGTGTTGAGGTCACCAAGTCCAGTGTGCGCCGTGAGCGCATGGGCCACATCGAGCTGGCGGCTCCTGTCTCCCACATCTGGTATTTCAAGGGCATACCCAGCCGTATGGGTCTGATCCTCGACATTTCCCCGAAGGTGCTGGAGAAGGTCCTTTACTTCGCTTCCTATATTGTCCTGGACAAGGGATCCACAGATTTGGAGAACAAACAGGTTCTGTCCGAGAAGGAATATCAGGAAGCCAGGGATAAATGGGGAAGCCGCTTCCGCGCCGGTATGGGTGCCGAGGCCGTCAAGGATCTGCTGGGCAAGATCGACGTGGAAAAAGAATATCAGGAGCTGTCCGCCCAGATGGATGAGGCGACAGGCCAGAAGAGGGCCCGCATCATCAAGCGCATCGAGGTGATCGAGGCTTTCCGCGAGTCCGGCAATTCTCCCACCTGGATGATTCTGGACTGCATCCCCGTCATTCCCCCCGATATCCGTCCCATGGTACAGCTGGACGGCGGCCGCTTCGCGACTTCCGACCTCAACGACCTGTACCGCAGGATCATCAACAGAAACAATCGTCTGAAGAGACTTCTGGAGCTCGGCGCGCCCGATATCATCGTCCGCAACGAGAAGCGCATGCTTCAGGAAGCCGTCGATGCCCTGATTGACAACGGCCGCAGAGGCCGCCCTGTCACAGGTCCCGGCAACCGTGCCCTCAAGTCCCTCTCCGATATGCTGAAGGGTAAATCCGGACGTTTCCGCCAGAACCTTCTGGGCAAGCGTGTCGACTACTCGGGACGAAGCGTTATCGTCGTCGGTCCCGAGCTGAAGATCTACCAGTGCGGTGTCCCCAAGGAGATGGCGCTGGAACTGTTCAAGCCCTTTGTCATGAAGGAACTGGAGAGCAGACAGATTTCCCAGAATATCAAGAACGCCAAGAAGCTGGTCGAAAAGGTTGACAGCCAGGTCTGGGACATCCTCGAGGATGTCATCAAAGAGCATCCTGTCATGCTCAACCGCGCGCCTACCCTGCACAGACTGGGTATCCAGGCTTTCGAGCCCATCCTGGTCGAGGGCAAGGCCATCAAGCTCCACCCTCTTGTGTGTACAGCCTTTAACGCCGACTTTGACGGCGACCAGA
>DJXS01000023.1:6160-7549 GCA_002448395.1 Lachnospiraceae bacterium UBA6998 | reverse complement strand
CGACTTTGACGGCGACCAGATGGCTATCCATCTGCCCCTGTCTGTTGAGGCTCAGGCGGAATGCCGTTTCCTCCTGCTCTCCCCCAACAACCTGCTGAAGCCTTCCGACGGCGGCCCCGTCGCGGTCCCTTCACAGGATATGGTCCTTGGTATCTATTACCTGACCCAGGAGCGCGATGGTGAGCCCGGAGAAGGAAAATACTTCTGCGACATGAACGAGGCGATCCTGGCCTACGAAAACCACTACATCACCCTGCACTCCAAAATCAATGTCCGCATGACCAGAAAGAACGCGGACGGCGAGACAGTCACAGGCGTGATCGCCACCACCCTCGGCAGGCTTCTCTTCAATGAAATTCTGCCTCAGGACCTGGGCTTCGTTGACAGATCTGTCCCTGAGAATTTCCTCAAACTTGAGGTGGACTTCCTGGTCAAGAAAAAAGACCTGAAGAAGATCCTGCAGAGAATCATCGACACTCACGGCACTTTCAAGACAGCGGAAGTCCTCGACCTGATCAAGGCCATGGGCTACAAGTATTCCACGATCGCTGCCATGACTGTCTCCATCGCGGATATCACAGTGCCCGCGCAGAAGAAGGACCTCCTTCAGCAGGCGCAGGATACCGTCGATAAGATTTCCAAAAACTTCCGCCGCGGTCTGATCACGGACGAAGAGCGCTACCGCGCGGTCGTCCAGACCTGGACGGATATCGATAACAAGCTGACAGAGGTGCTGCTGGGAAGCCTTGATAAGTACAACAATATCTTCATGATGGCCGACTCCGGTGCCCGAGGCAGCAACCAGCAGATCAAGCAGCTGGCAGGTATGCGCGGACTGATGGCGGATACCACAGGCCGTACCATCGAGCTGCCCATCAAGTCCAACTTCCGTGAAGGCCTGGACGTTCTGGAGTACTTCATGTCGGCACACGGCGCCCGCAAGGGTCTGTCCGACACGGCTCTTCGTACAGCGGACTCCGGTTATCTGACTCGCCGAATGGTCGATGTCTCCCAGGAGCTGATCATCCGCGAAGTGGACTGCTGCGAAGGCAGAGAAGCGGTTCCCGGCATGTCCGTCAAGGCATTTATGGACGGCAAAGAGACCATTGAGGGCCTCGAGGACCGAATCACGGGACGTGTTTCCTGCGAAGACATTTACGATAACAACGGCAACCTGATCGTCAAAAAGAACCATATGATCACACCCGGCCGCGCGGCCAGGATCATGGCCAAGGGTACGACCAGGGTCAAGATCCGCACGATCCTGACCTGCCGCTCCCACTCCGGCATCTGCGCCAAGTGCTACGGTGCCAACATGGCGACGGGTGAGATGGTCCAGGTCGGTGAGGCAGTCGGCATCATCGCCGCTCAGTCGATCGGCGAGCCCGG
>DJXS01000023.1:577-6037 GCA_002448395.1 Lachnospiraceae bacterium UBA6998 | reverse complement strand
GCCGGCGGCGATATCACACAGGGTCTTCCCCGTGTCGAGGAGCTGTTTGAGGCCAGAAAGCCCAAGGGACTCGCGATCATCTCCGAGTTCGGCGGAACTGTCTCCATCAGCGACAACAAGAAGAGCCGTGAAGTGATCGTCACGGATGATGAGACCGGTGAGTCCAAGGAATATCCGATTCCTTACGGCTCCCGCATCAAGGTGACAGACGGCAAGAGCATCGAGGCGGGCGACGAACTCACCGAGGGCTCCATCAATCCCCACGATCTTCTGAAGATCAAGGGAATCCGCGCTGTCCAGAACTACCTGCTGCAGGAAGTTCAGCGAGTCTACCGTCTCCAGGGCGTTGACATCTGCGACAAGCACATCGAAGTGATCGTCCGCCAGATGCTCAAGAAGATCCGCATTGAAAACAGCGGCGACACAAGCTTCCTTCCCGGCAGCCTGGTCGATGTTCTGGAATTCGAGGAAGAGAATGAGCGCCTGATCCAGCAGGCCGGCATGCCCGCTGAGGGCAAGCAGGTCATCCTGGGAATCACCAAGGCGGCTCTGGCAACCAATTCCTTCCTGTCCGCCGCTTCCTTCCAGGAGACCACCAAGGTCCTGACAGACGCGGCAATCCACGGCAGAGTCGATCCTCTGATCGGCCTGAAGGAAAATGTCATCATCGGTAAGCTGATTCCTGCCGGTACCGGCATGAAGCGCTACCACTCCACAAGGCTCAGCACGGACGCCAGACTCCGCGCCAAAGAGGCCCGCGCCCTGGCGGAGCTTGAGGATGAGAAGGTGACACCTGAAATGTTTGAGAGCATGACGGCTGACGACAGCCATGAGGAAAAATCTAAAGACATGGAAAACGTCATCGGATCGGATGAAAACGATATGATCGACGATTTCCTGGCAGAGGATGCGGCTGACATTGACGCCGCGGACCTCGACACAGCGGAAATCGACGAAGACGGATTGGTAGAATCCTTTCGTTCGATGCAGGACGAGGATCCGGATCTCGACATCCGGGAAGACGAATAATGAGTGGAAACTTCCCCCACCGGATGCCGCAGGAGAGTGGATCAAAACGACCGGATTAAAAGGGCCGGATCAAAAAGAGCAGATCAAGACGACCGGATCAAAACGGCCGGATCAAAAAGAGTAGATCTGAAAAAAGAGCAGATCAAAAAGACCGGTATTTGCAGACCTGCCTGAAACATGATCTTCACCTGCTGCTGTCTGTCCCCTGACGGGGGCGGACAGCAGTCAGGAAGATAGTCAGTCGCTGCAGGCGGAAAAAATAAGTCGCTGCAAGTCAGAAAAAAATTTGTTGACAAGCATATTTGATGTGCTTATAATTCAAGGGTGTGACTCCGGTCACACCTTTTCCATGTGCGGATTTTTCTTTTTTATTCTTTTCAGTCTGACATAATTCAGTCTGATCGAATTTAATAGAGGAAAAGCCGGGCCGGGAAAAGAACCTGCTGTATTACCCTGTACAGCGCAAAATCTATAAGGAGGTGAAACAGAATGCCAACATTTAACCAGCTAGTCAGGAAGGGTCGTGAGACATCTGTCAAGAAGTCCACAGCGCCGGCGCTGCAGAGAGGCTTTAACTCTCTTCGCAAGCGTTCGATCGCAGTCAGCGCACCGCAGAAGCGCGGCGTCTGCACTGCAGTCAAGACAGCGACTCCCAAGAAGCCTAATTCCGCGCTTCGTAAGATCGCCAGAGTACGTCTTTCCAACGGAATCGAAGTTACTTCTTACATCCCCGGCGAAGGTCACAATCTGCAGGAGCACAGTGTTGTTCTGATCAGAGGCGGAAGAGTTAAAGATCTGCCCGGTACCAGATATCACATCATCCGCGGCACACTGGATACTGCCGGTGTTGCTAACCGCAAACAGGCTCGTTCCAAATATGGCGCGAAGAGACCCAAAGCTGCTAAGAAGTGAGGTACGCTCCCGGCCTGAGCCGGAGGGCTTTTAACTAATCACGAGACCCGTAAGTGTTGGAGTTCTATAACCATATAGATGCGGACGCGAATTTTTTCAAATCCGTGCAGTACATATTAGAAGGTACATATAGTAATAGAAGATACAGCACGAACACGAATATACGTATTAGTGAGTACCTGTGATTTATCAAAGATTGATAAGGAGGGAAGTAACGTGCCGCGTAAAGGACATGTTCAGAAAAGAGATGTACTGGCAGATCCCTTATACAACAACAAAGTCGTCACCAAGCTGATCAACGCTATTATGCTTGACGGCAAGAAGGGTGTCGCTCAGAAGATTGTATACGGCGCATTTGCCAAAATGGAAGAGAAGACAGGTAAGCCCGCAGTCGAGGTTTTTGAGACTGCCATGAACAACATCATGCCTGTTCTCGAGGTCAAGGCGAGACGTATCGGCGGTGCCACATATCAGGTCCCGATCGAGGTTCGCCCCGACAGACGCCAGGCGCTTGCACTGCGCTGGATCGTCATGTTCTCCCGTAAGCGTGGAGAGAAGAAAATGGAAGATAAGCTCGCAGGCGAGCTGCTTGATGCGTTCAACAACACTGGCGCATCTGTGAAGAGAAAAGAAGATATGCACAAGATGGCAGACGCCAACAGAGCATTCTCTCATTACAGATTCTGATCGGCAGCCCGAAGACACTAAGGCTGCAGCTTGAAGATGATCAGTTGAGAAGCGGTCAGGAAAACCCGCGCGGCCGCCGCGTTTTTCCGCGGCGGGAGGCTTTGAGATCCCTGGGGGATTCCCGGAAGCTTTCGCGGGCAGCCTGTACCGGACTTCATGGAGGTTTTAATCAGTGTCAGCAAGAGAGTACCCCCTGGAAAGGACCAGGAACATCGGTATTATGGCCCACATCGACGCGGGCAAGACTACATTGACAGAGCGAATTCTCTACTATACCGGTGTCAATTATAAGATTGGTGAGACCCACGAGGGCACCGCGACCATGGACTGGATGGATCAGGAGCAGGAGCGCGGAATCACCATCACATCTGCAGCGACAACATGCCACTGGACGCTGCATGATCACATGAAAGTCAAGGCAGGAGAGAAGGAGTGCAGGATCAACATCATCGACACTCCCGGCCACGTCGACTTTACAGTCGAGGTCGAGCGTTCCCTCAGAGTTCTCGACGGTGCGGTCGGCGTTTTCAGTGCTAAAGGCGGCGTCGAGCCGCAGTCTGAAAATGTCTGGCGTCAGGCAGACACCTATAACGTGCCCCGTATGGCGTTCATCAACAAAATGGACGTAATCGGTGCCGACTTTTTCGGAAGTGTTGAGCAGATCCGCAACCGTCTTGGAAAGAACGCGATCATGATCCAGATTCCAATCGGGGCGGAGGACACCTTCCGGGGTATCATCGACCTGTTCGAGATGGAAGCCTATATCTACAACGATGACAAAGGCGACAACGTCACGATCGGCGAGATTCCTGAAGAGATGCAGGATGATGCCGAGATGTACAGAGCAGAGCTGATCGAAAAGATCTGCGAACTGGATGACGACCTGACTGAGATCTTCCTCGAGGGCGAAGAGCCCACGACCGAGCAGCTCAAGAAGGTGCTTCGCAAGGCTACCTGCGAATGTGCGGCTGTTCCCGTTTGCTGCGGAAGCGCGTACAAGAACAAGGGTATCCAGAAGCTCATCGACGCCGTTGTTGAGTTTATGCCGGCCCCCACAGACATTCCCGCCATCAAAGGCGTGGATATGAACGGAAACGAAGTGGAGCGTCATTCCTCTGACGAAGAACCCTTCTCGGCGCTCGCGTTCAAGATCATGACAGATCCCTTCGTCGGCAAGCTTGCATTTTTCCGTGTGTATTCAGGTGTGGCCCACTCCGGCTCTTACGTCCTGAATGCCACAAAGGACAAAAAGGAACGCCTTGGCCGCATCCTTCAGATGCATGCCAACAAGCGTACCGACCTGGAACAGGTTTATTCCGGTGATATCGCCGCTGCTGTAGGTCTGAAATTCACTACAACCGGCGACACGATCTGCGACGAAAAACATCCTGTAATCCTGGAGTCCATGGAGTTCCCCGAGCCTGTTATCGAGCTCGCGATCGAACCCAGGACAAAGGCAGGCCAGGGCAAGATGGCCGAGGCCCTTGCCAAGCTCGCGGAGGAGGATCCCACCTTCCGTCAGCACACCAACAAGGAAACAGGCCAGACAATCATCGCCGGTATGGGCGAGCTTCACCTTGAGATCATCGTCGACAGACTTCTGCGCGAGTTCAAGGTGGAAGCAAATGTGGGCGCCCCTCAGGTTGCCTACAAAGAGACCTTCACAAAGGCTGTCGACGCGGAATACAAGTACGCCAAACAGTCCGGCGGCCGCGGCCAGTACGGACACTGCAAAGTCCGTTTCGAGCCCATGGACGCCAACGGTGAAGAACTCTACAAATTCGATTCCGAAGTCGTCGGCGGCAATATTCCCAAGGAATACATCGGCCCCGTCGGCGCAGGTATTGAAGAGGCTATGCGCGCCGGTTCACTCGGCGGCTTCCCGGTTGTCGGTATTCACGCGACTGTCTATGACGGTTCCTATCACGAGGTCGACTCCTCTGAAATGGCATTCCACATCGCAGGTTCCCTGTGCTTCAAGGAAGCCATGAAGAAGGCGGAGCCCGTCCTGCTCGAGCCCATCATGCGCGTTGAAGTCACCATGCCCGAGGAGTACATGGGTGATGTCATCGGCGATATCAACTCCAGACGCGGACGTGTCAGCGGCATGGACGATATCGGCGGAGGACGCATGGTCACAGGATATGTGCCGCTTTCCGAGATGTTCGGATACGCGACAGATCTCCGTTCCAGGACCCAGGGCCGCGGCAACTACTCCATGTTCTTTGAGAAGTATGAGCCGGTTCCCAGGAATGTTGCGGAGAAGGTCCTGAATATCAAATAATTCAGCTGTTTTACCGCAGCTTTTACACACAAAATAATAGGCTGACCGCCGGCAGGCGTTTTAAGGGTGAACGCTGCCGGGATGCCGGACAAGAGTCCGGATGAATTCAGACTCCGAAAAAATGTCTGAAAATCGTTGTTGAAATATACAGCGCAGTTTATTATAATTGTTTGCAGTGACTGTGCAAAAGACCCTTAAATATGAACAGTCATGTGCAGCTTGAATAGTATTTTAAAAGGTTGTAACCATTATTTAAGGAGGAAATTACACAATGGCAAAAGCGCATTTTGACAGAACAAAACCGCACTGCAACATCGGCACCATCGGCCACGTTGACCACGGCAAAACCACTCTGACCGCTGCTATCACCAGCGTTCTCGCAGTCCGCCAGGGCGGCACCGCTGTTGCTTTCGATCAGATCGACAAGGCTCCCGAAGAGAAGGAGCGTGGTATCACCATCAACTCCGCTCACGTCGAGTATGAGACCGCAAAGAGACACTATGCACACGTCGACTGCCCTGGACACGCTGACTATGTCAAGAACATGA
>DJXS01000023.1:0-467 GCA_002448395.1 Lachnospiraceae bacterium UBA6998 | reverse complement strand
CACCGGTGCTGCACAGATGGATGGTTCCATCCTCGTTGTTGCCGCTACCGATGGTGTTATGGCACAGACTCGTGAGCACGTCCTTCTGGCCCGTCAGGTCGGTGTTCCCTATATCGTTGTTTTCATGAACAAGTGCGACATGGTCGATGACGAAGAGCTCCTTGACCTGGTCGAGATGGAAGTTCGTGATCTGCTGACCGAGTATGAGTTCCCGGGCGATGACCTTCCCGTTATCCGCGGCTCCGCTCTGAAGGCTCTGGAAGATCCCAACAGTGAGTGGGCTGACAACATCATGGAGCTCATGGATGCTGTTGACGAGTACATCCCCAACCCTCAGCGTGAGAACGATAAGCCTTTCCTGATGCCCATCGAGGACGTCTTCACCATCTCCGGTCGTGGTACCGTTGCTACCGGCCGTGTCGAGCGTGGTCAGCTGAAGGCTATGGAGCCCGTTGAGATCCTTGGTA
>DJXS01000126.1:3887-5020 GCA_002448395.1 Lachnospiraceae bacterium UBA6998 | reverse complement strand
CCCGTAGTCACAGCAGTCCCTTGCTAAGCGTCACGATGAAGTCCTGCACGTTTGTGACAATTCCTTTGGCAGACAGGCTGCCCCTGTCACTGAGTTTGTTGGCTGTGAACTCAGAAATGTCCACGCAGTAAAAATATACTTCCCTGATCTGTCCGTCGGGGGTCACCCGGTAGGAAGGCGTCATGTTGCCGACAGCTATGGAGTGGAGCGTGGTGGCAAGGCAGAGAACGGTCGTTGCGTCTCTGACCACATCGCGCATGCGGTCCTGTGCTTCGTAGGCATTTCCTATTACAGGCGGAAGGGGACCGTCGTCTCTGATGGAGCCGGCGAGGACGTAGGGAATTCCGTATTTTTCGCAGCTGTAGATGATGCCGTTGTTGATGTTCTCCTGCTTGAGGAAATCCGGTATTCCTCCGCACTGTTTTACACGGTTGATCGTGTCGAGATGATTGTAGTGGCCGTTCGGCTGAAGTTCGGTGGTGTAGATGTTTTGGCCGAGTGCTGTTCCGAGCCAGGCCGCTTCCAGATCGTGCGTGGCAAGTGCATTGCCGGCCATCACTGCGTCGACATAGCCGTTGGCGATCAGGGCGGAGAAGGCTTCCCGCGCGTCGTGGTCGAAGGCAAAAGCCGGGCCCATCACCCAAACGATCTTTCCGTGGTCCCTATCGTATCGGAGGATGTCATAGAGCTCGTCGTAGTCCCTGGAAAAGGCAGTCTCGCGGGAGCGCCCTGTCCGGAAGGCGAAGACGTCTTTCATCTCTTTCCCGCCGCTGAAGCCGTTCGGATGGACGTAGATTCCTTCGCTCCCGTCTTCCGTTCTGCCCAGAATGACCTGTTCGCCTTTGTTCAGGCGGCGGGGCTCCTTGACAAGAATCTTGCGGCCGTCATAAACGGGCACGCAGTCCATGCGGCTCTCTTCTGCGAGGAGCCACTCTCCCCCGACCTTGAAATACTCCGGGAAAATGCTCATCGCGTGAAAGCCCGTCGGCGCGACAGAGTCGGCGGGCGCGGGTGCCATAACCGCATCAGGCGCTGTCAGGAAGCGCTGCTCGTCAAAATCCGGTTTCTTGTACTGTCTTAATGTAAATGCCATTGCTGCCTCCATTCCACACCTGGGGACAAACTACCCCAGA
>DJXS01000126.1:678-3810 GCA_002448395.1 Lachnospiraceae bacterium UBA6998 | reverse complement strand
ACCCCAGAGGTCGTTTCGCCACACCTGGGGACAAATCACCCCAGAGGTCGGTTTTACTGCTCCTGCCCGCCGAAGGTCGGAATCTTCTTTCTCCAGCCTCCGTGGAAATACACAACCGTCGTGATCAGGGCGCCTATGACCCATACGCTGAGAAGTGAGACGAAGATCATCTTCTCCTGAGTGAGCACCGGCGCGCCCATCGATTTCGTCAGCGCCACAAGACCGTAGGCCAGCGGGATGCGAAGGAAAACTGTAGTGAAGATCGTGATCCACATCGGCGAAGTCGTGTCGCCCGCGCCGCGGATCACTCCCTGAAGGCTCTGTGTGACGCCAACCGCGATGTATCCCACCGCCAGGATGTACATCATGCCCATCGCAAGGTTAATGAGCTCCGTATTTCCGGGCGCAAAGAGGTCCATCAGAGCCGGGCCGAACCAGATAATAACAGGGACAAGGATGAGTGCCGTCAGCACTGTCATGGCTGTTCCCTGCCGGGTTCCGGGCTTGAGGCGGTCAAGTCTGCCCGCGCCGACATTCTGCCCCGCATAGGTGCCCATGGCCTGCCCGAAACTGAAGTTCGGGAGCATCGCATAGCCGTCCACCCGCATGACCATCACGTTAGCCGCGACCAGCATCGCGTCGCCGAAACTGTTGACCAGTGCCTGCACGATCAGCATGCTGGCGCTCATGATCGCCTGCGTGATGCCGGACGGCACTCCGAGCCGGATAATGCTGCGCAGGTACTCCGCATCAGGCTTGATATACTCTCTACGCAGCGTAAAGATATCTCCCATTCCCATCAGCTTAATGAGGCATAATACCGCGGAGATCATCTGCGCGATCACTGTTGCGAGCGCAACTCCTGCGACTCCCATTTTTTCAACCAGAAGGAGGTCTCCGGCCACATTGAGTGCTGCGCAGATGATAAGGAATAGCAGTGCGGAGAAAGAGTCCCCCAGTCCTCGCAGTATTCCGGCGAAAATATTGTAGAACATGAAGCCGAATATGCCCCAGAAGAAGATGTTCAGGTAGTCCCTGCAGGCGTCAAACATTTCAGGCAGCGTATTCATCGCACGGAGCATGGGCGTCGTCAAAAGAGGCCCTCCGATCATGATCACTAAACCTGCCGCAAAAGAAATGAAAATACAGTTTCCTATCGTTTTCTCCAGGCTCTTTCTATCTTTTGCCCCAAAAAACTGTGCGACAAGAATACCGGCACCGGTAGCAATTCCTACGAACAGCGCCAGCAGCAGGTTAAGGATCGGCAGTGCGTTGCCGACCGAAGCCAGCGCCGTGTAGCCCCACTTGCTGCGGCCGACAACGACCGCGTCGACCGTATTGTAGAGCTGCTGCGCGAAGTTGCCGATCAGCATAGGAAAGGCAAACCGCGCTATACTCTTCCACGGCGTGCCCACCGTCATATCATTCGCCGTAAATAGATCTCTGAACTTTCCCATATCTAATCACTCCGTCCTCTTCGATCCGGCGCAGCCTTCCGGTCTCTACAAGGTATTTGACCCTGCTTGAAATGGTGGTCTTGAGGTAAGCATTTCTGGTCTCATTCCCAAACCGGATTCCCAGGCCGTACATGACCGACGAGACCAGCTCATCCAGTGTCACCGGATCATTGATCAGTTCCAGCATTTCAACGTGTATCCGCTCCAAAAGCGCCAGGTTCTTCTTTACGAGCCCCGGCATATCCCGTTTCTCTATGATCTCCATGTGCGCGAGTGCGTAGTAGGGGTAATCTGTCTGAAGAAGTCTGTTCAGCGATTCAATGGCTTTTCCGATATCTTCAAAATATGGCATCTTGGAATACTGCGCCATCGCCGGCGATAGAATCGCATCTCCGGTGCAAAGCACACCATCCGGTGTCACATAGCCCAAGTGGCCTTCTGAGTGACCGTACAGAGGCACTATTTTGAACGGGATGCCGCGCAGAACGATCTCTTCCTGCCCGTCTTCGATACTCTCTATTTTATAGCTGTATGTGCGCAGGTACTTGTCCTTGGTCTCAGGCCTTAATTCACGCCAGTCTCTCCGGAGGTTGCTCGCAGAGTGCACCATTTCGACCTCTTTGGCGTCCGCGATGATCCTGGTCCCGAACCGGTTGATGAGGATCCGGTTGTTTGCCACATGGTCCTCGTGCAGGTGCGTCTGCAGGACGGCGTACACGCTCACGCCCACAGCCCGGATGAACGAAACCAGCCCGGGATCATAGTGCAGCCCCGAGTCGACGAGCACGATCTCCCTGTCATTAAGAATATAAGTGGGGATCAACGCTCCGGCTGCCAGTATATAGCCGGTCTTTCCGACCAGCGGGACCCATTTGATGTCCATGGAACTCCTCCTGCCTAATACCTCGTACTGAAATCATGTTCACCGGGAATGACCGGAAGCGTTTCGATATCCATGTTCTCGATCTTCACGTAATGCCCGCGGCCGATTGCCAGGATGACTTCATCAATCTGCTCTTCTGTCCCCTGGATTTCCATTGTAACGGAGCCGTCATATTCATTCCGGACCCACCCGGTTACCCCTAAAAGATCAGCCGCGCGGCGGGCGCGGTATCGGAATCCCACACCTTGCACCCATCCGGTAAACACTATCCTCTTTCGGATCATGGATACCACCTTCTTTTCGATATTCTATAGGCCATCGCCATTTTTGCTTTTGATATCTATTTCTATTCTACACCACAATCGAGCTCTGGGGTAGTTTGTCCACAGGTGGGGACAAACTACCCCAGGGGACAAACTACCCCAGAGCTCGGTTTTATCATTTGTTTGTGGCGGTGTCAGATGCTCTGGCATGGAAATTTAGGTACAGAAGGACAAATCAAGAAAATACTCGTCCATCTAAGTGACGCTGAGCGATATGTTTCGTGCAATCTGTAGTTCGAGTTGTAAAGAATTCGGCACAGAAGCCAAATTTGAGCATACTCTCGTCCCTCCAAAGGCGAGATTTCCTGTTAGTTTCCTGAGAACAAATTAAAGTCAGGAAGATTCATGGACGAAAATTCGGATATTAGTGCCCCTGTGCCGAAAATTGTGAAGAGCGGTTTCCATCAGGAAGAAACTTAGCGACCCGAAAGGTTCAATAGGGACGAGAATTACAGAAATGAAGGCTTCT
>DJXS01000126.1:0-648 GCA_002448395.1 Lachnospiraceae bacterium UBA6998 | reverse complement strand
TCTGGGGTAGTTTGTCCCCAGGTGTGGAATAATCAACACCTGTCGACAAACTACCCCAGAGGTCTCTTTCACTCAAAAGTTGTCAGAAGAACCGTCCCCGTGACAATTACGCCCAGACGAACCAGATGAACAGGTATCCGACCATTACGGCGGTGAGGGTGTAGGGAACTCCGATCCTCATGAAATCCGGGAATCCCACGTCGTAGCCTTCTTTCTTGAGCAGGCCGACTGCTGTGATGTTGGCGGAGGCTCCGATCGGTGTCAGGTTGCCGCCGAGCGTTGCGCCGCACAAGAGGCCAAAATAGAGCAGGTTCGGGTTCACTCCCAACTGCGTCGTGACAACGGTCAGTACGGGCAGCATGGTCGCCACATAAGGGATGTTGTCCACGAACGCGGAGATCAGGACGGAACCCCACACAATAATGGTGTAGAGGAGGAACAGGCTGCTGCCTCCGTGCTTGACGATCGCATTAGCGAAGTCCGTGATAATGCCTGCTTCTGTGATACCGCCGATGACGACGAAAAGGCCAAGGAGAAGGAGGAGTGTCTCGAAGTCAATGTTTTGAACGGTGCGCTTTATGTTCTCCTTTTTGTGATTTCTCACATAATCGAGGATAGCTGTGACAACGCCCAGTATGCAGCAGATCG
>DJXS01000089.1 GCA_002448395.1 Lachnospiraceae bacterium UBA6998 | reverse complement strand
AAGGCTGTCGGTCAGAACTGGCAGGAGATCGGACTGGACGCAGATAAGATCAAGGTCGTCTATGACGGCATAGATGTGGACCGCGTGCAGCAGAGAGAAGGATCTGCAGCGGAAGAACCCCGCAAACTTCGACTCGTGATGTGCGGCGACGTGTCCTCTCTCAAGGGACAGGACCAGGCGATCAGAGCGTTGGCGCTCATTAAAGACGCAAATGTCAGGAAGAATATCACGCTGGATGTTTTCGGCGAAGTTCATTCTGAGAAAGCATATATGGGAGATATGCAGCGGATCATCGAAGGCGCAGGACTTACAGGAAATGTCGTCTTCCGCGGCTACTCGTCGCAGCTCGCAACTCTCCTCAAAGAATACGATTGCGGGATCATATGCACCCGCAGAGAGGGCTTCGGCCTTGCGACCGCCGAGTTTATGGCAGCCGGCCTGGC
The DNA here is from genome assembly GCA_002448395.1 of Lachnospiraceae bacterium UBA6998. Lineage (GTDB taxonomy): Bacteria > Bacillota > Clostridia > Lachnospirales > Lachnospiraceae > CAG-791. The sequence continues at coordinate 5,543 of DJXS01000089.1, read as the reverse complement.
TGTCATCGCTTCGGACACCGGCGCCAACAGCGAGCTGATCGAGGACGGAGTGTGCGGCCTGATCTACCACTATCAGGACGTAGCCGACCTCTCTGCCAAAATAGAGACCCTCTACAAGGACCCCGCCAAACTCGACAGTTACGGCCGCGGCGCGCGCCGCACCGTGGAAGAGAAATTCACGATCGAGGCGAACTGCAGAGGGATCCTGGACGTGTACCGGGAGGTCTCGGAGCAGCTCTGAGGTGCCTGGCCCCTGAGGTGAGGCCCTAAGTGCCTGCCTCCTGAGGTGAGCACCACTTTTAATCTGTAAGCAAGGAAAAAGAGAATGCGTAAATTATTCCGTGTAGAAACGGACGTTCCTCCGTTATCTTCGCTGCTCATAATGCTGAGCCTTCTGCTGCTCAGCATTTATTATACGATGCCCATCATGATCAATTTGCTGGGTTCGCTCAGGCACCTGTATCTGGCGGGCTCAGTTTTTATGTTTATGCTGGGATTGTTTTTGGACCGGGATGCCAAGCTGTTCTTTGCCTTTGTGCTGATGGAACTGTTGATCCTCCTGCTGTGGAAGTCGATCTGGAATGCGCAGATGGGCTTCGGCAACTACGTGATGCCTGTCTCTGTGTTCAATATTTATTTCACGGCGGCGCACTATTACCTTCTCAATGAGAGGGCGGCAGAGGAGAAACTGCTGTTTTACGCTATTTTGGCAGTGAATACGATCACGGCAGTTACAACGATTCTGACATTCCGCTCCAATCCCTGGGCGGTGCGCAACTCGACGAGGACCGATATTGCTGAGGCGACAAAATATCGCTGGAGATCACTCAACATCGGCAACTGGAATTACCTTTACGGGGTTGTTTTCCTGGTGCCGTGCCTGGTGTTCCTGTTCTGCTGCAGCCGTCACAAACTGCTATGGGCGGCGTGGCTGGCGGTCATCATGGTCGCCATCCTCGTGTCGGAGCTGACGATCGCGCTGTTTTTTGCCCTGATGGCCATTGTGCTGATCTTCATAGGAAAGCCCGAGAACCGGCTGCAGTTCCTGATCTTGCTGGCTGGGATAGTGTTTGTGGTCGCCTTTGCGGCCTATTTGGACAAGTTCGTGTACTTCCTGCGAGAGCTGACCGAGAACATAGGCCTTGGGACGATCGCCAAGAAGATGGACACGATCTACATTCTCCTCACCGAGAATACGGCGACCGGCAACGCGAGCGACAGAATGAACCTGTACGGAACGAGCCTGTCCACGTTCTTTGACCATCCGCTTACCGGCATGATCTTTGTCAAGGAGTCGCCGATCGGCAGGATCGGTTTCCACTCGGAGTTCTGCGACCTGCTCGGTGGAATCGGTCTGATCGGTCTTTCGAGCCTCGCATTTTTCCTCTACGAGCGCTACGCGATGATCAAATTGTACATCGCCGAGGAATTCCGCTGGCGCGTAGGCATTATCACGGCGGGCGTTTTCCTGCTCGCGGTTCTCAATCCGATCCTGTACGCGCCGCAGATCAGCATGAACGCTTTTCTCATGCCGACCCTGCTGGTGCACATGCTGGAGCGGCAAACGGTGTAATTATGAACTATGCTGTAAAAAGAAAACTCGTAAAATTCAAGTGGCTCGTCCCCAACGCGGCGTCAGCCCTGCTCCCCATGAACGACGAGATCGTGCTGGAGAGCAACCCGGACATGTCCTGCAATACTTACGCGCTGTATCAGTTCTTTCTGAAGAAAGGGCTCAACAGCAAGTACAAGCTGACATGGATAGTGGATGATCCCGAGCAGTTTAAAGACATCAAGATCAAAAACGTGTCTTTTATCGCCAGGAATCCGTCGAATCCCGTCGATAAGATGAAACTGTACGTCAGGATCAACCGGGCGAAAGCGGCCATCGCGTGCAACAGGCCCTTTTCCAGGCTGAACGCGGCCAAGGGACAGCTCAATATCTATCTCGACCACGGCTCTCAGCTCAAGAACATGAAAGTCGGCGAGCGCCGCTGCACCCTGGACTGCGGCTACCTGATCAGCCAGTCCTCTTTCTTCGTGCCTTACCACGTGGACCAGTACACAGTCACTGAGGACCAGGTGGTCTGCACGGGTCTGCCCCGGAATGACGAGCTGTACGTGCACAACGATTCCCTGCCCAGGCTCATCGACGACGCTGACCGGTTCAAAAAAGTGATCCTCTGGGCGCCTACCTTCCGCCAGCACGCGGACGGCAAGCGGGTGGACACCGAGAACAGGTTCCCTCTGGGGCTTCCTCTGCTGACAGGGCTCGAGGACGCTGAGCGGCTTGATGCTTTCCTTCAGGAGCATCAGATGCTGATCATCATCAAGCCCCATCCGGTGCAGGACCTCAGCTATCTCAAGAAGATCGACCTTCAGAATATCAGGACGATCTACAACCCGGACCTCGCAAAGGCCGGGATCCAGCTGAACGAGCTGATGGAGCAGACGGACGCGATGATCACGGACTACTCCTCCATTTACTACGACTATATGCTCCTTGACAAGCCGATCGCGCTCACGACGGACGACCTGGACAATTATCAGAGCGATAAAGGATTCGTGTTCGACAACGTCTATGACATCATCAAGGGTGAGCATCTGAAGAGTACAGATGAATTGCTCGCTTTTTTGACCGATGTGTGCGAGGGAAAGGACAGGATGCTGGCAGAGCGGACTGCAGTCAAGGAGAAGATCAATGACTTTCTGGACGGAAATTCCTCCAGGAGGGTCTATGACTTTATAATGACCAAACTGAAATGAACAAATATATAGAAAAATATAAGTCCATGAGCGTACAGGCGCGGGCAGCGCTGTGGTTCGTGGCGTGCAGTTTTTTACAAAAGGGCATTTCGTTCATCACGGTACCGATCTTTACGAGGCTCCTCTCGACTGACCAGTACGGCACCTACTCCCTGTATCTGTCGTGGCTGCAGATCCTGACGATCTTCACGTCGCTGTACCTGTACAACGGCGTTCTTGACAACGCGATGGCGAAATTCAAGGACGACCGGGACCGCTACATCTCGTCCATGCAGGGCCTTACGCTGGTGATCTGGGCGATCGTCTGCGCGGCGCTCGCGGTGCTCTATCCGGTCCTCAAGCCGATCCTGGGCCTGAGCCCGGTCTTCATGCTCCTCATGTGCGTGGAGATGATGTTCACCCCCGCCACTTACTACTGGATGGGGCGGCAGCGGTTCGAGTACCGCTACCAGAGGCTGGTCGCCTTTACGATCCTCAAATCCGTCCTCAATCCGGTGCTCGGCATTATTTTCGTGCTCCTGACGACAGAGAAGGACTTTGCGAGAGTCCTCTCCGTAGTTCTGGTCGAAGTGGCATTTGGCGGCGTTGTCATGGCGTACCAGTACTTCAAAGGGCGCACTTTCTACTACGCCGACTACTGGAAATACGGCATCCGCCTGGCGATCCCCATGCTTCCCCATTACCTGGCAGGCATGATCCTCAACCAGGGCGACCGCGTCATGATCGACCGGATGGTGGGCCGCTCGGAAGTCGCGCTCTACGGCGTGGCCTACAGCGTCGGAATGCTGGCCCAGATCTTCGTCAGCGCGGTGAACAGCGCGATCACGCCTTGGCTCTATGCCAAAGTAGGCAGCCACAGGACGGATGAGATCAAGAAGACGTCCACCTTCCTTGTCATCGCGATCGCGGCGGTGGCCATGCTCCTCATGCTGGTCAGCCCCGAGGCGATCTACCTCTTCGGCTCGTCAAAATATGCAGACGCCGTATATGTCATCCCGCCCGTAGCGGCCAGCGTGTACTTTATTTTCCTGTACTCGCTGCTGTCTTTCCCGCAGTTCTACTTTGAGAGGACCGCGTTCCTGATGCAGGCGTCCCTCATCGCGGCGGCAGCCAACATCGTCCTGAACTACATCTTCATCGGCATGTTCGGATATGTTGCGGCCGGCTACACTACGCTGTTCTGCTACATTGTCTACGCGATCGGCCACTACGTGGTGAGCAGAAGAGTCCTGCGGCTGGAAAATGAAGGAACGAACTCGATCGTGAACACTCAGGCTGTCGTGCTGGTGTCCGTGATCCTGATCCTCTTTACGATCGTAGTGAACTTCGTGCTCGGCTACAGATTCGTGAGATACGGCATGCTGCTCCTTCTTATGATTGTGGGTATTGTCAACAGGAAGAAAATATTGTATTATATAGCCGCAATCAGAAATCGGAAATGATTTAATCAGGGGATGGATTTTCATCCCCTTATATAAAAGTTTTATGTTCACGAAATAATACAGGAGATAATTCATGAACACATACGAACTGAAAATTCTTGAAAAACTATATTTTGAAACCTTCATCAACCAGCGGATCCTGGCCTCCTCGACCGGCCTGAGCGTCGGCGTGGTGAACAGGTCCCTCAAGCAGTTGACCACAGACGGACTGATCGACAAACACGGACAGCTGACTGAGAAGGGCAGGCAGGAGATCAGGCAGCGCGCGCCGCGCAATGCGGTCATCCTCGCGGCCGGATTCGGAATGCGAATGGTCCCGATCAACCTTTCAACGCCCAAGGCGCTCATCGAAGTCGGCGGTGAGCCCCTCATCGAGAGAACCATCCGCCAGCTGCACGAGCAGGGAATCAGGAATATCACCGTCGTCGCAGGATTTATGAAGGAAAGCTTCGAATACCTGATGGACGAATACGGCGTAGACCTTGTCATCAACCCGGATTATGCCTCGAAGAACAACCTTCACTCCCTGGCCCTGGTCGCCGACAGGATCAGCAACACCTACATCATCCCCTGCGACATCTGGTGCGCCCGCAACCCCTATTCCGCCACGGAGCCCTACTCCTGGTACATGGTCAGTGAGCTTGTGGACGAGGACAGCACAGTCCGCGTAAACCGCAAGCGCGAGCTCGTCACGATCTCGGACAAAGAAGCCGGCAACTCCATGATCGGCATCTCTTACCTCACCGAGCCCGAGGCGGGCATCGTCCGGGAGAACCTGCGCAGAATGGATGCTGATGAGGCCTTCGACGAAGATTTCTGGGAGAAAGCACTGTACGCACGCACAGCGTCTGCCACGCATAGTCACGAGTCCAAAAACGGCTTCAAGGACCGCATGATCCTCCAGGCCAAAGTAGTGAGCAGCAGCGATTTCGTCGAGATCGACACCTACGAGCAGCTCCGCGACCTGGATTCCGACTCGAACCATCTCAAGACCGACTCCATAAAGGCGATCTGCTCGGCCCTGAACTGCAAAGAAAACGAGGTCACGGACATCAGCGTCCTGAAAAAGGGCATGACCAACCGCAGCTTCCTCTTCAGCGCAAAGGGCGCCAAATACATCATGAGAATCCCCGGCGAAGGCACCGACCAGCTGATCAACCGCCGCCAGGAGGCGGACGTCTACAGGGCGATCAGCGGCCTCGGCCTCTGCGACGATCCCGTATACATCAACCCGGAGAACGGCTACAAGATCACAGCCTTCCTCGACAATGTCAGGACCTGCGATCCCGACAACCTCGACGACCTGCGCCGCTGCATGGACAAGCTCCGCGAGTT
>DJXS01000078.1:24095-25395 GCA_002448395.1 Lachnospiraceae bacterium UBA6998 | reverse complement strand
TCCGGATGCTGCTTCGCTGCGCTTTTTCAATGTTTTGACAGCAAAGTATGTTTTTTATTTAACAATAGTTTACCTGTTACCTGCGCTCTTCATCCAATAAGCGTTTGGAATGATTTTAGAAGTAAAACCTTATAGTAATTAATAAATCATTTGATATTTCGTTTTATTTTCTCAGTTGGTATAATAAAACCCGTAAGTTGATAAGTATTTACTTATGAATTAATCTCAAAACAGCTGCTATTGTCCAATCCCCAAGCCCCCGCAAACAGCAGCTTCATGACTGTATTATTCCGCCAAAGGAGATCACATTATGACCACCAATCAGCTTAAATATTTCATCACTGCTGCGGAAACTCTCAGCTTCACGGAAGCCGGCAAACTGCACTATATTTCGCAGACAGCGATCACGCAGCACATTCAGTCTCTGGAAGAACAGCTCGGCGTCAAGCTGTTTGCGCGCGAAAAAAAGCGGGTGCGCCTGACGCCCGCCGGAGAGATATTCTATATGGAAGCCAAAGCGATCCTGGAGAGAAGCAAGATCGCTGTAAACAGGGCCCGGAACGCCGCAGACGGCATCTCAGGCTCTATGAATATTGGATATGTAAAGGGACAGTGTTTTTCCCGCATCACTCCTCTTATAAAGAAGTTCTATTTACAGAATCCTTCCGTACAGTTCCAGATCTACCGCCAGGCACATCTGGATTTACTTATGAACCTTGAGAAGGGGAAACTGGATTTTATCTTCAACATTGTATACGGCAACACGGATCTCACCAATTTCTCTTATCAGCGTATTGGCAGAGACCGGCTCTATGCGGTTCTTCCGCCCGGGCACCCCTATTCCCAGCTCTCCTCGATCCGCCGCTATGACCTGAGGGACGAACCTTTCCTGCTGACTAAATATTACGACGACCCCTCTGCCAAAAAATACGGCCATGTCATTCCTGACAAATACGCGGAGTCAGGCTTCATCCCCAGAATTGACTCACGCTCTTCCGACGCTGAGACTCTGATGATCCTCGTCTCCACCGGCATAGGCATCACCATCCTTCCTGAGTCCATTGTGAGCACCCTGGGACACTCCACAGATCTGTCCTTTGTCCCACTCGAAGGCGATCATGAGTATGTAGACATCCTGGCCATCTGGAAGGACAACACTTCCAATCCCGTCACCCATGTCTTCAAGGACTTCGTGCTACAGGAGTACGGGGTAGATTAATAAAAAACAAAAAACGACCTCTGAACCAAAAACGACCTCTGGGGTAGTTTGTCCCCAAGTGTGGACAAACTACCCCAGAGG
>DJXS01000078.1:20728-23959 GCA_002448395.1 Lachnospiraceae bacterium UBA6998 | reverse complement strand
AAACTACCCCAGAGGTCCATTGAGAAATGGAGATTATACAATGACCGGATCTGTACCTATATTATCTATTGTTTTTATGGCCGTTTCCTGCGCGATCTGCTTTCTGGTGCCCCTGGCACTCTTTCTGTACCTGAGGCTGGTGAAAAAAGCGGATATTTATCCTTTCTTTGCAGGATGCGCCGTGATGCTGCTCTTCGCCTTCATTCTGGAGTCGGGAATGCACAATCTCGTGCTCTCCTCGCCCGCCGGGGCGGTGATTCGCAACAATATCTGGCTCTACGCGCTCTACGGCGGCTTCATGGCAGGGCTTTTTGAGGAGACCGGACGCTACCTGGCCTTCGCCTTCGCCCTCAAAAAATACCGTGCAAAAAATGTGAACGCCCTTATGTATGGCGCAGGACACGGAGGATTTGAAGCGATCGTCATTACCGGAATAACCATGATCAATAACATTATCTGGTCCGTTATGATCAACAACGGGAGCATCTCGTCGATGCTCAGCTCTCTGTCCGGCGACCAGGTGGCACAGGCAGAACAGTCTGTCACTCTTTTGACCACTACGCCTTCCTATCAGTTCCTGCTGGGCGGCGTTGAGCGCCTGTTAGCCATCGCGCTGCATATCGCGCTGTCGGTCATTGTCTGGTTCGCCGTCAAGTGGAATGGCAAATTCTACCTCTATCCGGCGGCGATCCTGATCCACTTCGCTGTGGACGCTGCCGCCGCGCTTTTGTCGGGTCTGGGCGTAAACGTGATCCTGATCGAGATCGTAGTGACCGTCTTAACTGCTGCTTCCGCGCTCTTCGCGAGGCGTTTATGGCGGGAGACAATGTGAAAAGACTTCTCTGTTTAAAAATTATTTCTGATATATTGTTGCAGTTGGATTTGCAAATGCATATAATAGAAAAAGTTTTGATGCATTTTATGCATCGAAACTGAATATTATTCATGTCACTGCCGGTTTTCCGAAGATTTTATGCAGTGAACGAATCAATTAAGGAGGAAACACAATGAAAAAATACTTTGCACTGCTTCTCGCAGGCGTAATGGCACTTTCTCTCGCGGCATGCGGCGGCTCTTCTTCCGCTCCCGCAGCTCCCGCTGAGACCCAGAAAGAAGAAGCTGCGGCAGAAGCTCCCGCAGAAGAGAAAGCCGAAGCAGAAGCTCCTGCAGCAGAGGCTCCCGCAGCTGAGGAAGCTGCAGCTGAGATCAAGACTGTTGAGGCCGGCAAGCTTCACATGGCTACAAACGCAGCATTTCCGCCCTACGAGATGATCTCCGACAACGGCGGATTCGAAGGAATCGACGTTGAGATCGCAACCCTGATCGCTCAGAAGCTCGGCCTTGAGCTCGTAGTTGACGACATGGAGTTCGGTTCTGTCATCACTTCCGTCCAGGGCGGCAAGTCCGACATCGCTATGGCAGGTCTGACTGTCACTGAAGAGCGCAAGCAGAACGTTGACTTCACCGAGTCCTATGCGACCGGCGTACAGGTCATCATCGTTCCCGAAGGTTCTGACATCGCTACTGTTGATGATCTTGCAAACGACAAGATGATCGGTGTCCAGGACGGAACTACCGGTTACATCTACTGCTCCAGCCCTGTTGAAGACGGCGGCTACGGCGAAGATCACGTCACTTCCTATCCTAACGGCGCTATGGCCATCGAAGCCCTCAAGGGCGGCAAGGTCGACGCGGTTGTCATCGACAACGAGCCCGCTAAGGCTTTTGTTCAGGCAAATGCAGGTCTGAAGATCCTTGACACAGAGTACATCATCGAGAACTACGCGATCGGTATCTCCAAGGACAACAACGGCCTTCGCGACGCTGTCAACAACGCTCTCAAAGAGCTTATCGCTGACGGCAGCGTTCAGCAGATCGTTGATAAGTACATCAACGCTGAGAACTGATCATCCCGCAGTATCTTTTCCGGGAGTCTTTACTTAAAAAGTAATCTGAATCGCCATGCCCGGTCCGTTTAAATACGATGGGCATGGCGATTTTAGTAAGTTTTTGGAGGTAGTAATTTGGGCACTTTTTTCCAGGATCTGGCTGCGCAATTCAACCAGGCTTTTATTGAAGCGGACAGATGGCAGCGTTATCTCTCCGGAATCGGCATCTCCTTTACCGTCACACTGGGCGCGCTGGTCATCGGTATTATCCTCGGCGTTCTTGTCGCGATTATCCGCACGCTGCACGACCAGCAAAAGGGCACAGACCGCAGCGCTCTCCTGAGCGTTGCCAATAAGATCTGCGAAATCTACACGACCGTGATCCGCGGAACCCCTATGATGGTTCAGCTGCTGATCATGGGCTTTGTAGTCTTTAAGTCCAGCCGCAACCTTGTCGGCGTCGCGATCCTCTCCCTCGGCATCAACTCCGGTGCCTACACGGCAGAGATCATCCGAAGCGGCATCATGTCGATCGATCCCGGTCAGATGGAAGCCGGCCGAAGCCTCGGCATGGATTACATCACCGTTATGAAAGACATCATCATTCCGCAGGCGATCAAGAACATCCTTCCCGCTCTGGGCAATGAGCTGATCACGCTCTTCAAGGATACGTCCCTGGTCACCGTCATCGGTCTTACCGACCTGACTAAAGCGGCACAGCAGATCCAGGCCAAAACATACCAGGCCTTTATGCCCTACATCGGCATCGCGATCATGTACCTCGTTGTAGTCATGATTTTGACAAAACTCCTCGGAATCCTGGAAAGGAGGTTGAGAGAAAGTGACAGACGCTAAGAATACCAATCAGGCCCCTGTACAGCAGGGAGAAGTCATGATCCATGTAGAGAACCTCAAGAAGTCGTTTGGGGACAATGTCGTCCTCAACGGCATCACACAGGATATCCGCAAGGGCGAGAAGGTCGTCATCATCGGCCCTTCGGGCTCGGGAAAATCCACTTTCCTGCGCTGCCTGAACCTTCTGGAAGTGCCTACCAGCGGCCATATCATTTTCGAGGGGACAGATCTCACCGACAAGGATACCGATATCAATGCGATCCGCAGAAAGATGGGAATGGTCTTCCAGCACTTTAACCTCTTCCCCAACATGACGGTCCGCAGGAACATCACACTGGCTCCCGTGCGCACCGGCTACATGAAGCAGGAAGAGGCGGACGCGGAAGCAGAGCGCCTGCTGGCGCGTGTCGGACTTCTCGACAAGGCTGACGCCTATCCCGCAAGCCTCTCCGGCGGACAGAAACAGCGTATCGCGATCGTCCGCGCG
>DJXS01000078.1:7686-20653 GCA_002448395.1 Lachnospiraceae bacterium UBA6998 | reverse complement strand
TGGCCATGAACCCTGACATGCTCCTCTTCGACGAGCCCACCTCCGCCCTGGACCCTGAAATGGTCGGCGAAGTTCTGGAAGTTATGAAGGAGCTGGCGGAATCGGGCATGACGATGGCAGTCGTCACGCACGAGATGGGATTTGCCAGAGAAGTGGGAACCCGCGTCCTCTTCATCGACGAGGGAATTGTCAAAGAAGAGAACACCCCGCAGGAGTTCTTCTCCAATCCCCAGAACCCCAGGCTTCAGGATTTCCTGTCCAAAGTCCTGTAAATACTGATTTACGGCATCAAAAAAGCCTTGCAGCGATAGCTAAACGCTGCAAGGCTTTTTTTAATTTCATGATTTTTCCGCGAAAAACTCGACCTCTGACCTCTGGGGTAGTTTGTCCCCACTTGGGGCTAAATCGACCTCTGGCTAAATCGACCTCTGGGGTAGTTTGTCCCCATCTGTGGAAAAACTCAACCTCGGGCTAAATCGACCTCTGGGGTAGTTTGTCCCCAAGTGGGGACAAACTACCCCAGAGGTCGATTTAAGCAAAAATCACTTCAGGCAGATCATCGAACCGTTACGTCCGGTCACGTGATGGTCGCCCCTGTAGGAATGGTATTCTTTATGGCCGCACATCGTGCACACGCCACTCAGGAAGATGTTTTCCTTCGGAATGCCCAGTTCGGCCAGAAGGTCCCTGTTGACTGCAGTTGTGTCCATGAAATACTTCTGTCTGCCGTCGACTATGCGGTCCTTGCGGCAGTATTTTGACACATCCACTATGGCGGCGAACTGCTTGACCACATCATCTTCTATCTCAAAGCAGCATTGCAGAATACTGGGATTGATGTAGATTTCGATGTCCTGCGGCCTGCTGCCGTAGTGATCCATCATGATCTGCGCCGCCTTTGGGGCAATCTTCTGCACAGTTCCCTTCCACCCGCTGTGTACGTTTCCGATCACATTTCGCACCGGATCATAGAGGAAAACGCTCTGGCAGTCCGCCGTATGGATTTCCAGCGCGACTCCCCGGAGGTCTGTGAGAAGGCCGTCCGCCGGTCCGGTCTCCTCGTTCAGACTCTGTTCATCCACAATGACCACTCTGTCCCCGTGAACCTGTTTGGTACACTGCTTGACAGTGCGGAATTTATATCCGAAATCGGCCTCGATCGACTCGATCAGACTCTTTCTGCCTTCTGCTTCCAGCGCCGCGCCGCCAAAATCGAGCGGTTTACGCGAATAAAACGACAGGATTCTCTCATTGTTGATCCTGTCAAAGGTAAAATAGTGATTCATTTAGTGTCCTCTCTTTCAGTGGAACCTCGACGTGCGACCTCTCGGTCTTTGGGCGACCTCGATCTCTGGACCTCTGTCGACCTCTCGACCTCTGGGGTAGTTTGTCCCCAAGTGGGGACAAACTACCCCAGAGGTCGATTAAAATCCCCAGGTGGGGACAAACTACCCCAGAGGTCGGTTTAAGCCCCTTTGCGCACCACGAGCTGCGCCAGTTTGTCGTACATTTTTTCTGTTGCCATATTATATTTCCTCCATATTGGGATTTGTCGGTCTTGAGGTGTATTTAATATACCATAGATATCGTATTGTTATGGTCTGTTTTGGGTACAAAGCGGAAAAGAAGATTGATTGAAATCTCCGTATGGGGCTATAATAGGCAAAACTTCGAAACGAAACGAAAAAAGCAAGACCGAATTACGGAGTAAATGCATGAAAGAACTACTCAGTCTTACAACACCACAGCAGAACATTTGGAATCTGCATATGTTTTATGAGAATACCGCTATCGCGAACCAGTGCGGAGCGGTGTTTTTTGATCGGTTTTTGGACGAGCAGCGGCTGCGCCGGGCCCTTAGGACAGTTGTTCTGGAGAATAGCGCACTACGCATCCGGATAGCGCGGACACAGCCCGTTCAGCAATATATTGAAGAATCTGACATACCTGTGATCGATGCGGTGCGTTTTTCTGACGAGCAGGCCATGGACGCGTACGCACAAAAGGCTGCTGCCACTCCGGTTACAGATTACGATTCACCTTTATACAAGTTCACGATTTTCCACATAGACGGGCAGGGAACAGGTGTCCTTGCGCTGTTAAGCCATATCATTACGGACGCATGGTCCTTCTCACTTCTTGTCAGAGAAATCGACCGGATCTACAGGGACATGGAAGCTGCCGCAAATGCAGATCCCGAAGCCCCCGCGTCGATGTCTGCCCCCGACTACCGCGATTTTATCCGATCCGAGGCAAAATACAGAACATCCTCCCGCTTCCAAAAAGACAAGGCGTTTTGGGAAGATAAATACGCTGCGCCGCCTCAGCCTTCCCTTATCAAACAGCGCAGCCGGTCAGGTAGAGACCCGCAGGCTAAGAGAATCAGCTCCCGTATTCCGGAACAGCTCCACAGAAAGTTAACACTATACTGCGAAGAGAACGGGCTGAGCTATTCTGTCCTTCTCGAGGCTGCCATTCATATCTACCTGATGAAAGTCGACCGCGAAAATGCGTCCGCGACTACCGGAATGCTGGTCCTTGGCAGGAGCAGTATAGCGGAGAAGAAAACGGAGGGCATGTTCGTCTCTACTTTGCCCCTGACACTGGAGATGCACAGATCCGAATCTGTCAAGGAGCTTCTGGACCGGATCACAGAAACGCACAAGAAGATCTTCCGTCACCAGAAGTACGCCTATGCTGACATCACTAAAGCCATAAAGGAGCACGGCGGAACCGGAAGCAGCCTTTACGACGTCATGATCAGTTACCAGAACGCCGTCACGGAGACAGGCGCGCGGACGAAGTGGTACTTCAGCGGATACAGCGAGGTCCCTCTGACTATCCACGTCGATAACAGGGACGGCGCGCAGACCGCAACGATCACTTTGGACTATCAGACAGAATTGTTCCCTGACGGGCTGGAAGCCGAGCTCATGCTAAAGCGCGTTATTCACCTGCTCAGGCAGATCGTTGACAGCCCGGAGCGGTCTCTTGAATCTGTCAAAATAGTGCCCGATGAAGAAAGGGCTCTTCTGCTGCGGGATTTCAACGACACAAGTGTGCCGTATGACAGAACAAAGAGTATCCTTGAAGTGCTCCTCCGTCAGGTGAATGAAACGCCTGAAGAGACTGCATTGGTGTTCAGGGATACAAGACTGACCTACAGGGAATTGAACAGCCTTGCAAATACAGCAGCCTCCGACCTGCGCAAAAAGGGTGTCGGCAGAAACAATATTGTGGCGATCATCGCAGAGAGAGACTGGCGCATCATCGCCGCGATGCTGGGAATACTTAAGGCAGGCGGCGCCTTCCTGTATATCGATCCGTCCTATCCCGCAGAGCGCATTGGCAGCATTCTGGAGGACGCGCAGCCCAGGCATATCTATACATTCGGCTACAACGCGGAAAGTTTAGCTAAGTATGGACAGAATACGGCTGAATTCGAAGATCTTGGATCCGTGTTCCTCAGTTCAGTGCCGGATCCGGACGTAAAAGAGCCGTACTGCGTCTCTGCAGGCGATGATCTCTGCTACATGGTCTATACTTCCGGATCGACCGGCAAACCTAAAGGACTGGGCATCTATCACCGAAACGTTGTAAACTACTGCCTTCGCAATAAGTTCAATCCGATCAGCAAAGAGTTCCGGAATGAGAAGAAAGCTCTGTCCATCACAAACATGGTATTTGACATTTTTATCATGGATCTGTTTGTGTCGCTCACTTCCGGAATGACGATCATCCTCGCTGACAAAGAGGAGTGCACAAATCCTGTATTGCTCACACAGCTCTGCCGCAGGGAGAAACCCGATCTGCTCTCGACTACGCCGTCCAGACTTAAGCTTTTGATGGATCTTGGAGGTAAAGAGCAGTTCGTCTCCGATCTTCAAACCGTGATCCTGGGCGGGGAGCCCCTTCTGGACCATGTTGTGACACAGATTCGCCAGATCAGCAAGGCTGACATATTTAATGACTACGGTCCTGCAGAGACAACCGTGTATTCGACGATCGCGAAGGTCGAAAGCGCGAATGATATACATGTCGGAACGCCGATCGCGAATACACAGATCTATATTCTGGATCCCAAGGACGAACTGCTGCCGCTTGGAACTGCAGGAGAACTGTGCATCGGCGGTGACGGCGTCGGAGCCGGATATCTTAATCTTCCCGAGCTCACAGCGCAGAAGTTCGTCGACAACCCTTTTTACGGCCTGTACGAGGGGCACGGTGCCAAAATGTACCACACGGGAGACCTGGCGAAATGGAGGACGGACGGGACGATCGAGCATCTCGGCCGTATCGACACACAGGTCAAGATCCGCGGACTTCGGATCGAGCTTGGAGAGATCGAGTCCGGCATGTCGGAGTTTCCGGGAGTCGGCATTTCCGCAGCAGCAGCCAAAAAAGCGCCGGACGGCAGGCAGTATCTGGTCGGGTACTATGTTTCCGACGAGCCTGTAGATGAAAAAGAACTCAGAAGGCATTTGTCCCGCAAACTCACACAGTATATGGTGCCGAATTTCTTTGTCCGGCTTGAAAAAATGCCCCTGACACCCAGCGGCAAGATCGACCGGAAAGTGCTCCCTGATGTAAAAGGAGCCCATCTGGCAGAGGCGGAATATGTTGCCCCGCAGACAGAAACCGAGAAAAAACTGTGCGCGATCGCGGCTAAGATCCTGCGGATAGGGAGAATCGGCATTCTCGACAATTTCTTTGAAGCCGGCGGGGACAGCCTCGGTGCGGTCGCTTACGCAGCACATGCCCATGAACAGGGAATCCTGTTCAAGCTGCAGGACGTGTTTGATTATCCCAGTGTGAAGGAACTGGCCGGTCATATAGAAAACACTGCTGACCGCAGTGAGGAGCTTGACAAAGCGCAGTTCACAAAATATGAGGTGCTGCTCCGCGGGAACGCATCCGGCGATACTATTGAAATTCAGCCTCGCGAACTCGGGAATGTATTTCTTACCGGCGCGACCGGTTTCCTTGGCGCGCATGTCCTGCGCTCTCTTCTTGAGAAGACCGGGTGCAAGGTCTATTGTCTTGTCCGCGGGGACAGCGCCGAGGCCGCTAAGGACCGGCTTATAAAACAGCTCCACTGGTATTTCGGCGATATTTATGATTCCCTGATCAGTGACCGCATTATCCCGGTCTGCGGTGAGCTGGAATCTCTGGGTAAAATGGAGATCCTTCCCTCAGAAAGCGATGTGATGTACGGCCTGCCCTCTGATGTGGGCACGATCATCCATACTGCTGCCACTGTCAAGCATTACGGGCCATATGACTATTTTGACAGGATCAATGTGAAGGGCACAGCAAACGTCATCGATTACGCGTCCCGGACAGGCGCGAAGCTGATCCACATTTCGACGATCAGCGTAAGCGGAAATACATTTGCCGACGCGTTCGATATTACAGACCCGGACAAAGAGATCACATTTGACGAGACCTGCCTGTACGCCGGCCAGCCGCTGGGCAATGTTTACGTCCGGAGCAAATTCGAGGCGGAGCGGCTGGTTCTGGATGCTGTCCTTGAAGAAAGGATCTCAGCAGCTGTCGTCCGTGTCGGAAACCTGACCAACCGGACCGGCGACTTCCGATTCCAGCCCAACTATGAAAGCAACTCATTCCTTGGCAGAATGAAGGCTATTCTGGAATTTGGGATGTTCCCGGATTATCTGCTGCCGCTGTATGCGGAGTTCTCTCCCGTGGACCTTACCGCTGAGGGAATCGTGCTGATCGCGCAGAACGCGGGGAAGGATCAATCGGTCTTCCATCTTTACAGCAATAAACCGCTCTATTTTGATCGAATGGTCCAAATATTGCGCGGCATGGATATTCAGATTGAAACGACTGATGCGGAGCACTTCAGCGAAGCACTTGAAAAGACGATGTCGGATCCGGATCGAAACTACATCTATGAGCGCCTGCAGAACGACCTCAGTTCAGACGGGCGGCTTCTGTATGACAGTGGAATCCATGTCAGGAATGACTATACCGTGCGCTTTTTAGAGAAGCTCGGATTTGCATGGATCGATGCCGGAGAAGACTATCTGCCCGGATACATCGGCTATTTCCGGGAATCGGGGTATTTTAAGATATGAAAAAGAATCGTCCGTATCCTTTATATGATCTGCTGCCTGAGATTGGCTCCTTATGCGAAATGATGGCAGTCAAACTGCGCGGGCAGGCAAATAACACCGCGTTTGCTTACTATGACAGGAAAGGAAACTGCTATCGCAAAACTTATCTGGAGTTTAGCGCAGAAGTGCGCAGCGCGGCGGAGTGGCTCGCCGCACGGCAGACAGCTTTTCCTCAACCGGATAACTGTCCGAACGCTCCTTGTCCGGCAGCTCCGCTTCATATCGGCATCCTGGGCGAGAACAGCTACGACTGGCTCGTGATGTTTATGGCAGTCATCTGCAGCGGAAATGTCGCGGTAGCTTTAGATAAGGACATGTCGCAGGAGGAACTGCTGCAGGCGGCCCGCGACGCAGACGTCGGTCTCATTCTCCATTCCGCTAAAGCCGGTAAAAAGATAACCAAGATCAAAAAAGCGTTGGATGCGCCCGGAGAAATGCCGGATTGCTGTTCTTTTGATGAGGCTTATGCAGCGGCACCGGTGCCGGAAGACAGTGCGGTTTTGGAATATTTTGACAAAATGACTGTGGACGCAGACGCAATGTGCTGCATGTTCTTTACTTCCGGTACAAGCGGGAGGCGCAAACCCGTGATGCTCTCTCACCGGAACATTGCCTCGGACATCAATGGCAGTTGTCAGCTTTTTGTGCTCGAAGGCGATACGTACACAGTTCTTCCTTTCCATCATGCCTTCGGACTGATCGTTGGCGTATGGATGGTCTTCCATTATGGGCACACTGTGTACATCAGCAGCGGACTCAGGTATATTCCCGCCGAGCTGAAAGCGGCGCGTCCTCAGACAATGATGCTGGTACCGCTGTTCGTGGAAAGTTTTTACAAGCAGATCAGGCAGGAGGCAGCCAAAACCGGCAGGCAGACGCAGATGAAAGCCGCCATGCTCTTATCTGACCTGCTCAGGACTTGCGGGATCGATATCCGGCGGCGTCTCTTTAAGGATGTTCTCGTCCGATTTGGCGGCAATCTGGAGTACATTATTTGCGGCGGCGCGCCTTTGGATAAGCTTTACGTAGAGAAGTTTCGAAAGCTTGGCATTGAGATCCTCAATGGCTATGGGACGACGGAATGCTCGCCGGTTGCCGCAGTGAACAGAAATCACTATCGAAGGGATGGCAGCGTAGGCCTTGCGCTTCCGGGCTCGGAAGTAGTCATCTCACAGGATGGAGAAGTGCTGGTGCGCGGACCTCACGTGATGCTCGGCTATTACGATAATACGAAGAAAACCGAGAACCACGGCAGTTCCGATACGGATGGGTCTGATAGCAGCAGAGAAGAAGCGGAAAAGATAGACGAAAACGGTTTCTATCACACAGGAGACCTTGGAAGGATCGACCGCGACGGCTTCATCTTCCTGACGGGAAGAAAGAAGAATCTGATCATATTATCAAACGGTGAAAACGTTTCTCCGGAGGAACTGGAAGAAAAACTGCTGCGGTTTGACTCCATCAGTGAAGTTGTCGTTTCTGCCGATGATGGCGTAATATGCGCCGAAATCTATCCGGAGACAAATGACAGTGTGGAAAACATCTACACACAGATTCAGAATGAGATAGATTCACTCAACAAGCAGCTGCCGGCATACAAACAGATTACGAGAACCGTCTTCAGAAACACGCCGTTCGAGAAAACAACGACGAAAAAGATCAGGAGGTAAGAAAAATGCTTGAGAAAATTCGCGATATACTCAAAGACTATACGGAAGTACCGGCGGAAAAGATCACCCCGCAGTCACACTTCCGCAATGACCTGGGGCTCAACTCGCTGGACGTGGTAAACGTTGTGGTCGCTTTTGAAGATGAGTTTGACATAGAGATCGATGACGACGATATCAGCAGCATGGTCAGGGTCGAGGACGCGATCCGCTATATCACCGAAAGGTGCCAGTAATAGAACTAAATTATCTAATGAGTTGGATTAATTCATAGAAATAATCCAACTCATTATCTTTGTTCACCAGGCTTATATAATAGTCGGGGAAAATCGACCTCTGGGGTGGTTTGTCCCCATCTGTGGAAAATCGACCTCTGGGGTGGTTTGTTCGGGTAGTTTGTTCATCACAGCGCCCCTTTAGGGCAATTCCTGACGCACTCCATGCAGAGAATGCACTCTGTTCCGTTTTTCCTGCTTCTCGCGTTGTCTGTCACATCCACATCCATAGGGCACACTCGCTTGCATTTTCCGCAATTTACACATTTGTCCTTGTCACATTTAATGCGGATTAGGGAGAAATAACTCATTGGTTTTAGAAAAACAGTGATCGGGCAGATGTATTTACAGAAGGCCCTGTTATCTTTTAGTGCAAACGCAAGCGCTATGCCTATTCCATAATAAGCAATATTGCCTATAATGAACGCCCAGAACATGATTCTTTCTATATTCCCGACTTTTGCAAGAAAAAGCGCTGATACGAAGATGAGCGACAAAGCAAACGTAATATAGCGTATCCATCCAATCTTTTTCCTCGGCTGCGCCGCAACCTTGTAGGGAAGAAAATCCAGAACCATTGCCGTCCAGCAGGCATAGCCGCACCAGCCTCGTCCAAATACCAGGGGGCCGAATATTTTGGCAACTGCGTAATGAATCGTCGCCGCTTCAAATACGCCTGTGAAAAGATAGTACCAAAACCCCTCGATCTGCATATTTTCACGGCAGATCAATCCGAGATAGACAAGCATATATAATCCGACAAGCAGCTGAACGATGCGCCTGGCATATTTGTATTTGTTGATAAACAGGAAAATTCCGAGAGAAATCGACAGCCCGATGTAACTGAAGTTAAACAAATAAAACAAATTGTTCTTCGTCAGCCACAATGTCACGGCTACAGCTTCAAAAATGATCAGTATGATAAGTGGTTGTAAGTACTGTCTGAGTTTTGTCATGTTTGATCACCTTAATGAAAAACGACCTCTGGGGTGGTTTGTCCCCTGGGGTGGTTTGTCCCCATCTGTGGAAAAACGACCTCTGGGGTGGTTTGTTTCCTCGCCTTTTAGCACATCCATCACTGTGATGTGGAAATCCTTGGCAGGATAATAGTACAGATTTGGCTCAATCCCTCTTAGATCATCAATGCATCTGTTGATCTTTTCTGCCACATTAAGAGGAATGCGGATCAGAACGGCAAGTGACATCCTGCTGTCAGTCAGGGCCCTTTCTAAGAGTACGTCCCCAACTCCGCCTGATAGTATTTTTTCCCTGTTTACAGCAAGGATGGAATCGTAATGATTATCTAAAAATGATCTGTCCATACAGAACCCTTCCTTTCACTCTTTTGCAATTCTGCAATGGAAACATAGTGCTTCACCGTGAAACTCTCCGGCGCAGCACCTTCAAGCATTTTGTAGTGCTCCTTATCCCAGGACTCCAAATCCGCAGGAGACATCGACGCGCCTACGCCCCGGCAGGCCCGCATCCGCCCATGCCAGGAATCTCTGGTAAACGGGACGTCGACTCTGAACTCATTCTGTGATACCAGGTCAAAATATTGCAAATATTCATCCGGCACCCAGACCGGGTGAACGGTATCGATATCCAAAACCGTCTGCCCGTTTTTACACAGTCCAAGGACCAAAATATAGTCATAGAATTCCTGAGGATATATGTCTCTGTATTTTGCATAATCCTCCGACGTTTTTCCCCAGTCAAACGGATTTCCTTTATCAATATTTTGAATGATCATTGTCGCCTCAATCCCCTGAGTTAGATCTTACGAATTACCTTTGCCGGAATTCCGCCGACTACAGTGTTTGCAGGAACATCGTCTGTCACTACAGCTCCCGCTGCCACGACGGCGCCGTCACCGACAGTGACGCCTTGAAGGATTGTTGCATTAGCGCCGATCCATGCATTTCTACCGATCACGATCGGCTTCGGAATAAGGTCATGTCTTCTGGCCGGATCCAGTACGTGATTGAGCGTTGCCAGAACTACATGATGCCCGATCAAAGCACCTTCCTTTATGAGAATTCCGCCTTGATCCTGCATAGATACACCAGCATTGATATACACGCCATCCTCAAAGATGATATTGGCCCCGAAATCGGTACTGAACGGCGGAACGATCCCTACATGAGCAGGGACTTCTCTGCAAGTCAGTTCCTCAAGGAGTTCATGGAGTTCCTCCGGTGTATGGTAATGATTGTTCATTTCATCTGTGATGATCAGCGCCCGCTGCGTCATAGCTGCGGAGAGCTCCATTTCCGGAGATTGGAGTGCTATGACGGCGTTCTCTTTTCGGACACATTCCCTGAATTGCCGGATTCTGTCCATATCCGGCTTGCGCAGGCTGTCGATTAAGTCTCTTTTATCCATATGTCTCCTTTTATGGTTTAAGTACGATCCGCGAAGCAGATTCCGTGTACCATCAGCACTTCCGCCCCATCTCCCGAGCTTGTTCCAGCGCCGGGTGATCAGGCTTTTCACCGGCCGCAGTCACGCCGCCCATGAAAACTGTTCCGGCAAGATGCGCTTTCTCGAAACATTCAACCCAGCCTCCTACACCGTTTACTGCTCTTTCCGGAACGGATTCTTCATCCTCCGCGGCAGAAGAAAGGAAATACACTTCGGTGAATGCGTAGTCGCTGGGATACAGCGGATTCAGGCGATCGAGCATTGTCTTGAGCTGGCCCGACATCTCGTAATAGTAAATAGGCGTCGCAAAGACCAGCACGTTCGCTGTCAGCGCTTTCCGGCATATCTCGACTGCGTCATCATTTATCACACACTTCTGCGTTTTTTGGCATGCAAAGCATCCCCGGCAGAAGTTAATAGTCTTATCCCGGAGTGTGACGATCTCCACCTCATTACCGGCTTCCTTCGCTCCCTCTGCGAAAGCTTTGCACAGTGCCTCCGAGTTGCTGTTCTTCCTGGGGCTGCTTGAAATGATCAGTACTTTTTTCATGGTTGGTCTCCTTTTCTTATGTATAAACATTTGCTGTTGTTATAAACGACCTCTGGGGTAGTTTGTCCACACCTGTGGAATAATGACCTCTGGGGTGGTTTATTCCATAGATGCATACTCCGGATTTGCTTCCCTTGTTATATCTCCATACACTGCCTTCAACTTGTTGAAAGTAGCATCAACCGCCTCAGGAATATCGACGTGAGCAATGAAGCTCTTTCCCTTGGGGCCATAACCGTTCTCATCGTCTTTAAGTCTCGGAATCTCACCCATCAGTAAATTTACATAGCGGTTTATGTCCCACATTCCGTGAATAGGCTCTGAATAGGTCAGAGTATCATTCTCAGCTATGACTAAAGCCCGGTAAGCCGCGTAATTGATTATGAGCAGGTCGTCCGATGTATATTTTCGAAGGCCGGCGTTCATACGCCTCTGCATCGTGGCATCCTGGCAGAGAATGATGCTGGAACACTTGACTTGGTTCTCTTTCAGCAAGTCCAGCAGGTAGGTGATGTTGTTGCCGCAGTTGGTGGATTTTGTCTCGAGATAGTCCGCCTCGCAGGAATAAACCTCTTTCAAATATCTCTGAAAGACTTCCGCTTCCGGCAGGCCGGTTGTTTCAATCGCAGGATATTCGCTGTGCACTTTTTGCCGCAAGGCTTCTGTTGTGTGCCTGGCGCCGCCGACAATGACATAGACTTTCGCGATCCGGTCTTTGATTGCCTGCGCGAGCAAATCTCCGCCCTCGAGGATACTTCCGCCGAACAAGACGAATACGTCTGCCTGGGGGATGCTATATTTTGCCATGAGGGCTTCAGTGTTCAGGCATTCCACATCTCTCATGCCGCAAAACTGTCCCAGAATGTTTATTGCGTCTGCAGTGCTCTTTTTCATTGTTTTGCTCCTTCGCCCCCTCCTTCTCCTCTCCTTCGACCTCTGGGGTAATTTGTTCCCACCTGGGTATAAATCGACCTTTGGGACCTCTGGGGTGGTTTGTCCACACCTGTCCACAAACTACCCCAGAGGTCCAAGAGGTACCAGAGGTCCAAGAGGTACTTGGGACAGTACAATCTTTGAGTAATAGTAGAAGCTGTAAAACAGCTCATCTGAAACCGCATCGGGATTTTCAAATATTTGATCAAGATCCTCTTCTGTACAGTCTTCAGGCAAAAGATTCTCGTCATCCAGAAGATCCCAGAAATGGTCGAGCAGCTGCGCGTGCTCCATGTTTTCGGCATCGTTGCACACGTCGGTGTAGTACGTGAGTTGGTCGATCAATATTTTGGCAATTCCGTCTGGGGATCCGTCTTGGAAGTGCTTTTGCAAAATCCTGACAAGAAATACCAGTACAAACGGAGCCGGCGGGAACATCGTGCTCTGGTGTTCAAAATCCGAGATGCGGGTAAAAGTCTTCTTCCACTGCACCTCGTCAGTGGTTTCTTCAAGCACTGACAGCAGTTCATTGTAATGCTCCGCAGTGCCATAGGCAGTAAACATCCGGTTCCAGGGGATGCTCCTTCTGTCCAGACTGTCGATATAATTCTTGGTGGCTGTATCCATTTCAGTGCCCTCACTGTAAGCAGGAAACTATCTGATTCTCTCAATGATCATTTCTGTTGAACCATCTTCAAGAGAATTGTTCACATCATAATGGATGTGATCTCCCGGTATTCCATCTGCCAGCGCCGTTAGATGTTTTGCCAGCGAGAGCATCCCCTCTCTGTTCGCGGAGATTACGATTTCGCCGTTTTCGACAACAGCCTTGATTTCAGAGCCATCAACCCACTCAATTTTCACGTTCTTTACCTCGCTAATCTGGATCCTGCAGGATCCGAATGGTGCAAAGGACCCCAGAGTGCAAACCACCCCAGAGGTCGGTTTCACTACGGTGATCGGTTTTTCCTCACCTGT
>DJXS01000078.1:4521-7602 GCA_002448395.1 Lachnospiraceae bacterium UBA6998 | reverse complement strand
GGTTTTTCCTCACCTGTCCACAAACTACCCCAGAGGTCCCAGAGGTCGTTTGAAAAAAGGGCACCTTTCTTTCAGGCACTGCTGATTTCGCTCAGAGAATTCACATTTCTGATCCTCATATTCCAGCACGACACTGTAGTGTTCATTTATGTACCTGACTCCCTCCCTGAATGCAATCATGGCATCCCGCTTGCAGCATCGCGGACCATTGATCTTTCCAAGCTCTCCGATTGCCTGCGAGGTAAATTTCATATGTTCTCCCCACGTCCCGTCATCAGATAAAGGTCCTGTACCGTCAATGATAGAGAGCGCTGCTCCGACAGAAGCTATGGCGCCGCAGATACCCCAGAGGCCGCACATTGCTCCGGGCATTCTAAGGCCCTCACGCGCAATCTTGTTAAGACTCTCTTCCAGTCTGATATTGCCGCCTGCATTGTAAAACGCAGTCAGTATGCAGGCTCCATCAAGAATATGATGTTCCGGTCCATGAATGTTGATATACTCCTTCTGTGCCATATTTTTAAAAATACGGACGGGATTGCATCCTTTCTCCTGTTGGATATCTTCAATGATCCGTTTTGTTTTTTCTTCAATTGATATCATTTTATGTCCTTTTCCCTCTGTGCTTCTTGTTCGTTTGCCCTGCTGCCCGCTTTTTCTGACATTCCGGGCAATATTTTGGCCAGCGAGGGGCGTTTGACGGGAAAGTGAAGGTCTTCCCGCATTTCCGGCACTTTCTGGTGATATTCTCCACCGGCTGGTATTTCGCCCTGCACTCCTGGCAGCAATCCGGCCAGTGCTGGACATTTTCAGGGAGGGCGAAAGTCCTTCCGCATATCTTACATGTTCTTGTTATCATCCCCCGCTGCGGTGTCTTAGGATTCTTAACTCTCCCGGAAAACAGTCTCTTAAGCCGCTCAAACATTGGACCGCCCTTCTCATCTTTCACAGATGCCCTTATATTCTGATTCTGTCCCTAGTCATTAGTCACTTCGGAGCCTCAACCTCTTTGCCTGTATAGAGATACCTCAGGTGAAAGCCTGCCGCAGGATCTTTGATATCCGAGTACGCGATGCTCACTCCGTATGCCTCCGATACGTCCAAAGCTTTATCACCAAAGCCGTAGACATAGTGATAATGGGGGTGCGCATCTGCAACAAGTCTTGGCCTTCTGCTCTTAACCCACTCCGCATCCTGCATGAAGTAAGCTCTCTCCTCTATGCGCTTGATGGTGCTCCCCGCGGGCATTTCCTTTACGGTTTTCCTCTTGCCTTTTCCCTTGACTTTGCAGTCAGCCCAGACGCCGTCCTTGAGCGCGCCGATATAGGTTTCCTTAACAGATTGATCCTGCATAACCGCGAACCAATATGTGTCGCCCTTGCCGCCTATGATCCAGTCAACTTCATCGCGAAAGGCCTGATAGAATTCGAAGCCCTTTTCTTTTTCCACAAGTTCCATAAAACGATAGGTCTTCATTGCCTGGTTCCTCCTTGTTTGGGTTCAATCGACCTCTGGGGTAGTTTGTCCACACCTGTGGACAAACTACCCCAGAGGTCGATTATGTGCATCTCAGTTTTTGAGTTTTGCCTCCCACTCCTCGACCTTGAATCCTGTCAGTACAAAGTTATCACCTACAACCAACGGACGCTTCACCAGCATTCCATCGGTTGCGAGAAGGGCCAGCTGCTCCTCTTCGCTCATATCCGGCAGCTTTTTGGAGAGGCCCAGTTCACGGTATGGAATGCCGCTCGTATTGAAAAAGCGTTTCAAAGGCAGTCCGCTCTGAGCATAATACTTTTTCAGGGTATCTTTGTCAGGGTGGACTGTTTTGATATCAATGTCCTCGTGCTCAATATTGTTCTCATCCAGCCATTTCAGCGCTTTTTTGCAAGTGCCGCACCTGCTGTAACAGTAGACTTTGATCATTGTTTACCTCCTTCCTTCCAAGCTCTGGGGTAGTTTGTCCACACCTGGGGACAAACTACCCCAGAGGTCGTTTTAATTCGGTTTCAGCGACAGCATTGCAAGAAATGTCGGAATGTTCATTTCATGCAGACGCCCCTCTCCGTTTGTGTCTTCGTAAAGCGCGATCAGCCCGAAGCCCGCCTCGAGTTGTCCTCCGATCTGCTCTTCAAGCGAATGGGAGAACTGCATGCCGGCGTCCTCCGCCTCAAGCTGCTTCCTCTGGTCAGGGTTAAGCAGCGGATTGAAAGGAAGGCTGTTGACGATCCTCTTTTCTTCGCTGTCCACGATGTAATTGATGTAGTGGTCGGTCCCGGCCAGCAGCCTGCCGCCCGGTCTCAGGACGCGAAAGCATTCCCTCCAGATTGGCCTTACATCTTCCACATAACAGTTGGACACGGGATGGAAAATGATATCAAATTCCCCGTCCTCAAACGGCAGGCGTTTCGTCATGTCGCCCCGGATTATTCGGATGTCGTAGCCCTCCCGCTCAGCGACCATGCGCTCGCTCTCGAGCTGCAAAGGCGAATAGTCAAGGACCGTGCAGATCGCCCCAAGTGCCGCAAAAACCGGCATCTGCTGCCCTCCGCCGCTGGCGAGCCCCAGGATCCGCTTTCCTTTCAACTCTCCCAGCCATTCGTGCGGAACCGGTTTTGTAGGTGTGAGCAGTACGTCCCAGTCTCTATTTTTTGCCCTGTCAAAACATTCATGCGAGATCGGCTTCCCCCACTCCCATCCTTCGCGGATCCATCTGTCGATCGTATCCGCGTTGATGTCCTGGTAGGACTGCTGCGACTTCTCTATCGCCTCCACCACTTTCACGTCCGCAGGCAGCCAATTCACCTGGCGCAGGTTGCCGAGGGGAAGCCACTTGGCCGCCTCGTGCTCGAGCAGGGTGAGTTTGCCGCTCTTGACCTCACACCAGTAGCAGTCCATGGAAAGATGGAACTCCGGATAGTCATGCTCCACTGTGGTAAGATACTGCTCAACCGCAATCTCCGAGTCCAGTTCTTCCTTGATCTCCCTTGCCAGGGCAGCTTCCGGCGTCTCGCCGGGCTCTATTTTGCCGCCGGGGAACTCCCACCAGTCCTTATAGTCCCCGTAGCCTCTCTGTGTTGC
>DJXS01000078.1:0-4421 GCA_002448395.1 Lachnospiraceae bacterium UBA6998 | reverse complement strand
CGGATGATTGCGGCTACGACCTTGATTGTTTTCTTTTTCATATGCTCTCCTGCTGCTGTCGACCTCTGGGGTAGTTTGTTCATGTCGCCCTTGACCTCGTCGCCTTGACCTCTGGGGTAGTTTGGGCGCGGCTATATTTTGACCCGATTCAGAAGTTGTCCTCGAGTTCTTTCAGCTTCTGAAATCCTCTCTCATTGTTGAGCCGGCGCTGCAGATCGCGATCGCACGGTCGACTTCCTTGTTCTGAATAAGGCGGGCCGCTGCAGCAGCTGCGTCAAAATACAGCGTCATATCCTCCTCTGTCTGCGCGCCTACGTCGACGAGGTCATATCCTAAGGCAAGGACGTGCGCCTTAACCGCTTCTTTAAGACGAAAACCAGAAAAATCAGATGCGATCGCTACCTTCATGGCTTCTCCCTTTCTTATGCTATTTCGTACAAATCTGTACGCATGGTTGGCTCACGTTTTATTATATAGTATTCTGCGGCTGCGCGCGACCCGACCTTTGCTCTGGCGACCTCTGGTCTGACCTCGACCTCTGACCTCTGGGCTAGTTTGTCCACAGGTGTGGGTCCTCTGACGACCTCTGGGGTAGTTTGTCCACAGGTGTGGACAAACTACCCCAGAGGTCGCTTTATCCCTTTATCCGATTTCCGCCAAAAACTGTTCTTTTGTGTACGGTTTCCAATGCCCGTCAATCACCACATCCGCATCTAAGCTGCGCACCTTATCGGCCAGTGCCGCCAGCTTGTCCCAATCCATTCTCCAAGACGGAAACTCTCCAAGCTGTGCGTCTCCCACAAACAAAACACGGTCGCCGGGCACATACACAAGCAGTGAATCATCTGTGTGCGGCGATACAGACCAGAGCAGTTCTACGGTAAGGCCCCCGAGGTCGATTGACTGGTCTTCGGTCACTATTTTGCCGGCGGGGACAACCTTCAACGGCACGCCTCCGGCGTATTCCCTTCGGATTGAGGCGTCGCTGTTCAAAAAGCGGCTTGCTTTATCCGGATCTGCTTCCATTTCTGCTTGTATCTGCGCCAGTTTATCGCTCGTTTCAGGCCTTGCAAGGATTTCGCCGTGCACAGCATGCATGCCAAAAGTATGATCCCAATGCCAGTGCGTGATAACTGTGAGCTGCGGGAGCGGCAGGGCCTCCGACCGGATCGCATCGTAGAAGTCCTCCACATGCGAGGAGGAATGGCCGGCATCCACAGCCAAGGCCTTCTCATCGCCCAAAATATAGCCCAGGTTTGGCCGATCCTTGGGAGAATTAAAGGGAAGAATCCATACATGTTCACTGATTCTCTGAAGTTTTGGTCCTCTGTTCATATTCTATCCTCCTGTGTTGGGCTATGGAGACCTCTGGGGTACTTTGTGGACACCTGTCCACTAACCCACTGACCCTGGCTTCTGGCGGCGTGTTGCGTGCGACCTCTGGGGTAGTTTGTCCACACCTGTGGACAAACTACCCCAGGGGTCGAGACCAGCCAATGGTCGAGACCAGACCAGCCAAAGTCACACCATCGCCTTTTTCATCCACTTTCCGCGGTAAAGCCGAATCAGGAAGATCAGCCCGCGGAAGCACAGCTCCAGTGCCATCGCCGTCCAGAACCCCTGCAGGCCCTTGCGCGGCACCAGAAAAAGCGCCAGCATAATGCGCACGCACCACATACTCACAAGGTTCATAATACTGGGCCGCAAAGTATCTCCTGCTCCGCGGAACACGCCCGCGCAGCAGATCGAGGCGCCGTACAGCGGTTCCGCAATCAGCTCGATCCGCAGAACTTCTGTGCCCAGAGCCGCCACCTCCGCGCTGCTTGTCAGCATTGAGAAGACTAGCGGCGCGCCAAAATACATAATTCCGCCCGTCAGCCCCATCAGGGCCATTCCAAGGTAGACTGAAACCCGCGAGAAGCTCTTGGTCAGGTCGTGCCGCCCCGCACCGATGGTCTGCCCGATGATCGCCGTAGCCGCCGCCCCTATGCCGTAGCCCGGCATGTAACACAGGGACTCCGCCGTAATCGCCAAAGAATGCGCCGCAACCGCCACAGTTCCCAGGGTTGCCACTATTTTGGTGCCGGCTACGTAGGCGCTGCAGGTAAAGACCTGGTCAAAAAACAGAGGAATCCCGATTTTGGCAGCGTTTTCTATGTTTTGGCGCTTCCATTTCCAGCTTCCTTTGTTTCTCAGCGAGATCCGCTTGTTCCTGGTCGCAAGAAGGTACAAAGCAGTGAGAGAAATGATGACCTCCGAGAGTGTCGTCGCGATGGCGGCGCCTACTACGCGCAGACCTGCTCCGGGGATCGGGATGCCGTGCACGGTGCTGGCGGGGAAGATCATCAGCCTGTTAAGCCCAACGTTGAGCAGGCATACCAGGGCGGACAGGGCGCTCGGCGTTTTCATGTCTCCTGTGCTCTGCATCATGCCGTTGGACATCTGCCGGATGAGTATGAAGGGCACGCCCAGGCAGTAGATTCGAAAGTATGCGGTGGAATCAGCCAGGATCTCAGCTTCGCCGCCCAGCCACCGCGGCACATGCCCGCTGATCGCCATGCAGGCTGCACTTATGACAAAACCCAGAAGGATTATTGCTTTCAGACCTTGCCGCAGCACGTCCTCCGCCTCGCGGTCACGGCCGGCGCCGATCAGCTGTGCCACCTGCACGTAAAAACCGGCTGCAATACCGATGCAGCTGCCGCCGATCAGCCATGTGGAGGAAGAGACAAGGCCGATGGAGGCCGTCGCTTCCGCACCGAGACTCCCTACCATCCCGGCGTCGATATACTGCATTGCGATGGACGTAAGCTGTGCCAGAATTGCCGGAAGGCTCATACTGAGGACAAGGCGGATCTTCTCCGCCCTGCTTACGTCCTTTTTATTTAAAATTGTGTCAATATTGTTGGTTTTCATTTTTTCTTATGCGGTCTCGACCTCTCGACCTCGACCTCTGGGGTCGACCTCGACCTCTGGGGTAGTTTGTCCACACCTGTGGACAAACTACCCCAGAGGTCCCCCAGAGGTCAGCGATCCTGTCAGATTATGATTCCTTCGAGGTGGTCCACCTCGTGCTGTATGATCTGCGCAGTCCAGCCGCTGTATTTTTGCCGCTGTTTTTTCCAGCCTGCGTCAAAATAGTCCACTTCTATATTTTGATACCGGGTTGTCTTCCGGACGCCTTCCAGTGACAGGCATCCTTCTTCCGTTTGATAGGGCGTGTCCTTGTGAACAATTACCGGATTATACATCACGACATTCATGAATCCCATATTCACAATAATGACTCTCTTGCGGATGCCGATCATATTTGCTGCCATGCCGACGCAGCGGTCCTGGTTGGCGCGCAGCGTGTCCTGCAGGTCCTGCCCTACAGGGAAGTCCTGCTTTGTTGCGGGCTCTGACTTTTGGCCAAGAAAGAGGACATCTCTGACTATTTTTTTAACCATGGGCGTCTCCTGTAAAAAACGACCTCTGGGGAAAAAACGACCTCTGGGGTAGTTTGTCCACACCTGTGGAAAAATACCCCAAAGGTGGTTTGTTCCTCAACTCATACTTTTTCAAATGCCAGCCTGGGATAGTTGTCCTCTTCGACATATATTGTTCCGCAGTGCACAAATCCAAGCTTTTTCAGCATTTTCTGCATCACGATGTTGTCTCCGTGCGTGTCGATACGCATATGGCCGCACTGGTCGAACGCCCAGTTCACGCAGTAAGCGCCGATTCCTTTTTCAGATCCATCCGCTGCTATCCTGTGCACAACACCGTACGGCGCATCCGAAAGCCATGCTCCGTCTGTAATATCTCTGTATGTCGGCTCGATGTCCTTCCCCTGAGTGAAATAGAACGTTCCGATCACTTCTCCGGAGTCATTCGTGCAAACATAACTGTTTCCGTTTTTAATATCGCTATGGATCAGCTGTTCCGGCGGCCAGTTTGTAGGGCCCCATTGATTCGGATTACCGGTTTCTGCCATAAACCTGCGGGCATAGGCATAGATTTCCATCATCCTCTCAATATCCTGTTCGTTGGATTTTCTTATATTCATGGTCTGATTACCTTCCATGTGCATATTTTGACTCTTAATTATCATACTATAAAAATGACCTCTGGGGTAGTTTGTCCACACCTGTCCACAAACTACCCCAGAGGTCCAGAGGTCGCTTGCGTCTTCCGGTTCTGCGTGGTAACATACATTCAACTCATTCAGCGCCATTTCAATTCTCATCCGGCGCTGGATTTTCAGGTGTCGATGCTCCTTGAGCATTATCAAAACACCTCATTTCAGTTCAGTCTTCTGCGGAATTTCTCCGCAAAATCTCCGAACCGTTTTATAAACTATTGCATCCCGCTATTTTGGCACTAAAAGGTGCAAATGACCTCAGAGGTCGGTTTTAGAGGTCGGTTTTACAAAAATCCCC
>DJXS01000059.1 GCA_002448395.1 Lachnospiraceae bacterium UBA6998 | reverse complement strand
GCTTTGTCAGTGTTTCTTCCAGTTTTCCAGCCAGGTGTGGGCCAGACCGATCCATGCCGTGGCGGGCGTATCCTCCACGCGCTCCTCGGATCTCGTCCTCCAGTCGGCCAGGCTCATGCCGTGCACATCTCCGGGGAAAATATGATATTCCAAAGGCTTTTTCGCGTTTATGAGCGCCGTGGCAAGAAACAGGGAATTCTGCAGCGGCACGGCGTTGTCATAGGACGTATGCCACATGAAGACCGGCGGCATATCCTTGATATCCTGCTTCTCCAGGGACATTTTGGCAAGCCAGGCCGGGTCTGCGCTTCGCGCCTCTCCCAGCAGATCGTCGAAGGAGCCCCGATGGGCAAATTCCCCGGAAGTGATCACCGGATAGGCCAGGATCAGGCCATCAGGCTCTTATCTGCTCCGCCGTGAGATTCACGCCGTTCTCCTTTCTGATCTGTGCAAACCATTCTGTATTCCAAAATACTGCCAAACGATGCTGCCAGATGCCCTCCCGCCGAAAAGCCCAGGACTGCGATCCTGTCCGGATCGATACAGTACTCACCCGCATGTTCCCTGAAGAAAGCCACCGCTTTAGTCAGCTCTAAAAGAGCTGTCGGGAACACCGCCGGCTTACAGGAATAGCGCAGGACTGCCGTGTGATAGCCCATGGCGTTAAACTGCATCGCTACTATCTCCGCTTCCCTGTCCGAAGTGTGATTGTACCCGCCGCCGGGGCAGACCAGTATGAGCGGTCTCTCCTGTACCGAGAACTTATCCGTGACACTCAGAAGAAGAGTCTCCATATAAGTGTCCTCTAATGTTCCCGGAACCTGAATCTCTTTTTTGATGATCTTGTGAATCATAATGTTGGACCTCGATAATAATTGTATGTTTTTCAGATAATTTTGCTTACTATTTTATCATAACTGCGGTTTGTGTTATACTGACTGGAAACATAGTTTTGGAAAGGAATACGTAAAATGGGCTTTTGGGATAAATTGTTTAACAGAACCGACATCAATATCGCCGTAGAACAGTTCCGGGCGACTCCCGGCGCCTTTCTCATAGACGTAAGAACCGGCCCCGAATACGAAGCCGGCCACATCGAGGGCGCTGTCAACGTGCCCCTCAACAGCATTCATTTTATCGTCAACCACGTTCGGGACATAAACGCCCCGCTCTATGTATACTGCCAGAGCGGCGCCCGCTCAGGCCAGGCTGTCTCCATGATCCGGGAGATGGGCTACAAGAATGTGACAAATATCGGCGGTGTGAACCGCTTCAAAGGAAAGCTGGTGCAGTGACGCATCAGCTTTCTTTTTTATCCGTTCAATCTCCAAATCACATCTCACACCGGATACACCCGCACATAGTAACCGGTCCCCGAAGCTTCCTCCTCATAATCTCCGTACATCATCCCATTCAGTGACAGATCCATGATCTCGTGGTAGCCGCAATGCTCCAGTAATGCCCTGTTAATTAGCAGCAGCTCTCTGTCTTCCACCACATCTCCGCCAATTTCCGCCACCGGCATCGGCGAGATTCCCACCGCCCGGATCCGGATATTCATCGCATGGCGCAGGATCCTGTCCAAATAAGTCAAAAGATAGCTTGCGATCCCCCGTCGCCTATACTGAGGCATCACAAACACGCCCTGAATGTAACCTGAGAAGCCCTGTATATTTTGCCACGGCTCCTCCCGGACACAGAGCTCCTGACATCCGTTGAAGGCTTCCGCCAAAGCTACTTCCTCCCTTCCGAAGGGATCCGCGGCATTGAGAATATCCATGCCGCAGGAGTAGACAAGATTCTCGTCATAGAGCTTGCCCCAGAGCTTGGCGCACATCTGCCCCCGGCACCATACCGTGACATTAAAATTCATCCCGTAATAGTCGTTGGCTTCTTCGTTTTCCTTCGGCGTCAGCTCCAACTGGAACGAATCGTATTCCATCCTGGTAGAATAGACTTTCAGGGTATAGATCTCTCTGTCCATGGCAGATCTCCTCATTTTTGCAAAATCTTCAAATTGGTCCGCTATTATGTGCAATTATGAGGTAGCGGTTCCTGTGTTTTCTGTGCTATAATGCCACGTGATTTATGAGTTAAGACTGAAAATTTAAGGAGAAACACCCTTGGCATCAAACACTTCCAAAGAAAACAAAATGGGCGTCATGCCCGTCAAAAGACTGATCATCAGCATGGCTCTTCCCATGATGATCTCTATGCTGGTGCAGGCCCTCTACAACGTAGTGGACAGCATCTTCGTCGCAAGGCTCGGAGAGAACGCGCTCTCCGCCGTAACTTACGCATTTCCTCTGCAGAATCTGATGATCGCCGTCGGCTCAGGTACCGGCGTCGGTATGAACGCCCTGCTCTCCCGATCCCTAGGCGAGAAGCGCTTTGACAAAGCAGACAGCGCCGCTAACACCGGCATCTTCCTGACATTCTGCAGCTATATAGCATTCCTGCTCTTCTCACTGTTTCTGTCCCACTGGGCGATCGCAGTGCAGCTGGGCGGCAGCTCAAACTCAGCCGCCGCTGCGGAGATCATCAGAGACGGCCACGCCTATCTCTCCACGGTAACCGGCTTCTCGATCGGTCTCTTCTTCCAGATGACCTTTGAGAGACTTCTGCAGTCCACCGGCCGCACCCAGCTGAGTATGATCAGCCAGACCGCCGGCGCTATTATCAACATCATCTTCGACCCGATCATGATCTTCGGCCTCTTCGGCTGCCCGAAATTCGGCGTCGCGGGCGCCGCTTACGCCACAGTCCTGGGCCAAAGCATAGCCGCCATCCTGGGCCTTATCATGAACCTGAAGTTCAACCCTGACATCCGTCTTGGCTGGCACGGGATCCTTCGTCCCGACCTTGACACGATCGGCCGTATTTACGTCGTCGGTGTGCCGTCCATCCTCATGATGTCCATCGGTTCTGTCATGACCTACGGCATGAACATGATCCTGACAGCCTTCTCCACGACTGCTACAGCGGTCTTCGGCGTCTACTTCAAGCTGCAGAGCTTCTTCTTCATGCCGGTCTTCGGTCTCAACAACGGACTGATCCCCGTCCTGGCCTACAACTACGGCGCCAGACAGAAAGAGCGAATCGACGAAGCCCTGAAATTCTCCTTCGGCGTCGCCGTTGTGATCATGCTCTGCGGAACAGCGATCATGAATCTGTTCCCCGACGTGCTCCTCGGCTTCTTCAACGCCGACGAAGCGATGCTCCAGATCGGCATTCCCGCTCAGCGGATCATCAGCCTTTGCTTCCCGCTGGCCGCCATCGGCATCATCTCGGGCTCCATCTTCCAGGCCTTCTCACGGAGCATTTACTCCCTGATCATCTCCCTGGGCAGACAGCTGGTCGTTCTGCTGCCGGTCGCGTGGCTCCTTTCCAAAACCGGCGAAGTCACCAACGTCTGGTGGGCTTTCCCCATCGCCGAAGGCGTCTCCGTTGTCCTTTCCTTCATCTTCTTCAGGAAGATCTACAGGCAGGTGGTAGTGCCGCTGGCAGTGATGAAGGCGAGCACTGAGGAGCGAGGGACTCAGGCACAAGGAACTCGGGAGCAAGAAGCTTCCGAAGAATGATAAGCTTACTATTACGGGATCCTGCTTCCGAGGTCTCCTAAGTACTGATTACCTCAAGGTATTCGACTTCCGAGGTCTCCCAAAGAAATATAATTTTCTCCCGCCTCGTCCGCAGTGAGCAGATCCAGTCTGTGCACCTGCAGCGCAAAAGGCGGCAATTCATGACCATAGGACCGGAACATCTCTCCAAAGAGTTGTTCCGGTTTTAAATTGTCTCCAACACTGCAGCAAAGGCGGAGGTAGACAGAAGTTTCCACGCTTGCAGACGGGGTCCCCGGATCTGCAGTTGGGGGCTCCGTACCTGCAGGCGAGGTCTCTCGAATCTCCCAGTCGTAGATCCAGCTTCTCATATCTACTTCCCTGGTGCCTTTCTTGGTCTCCTTGACCCAGGGTATGCTCTCCCTGCTGCAGAATTCTTTCAATCCGGCTTTCCAGTCCCAGTCCGGCGTGAATCCCTCTCTGAACCACACTTCATAGTCAGCGGCAGCCACTATTGTCATAGCCTTCATCCTCTTGCCGCCGTCCACTTCCCGGAAATCCAGTATATCCAGCCCCTCGCACATATGCTCTCCCAGCTGTTTCATCGCCTTTTCAGTCGAGATCGGCGCTTCCAGCTCGATATCCATATATTCCGCGCTGCTGATCGGCCCTACGCCAAGAGGCATCGCGAAGGACATGACCATTCTCTGGTGCATCCCTTCGTCATACTTGACAGGAATTTCTGTGCGCCTGACGGCGCTCTGCAGATATCTCATCAATTCAAGGTGCCCTATGAACTTCATAGGGCCATATTTTGCAAACTTTACTCTGACTCTCAAAGGAGATCCTCCTGCTGACTGCTATTTATCATTTCCGGCCTGTTGGGCACAGATTGCCTGTTTACTCCCCTATACACAACGGAAACTCGATATTTTGTCTATGTCTGATTGTTATTATGATTTGTTGGGCACATTTATCTAATCAATCTACTCTATACCCAATATCAGTCGATTATTTGATCAATTATATTCAACAGGCCGATGTTCCGCTAATTTGCTTGTGTACAGAATACAGAACCGACCGTCTTATGCCCAACCGCCTCAAATCACTCACCAAGCTAATCATTTCTCTTGCAAATTCCACATCCGAATCTCGCCGCCCCACACCCGGAGCACTGCTCGCGGCAGTTGGGCGTCACCACAGCTTCCTGAGCCCGCTTCCACTCCCGCACAAGAAATGACTTCGTCACGCCGATGTCGATGAAGTCCCAGGGCAGGATCTCGTCCAGCGAGCGCTCGCGGAGCGCGAAGAATGCCATGTCCACCCCGGTATTCTCGCAGGCTTTGAGCCAGCGGGAGTAGTCCCAGGTCTCGATCCAGGCGTCGTACATCGCGCCGAGCCGGTAAGCTTCCAGGATCACCTCCGAACAGCGCCTGTCGCCCCGCGCGAGGAATCCCTCGAGGACAGTTCCGTCCGCCTCATGGTACTTGTACCAGATGCTGCGGCGGTTCAGGACGGACTGAATGCCGTCATAAACCGTTGAGGCAAAAGACAAGTACTCCTCTGGTGTGTACATGGGCGCCCACTGAAGGGGCGTGAATGCTTTGGGCACGAAGAAGGACGTGCTCACTGTTATGTCGCAGCGCCCATTGCGCTTTTCTTTGGGGACTTCCTGGAAGTAGGCCACAGCGATCTTATTGGCCAGATCCGCGATCGCGAACCGGTCCTCGGGCGTCTCCGTGGGCAGTCCCAGCATGAAATAGAGTTTGACCTTCTTCCAGCCGCCGCGGAAGGCTTCCCGCGCGCCGTCAAGAATCTCCTCTTCCGTGAGTCCCTTGTTGATGACGTCACGAAGTCTCTGGGAGCCCGCCTCCGGGGCAAAAGTCAGATTTCCCCTCCTGGCATCGTGAAGTTTAGTCATGACGTCGAGGGAAAGTGAGTCCACACGCAGCGAGGGAAGCTGGAGAGATGTCCCGCGCGGTCCGTATGTGTCGACAAAATATTCCACAAGCTCTTTGATACAGGTATAGTCACTGGAACTGAGTGAGCTGAGCGTAAAATTGTCAAAGCCCGTATTCTCAATCAGCGCGTCTGTGTATTTACAGAGCCGCTCCAAGGATCTCTCCCGATTCGGCCGGTAGATCATGCCCGCCTGACAGAAACGGCAGCCGCGGATACAGCCCCTCTGAATCTCCACAACCGCGCGGTCCTGCGTGATCTGAATGAAGGGCACCAGCTGATGCAGCGGATAAGGTGACGCGTCCAGATCTTTTACTGTCTGCTTAACTACATGCGTGGGAACACCCGGAACTGTTGGCGTAAAGGACGCGATCGTCCCGTCCTCCTTGTAGGTTACCGAGTAGAGTGACGGCACATAGATGCCTGGCACCTGCGAAGCGGCAGCGATCAGAAACTCCCTGCGGCTCTTTCCCTCTGCTTTCATTGCCTTATACAGGTCCAGAAGCTGGTCATACACAACTTCTCCCTCGCCGATGTAGAACATGTCAAAAAATTCCGCGATCGGCTCCGGATTATAGGAGCAGGGGCCGCCTCCGATCACGATCGGATAAGACTCATCGCGCTCCGAGGCCCGCAGAGGAATCCCCGACAGATCCAGGATCTGCAGCACATTTGTGTAGCAGAGCTCGAACTGCAGCGTGATCCCCAGCAAGTCAAAATCCCGGATCGGGTCCTGCGATTCCAACGCAAAAAGCGGGATCTTCCGGTCCCGCAATATTTTGTCAAGGTCCAGCCACGGGGAGTATACCCGCTCGCACCAGGTATCCTCTCTGCGGTTAAACATATCGTATAAAATCTGAATTCCCAGATGGGACATGCCCACCTCGTAGACGTCGGGGAAGCACATCGCAAACCGGATGTCCACCTTCCCGCGGTCCTTGTAGACCGCATTGGCCTCGTTTCCGAGGTATCGCGCCGGCTTCTGAACACTCAGAAGCACTTCGTCGGAAAGCGCGAGTTTTCTCATAATTGCCTCCTATGCCGCTTACAGGAACGAAAATGCCGATTGTATTCTGCGGATCACGTCCATCGCGGTTTCCTGATGCTCGTCGATGACTTCTTTGCATAACCGCGGGTCATTTGTGAGGATCGCGTCCACGTTGAGACTGATAAGATTCTCCATAGTATCCGTTTCATTGACTGTCCAGACAAAGACGTGCTTTCCGGCGTTGTGGATCCGCTCGATGTTTTCGTAAGTAGCAAATGTTTCCTGAATGCTGATGATGTCCGCCGCGTCAAGTGTCTCAATATTGCCGATTCCGATCGCGGAGGTATAGGCGGTGAGCACCGACGGGTTGATCGCGCGCACCTCCTCCAGCGTGTGGTAATCCTGCGACGTTATATCACAGTTTGACAGATAATCGTTCTCCACAATGATATCAACGACCTTCTGCGTGATTCCCTCGTCGTGGCCGTTTCTCTTGATCTCAATATTCAGGAAGAGCTTGTCCTTGCCGCTTCCGGCGAGTTTAATGACCTCGTCAAGAGTGGGGATCTTCGTCCCGGCGAATTCTTCACTGAAAAAGCGCCCGTTATCCAGGTCCTTGATCTCGTCGTAAGTCACTTCCCAGACATTCTTGTTCAGTCCTGTCGTTCTCCCCAGATTGTCATCGTGCATCACGATGATCGTCCCGTCCGCGAGCATCTGCACATCCAGCTCCGCTGCCGAAAAGTCCTCATCGATACACTTCTGGAAAGCCGGCATTGTGTTCTCAGGTGCAGCCGACGAGAAACCGCGGTGCGCCATGATCATCGGGGTTCCGTAATCCGTGTTCATGATCCAGCGAATCTGCGCATATCTTCTGGGCACTGAGAAGAAGATGCAGACGGCGCAAATACCGACAACCAGGACCTTGAGGATCGGATATCTGTGAAAAAAGTGAGGGGGTTCAGTGTAGCGGAGCAGGTCCTCTCCAAGGTCCTCTTTTCTCTTATAATAAGCGGACTGGTAACTTGCCGCGATCAGCGGAATCATAACCCAGAGGAAGAAAATATAAAAGATAATACTGGTCGGTATGAATCGTTCAAGGAAGAACTCGAGAAAAGGTTCCGTTTCCGCCGGGATCACCCACATCGACAGCAGATACCACCCCACAACGATCAGACCTGAGCCGATATAATAAAAAGCGGTGATCAGCAAATTCCATCCGACAGCGAGGAAAAGGACCCGGAACTTATACTTTCCTCTTGTCATCGCGGCGCTCTTCCTGCAAGCTGTGGAAAAGCTTACGCCGTCCTCCTCCATCATGATCGGGATCGCGAAGATCCAGCGCAGGAAGAAATACAGCGCAACAAATTCAAGCGCGGTATAAACCCACATCTCCCATGGATGCTTGTGAAAATCTTCAATGATAAATCCCGGAATCCTGATCACTGATGTAATGCTGGAGACATCTGATACAGGACCGAAGCGCAGGACAAAAATCACATAGGGAATAAACCCCCAGTTCTCCAGCCGCAGGCGCTCGACACACATATCAAATCCTGATGAAAAAATCTGCCTTGTCGTCCTTCTGAGCCCGAACTTGGAAGCATGCAGCGTGTCATAGAGCGCGAACTGTTCAAACATCGCCGCGGCAACCAG
Organism: Lachnospiraceae bacterium UBA6998; assembly: GCA_002448395.1. Lineage (GTDB taxonomy): Bacteria > Bacillota > Clostridia > Lachnospirales > Lachnospiraceae > CAG-791. The sequence goes on along the minus strand of DJXS01000059.1, from coordinate 11,147 downwards.
CAGTACGATCATAAAAAAGAAAACGATCCAGGTGATCGGGTTTTTGACAAACGTGATCACGTTGTACCATGCGATCACTTTCGTCTTATTGGCGATCAGCCACAGCCTCTGCGCCCAGGTCATGAGCGGAAACAGCACCAAAAAAGTGAGGATCCGGAAGATCACCTCAAAAGCGATCAGGCTCTTTATATTTTCCCTGAGAAGTCCAAACGGGCGCAGTATACTCCTTAACCAGTTGACTATTCCATTCATCTTCGTATTCCTCATTCACCCGGCAGTTTTATGCTGCACTGTTCGTAACAAAAACAAAGCCACTAAAATAGTTTACCATTGCTTACCCCCGATGTGAACTTTTCTGTTGAACTTTTGCCGGATTTGACTTATTATCAACTCGTTATATTAACGATTTAAAGGAGTAAAGCAAATGGCGCAGGCAGACGTTTATACCATAAAACACAGTCCCATCCCCTGCAACCTGGTCCTGATTGGCTTCATGGGAACCGGTAAATCCACTGTATCCGACTATTTCCACGCGCAGTACAACATGGACGCCATCGAGATGGATCAGATCATCGCGCAGAGGGAAGGCATGAGCATCACAGATATCTTCAACAGGCACGGCGAGGAGTACTTCCGCGACCTTGAGACCGCCCTTCTCGTCGAGATGCAGTCCCGCAAGGGCGTGGTCCTCTCCTGCGGCGGAGGCGTTCCCATGCGCGAGCGCAACGTCGTGGAAATGAAGAAGATCGGCCGTGTCATTCTTTTGACCGCCGATCCTCAAACCATTCTCGATCGCCTCAAGGAGGATCACAGCCGGCCTCTCCTGGAGAATAATAAAAACATCGACTTCGTGCGAGGGCTCATGGACAGCCGCCGGGCCAAATACGAAGCCGCTGCGGATATCATCATTCACACGGATGGCAAGACTGTTGAAGAGATTGGAAACGAGATTTTAGAAAAGGTCTGACTAACAAATATTTGGTTTTACAGAGGTTAACAACCGCGCCCGCGTTTGTTAACCTTTTTATTTGCTCTGGTTGACAATTCTCTCCGAATCGTTTACCATTTCATTGACATCAAACGATTCGGAGGTTTACTGCATCATGAAAATGACAACACACGATCTTGTTCTCTGCGCCCTCTGCGCCGCAGTTACCTGCATACTGGCTCCCCTCTCCGTGCCTCTGGCAGGAGAAGTCCCGATCTCTCTCGCGACCTTTGCGGTTCTCCTCTCGGGAATCCTCCTCGGCGCGAAACTCGGAGGACTCAGCCAGGTTATCTATGTACTGCTCGGCAGCGTCGGCGTTCCCGTCTTTGCCGGCTGGACCGGAGGGATTGGCATTACCCTCGGCGTCACAGGCGGTTATATCATTGGATACATCCCTATGGCTTTCGTCGCGGGTCTCCTCTACCACAAATTTGGCAGAAATGAATCCGGCGCTCGCAAATATACCGTAATGTTCGTCTCCATGGTCCTTGCCACTGCAGTTCTCTACATAATCGGAACCGCATGGTTCATGGCCCAGACCAAGATGACCCTTGCCGCCTCTCTGGCAGCCTGCGTCATCCCTTTCCTGCCCGGCGATCTCATCAAGATCATCGCAGTCATGCTCGTCGCCCCTCCCATCGAGGTCGCGCTCAAGAAAGCTGTCCCTGCGAGCCAGGGCGCTATGTAAAGATCATATGCAGGAGGCTTCTTCCCCCAAGACATTTTATCAGTCATCATTGTATCAGCCGTTAATACTGCATATGCATAAAGCCCTTCGCCGGTGGTTGTACGCCGGAGAAGGGCTTTTACATCATCTGAATTGAAAGGAATATACACCAATGAGCGCAAACTCTTCACAGTGCACCGGCACCTCAGAGCTGCACCTCCGCCCCCACCATCTCCTCTGTCTTCAGACCTTTGTCGGCCGCGGCTACAGCGAAGTATTCGTCGAACACATGACCCTTGTCAAAAGACAGTTGACCGCCAATCCCCTCACTCCGATCACACTGGTAAGCGGCGCAGATGACCTATGTGCGCACTGCCCAAACTGTGTGGATGGACAATGCACTTCCGAAAAACCGGCCCTGTTTGACCGTTTGGTGGAGGAGAAACTGTGGCGGAATACACTCTCCAAACTTATCGGTATTCCGGAAAGCCTTTGCATCACAGAAGATCTTATCGCCTCCTGCTGCCCGGGGTGTGAGTGGCGGGAACTCTGTGACAATTCTATTTGACCGTTTTGTGGAAATACTTATTCGACTCAAATTATCTCCGAGTCTTTCCATAAAACTTAGTGACGTTCCTGATTCTCTTAATATTACCGCTGACTTTCTCTCAAAATCCCATCGTAAATGTGAGTGAAAAGAATTATGCAGAACGCCGAGAGCTTTCTTGACTACTACTATAAGAAACCAAAGTCAAACCCGATAATTCATCCATTTTGTTTTAGCGCCGTTCTTCTGAGCGGGATCATTGTTTGGAAATTGTGCATCGATTATGGAACAGTTGCTTACAATATATGTACCTCTTTTTTGCACGTCAAAATGCTATCTTGATTTGTCTTTCGGTATGATCCTTGGTCTGTCGCCGCATCTATTTTGTACTTCATTAGAACTGTCCCTTAAGGGCCTTGATTTGGATAAAAACGCGATTCAGAGAATTGAGTCCGGTGACCGCTTTGTCACCGATATAGAATTGAAAGTATTTGCTGCTTTTTTTGGCGTTTCAACAGATGAACTGCTGAAAACGGACTCAGAAGTATCACCTGAAACTACCGATATTCCCATTGAATATGACTAAATATAAAACAAATAAAACGCCTCCCAATGCTGGTAATCAATCATGATCATCGCATCGGAAGGCGTGATTCTATGAAATTTCGTAAGGAACCTTTGCGATATCCCCAGTATCGATCCTGATCCTTTTAGATCTGCACCACTTGATCACGAACCTCTGCGCTTTTCCCGGCAGTCTGCGGTTAGCGAACGCCTTGGCCTGAATGAGCCTGCTGCCATCGCCGGACACCTCGATCGTGCCATAGCTCTTATCCGGCTTCTCCTTCTCGCGCAGGAAGTAGATCCTCGACGACTGCCGAGTGACTCTGGAAACGTAAATACGCACACAGTTATGCATGCTCTCGCTCTCTCTAAAGAGGTCATCGCTGGTTTCAGGTGCTGTCACCATGTATGGATCCTTGTCAAAAAACTCCTCGTCCTCCTCAGTTAAGCAGGTCGCAAGCCGGAGATACTCCTCACTGTTCACAGCATATTCAAACCTTCTCTTCGAATTCCAGTCCTGGTCGTTCCTGATGCGCGAGACCACGCGGTCATGTGCCTCTCGGATGGGAATATTCGGCGTGATCCCATATACATACTCACCTAACTGCGCGCAGGCATTCATGTAGTCACAATAGTAATGCCCGTCAAGGGGATGCTTCTCCAGATAGCGCAGAATCTGCAGGATCTGCTTGTCGTTCAGCGCTCCGATCCCATCGATCGCGCGCTCTCTGTTCGCGCCTCTGTGTGTGACATTGCCGCGCATGTAGAACTCCATCATAGAATCTGTGTAAGACTCAAACTGAAGAAACGCAGGCTGATACTCATAGATCTCCCTGAGCCGCGCCATCACACTGTCGTTTATCTGATCGCGCTGCAGCGCCCGCAGGACCGGCACCGATAAGCCGAACAAATCCTTGAGATTGTGAAACAGGCGCGGGGATTTCTCAAATACGGAAAGCTTGTCGTAGCTCTCAGCTATAGCCGTCGCTCCTGCTTTCGCCGCCAACTCCATTCCCGTGTGATAATCCGCCGCCAGAAGCGGGGTCAAAATATTCTCCGAGCGCCTCGCGTACATCGCCAGATGATATTCCGGATAAGCCTTGTCGAACGCCTCAACGGCCTTCATCGCGTTCCCCACCAGATAATACTGCTGCAGGAAGATCTCATTCAGATCTACCTCGCGGCTGCAGCTGCAGTATCCTCTCGTAAAGAGAAAAACAGTTTTCTCCTGTCCCTTCTTAAGTACCACCTGCAGGATATACGAATCATTTCTGTGCTTATACACAGCTGCGTAGATCGGTATTTTGCCGCGCTCCGGTGTCAGATGCTTCTCCAGTTCCTTCCACTCCTTGCTGCCGGGCGTTTTCTCGAACAGCCAGCTCTCTGTCCCCGGTTTAATAGGCTTATTCGCGGTAAAGCCCTTGCACTTATATATATGCGCAAACATCTGCAGGCTGTAGATATCAATGCATGGAAACACCTGCCGGATCACTTCACTGTCTCGCACTGAACTGATCGGAATGATGCGGTCTGCCCTGATCAAAGACAGCAAAACTTCCATATCATACCCTGTATCATTGCTGAGGATCCTGATGTTCTTCGTTCCCGCAGCAAACTCCGCGGCAAAGACCGTCATCCACTCCATTCCGCTGAAACGATCCTTAAACCCGCGGATCCGGGTCAGGAACGGTGCGCAGATGGACAGCGTCAATACGCCGGGAGCGCTCTCAAGGCGATATCCCCAGCTGCGTCCCTCCTCGACAACCAGAACCTCATCTTTCACACCAAACTGCGGATCGCATATCTGTGCGTGCTTCTGCATGTTGTAGAGGTCTGTAAGCTGCCTCTTGCCGCACCTGCCGCAATAACATGCACCCGTCTCCGGGGACTTCACAAAAAAACTCTTGCCCATCTGTTTCACCTCACTTTCTTTTCTTTGCGCTGCTTGCTGTATAATCTGCAAAAACTGCCCATGAAATAAAAAAAGGACTCATGGACAGACTGCTGCTATCGCAGTCTGGGCCATTTGTCCTTATTTACTCAAATATAAGAAGCTTCTTTTGAGATAGGCTTTTATTGTACAACAAATCCGATAATTGTCAAGGAATTTCCTGACAATTATTTCTCTCTATAGCCTGGAATCCACTTCCCGTCAGCGCCCACATAATACTCTCCGATCCAGGTATCCGTTGCCATAGCTCCGCTTTCGGTCAGATAGTAATCGCCGATCCACTTGTCTGCGGCCATTGCACCGCTTCCATCGAGGAAATACCAGATGTCGTCTATCTGCTGCCAGCCGGTCAACATTGCTCCGCTTCTGCTCAAATAATACCAGTTGTCCTTATATAGCAGCCAACCAGCGACCATCACTCCTTTTCTATTCAGGTAATACCATGTGCTGCCTATCTCCTGCCAACCTGTCTGCATTGCTCCGCTTCTGCTGAAGTAATACCATTTGCCGTCGATAAGCTGCCAGCCGGTCTGCATGGCTCCGATTGAATCTAAATAGTACCACACGCCATCGATCTGCTGCCAGCCCGTTCGCATTGCTCCGCTTCTGCTGAAGTAGTACCATTTGCCGTCGATAAGCTGCCAGCCGGTGACCATCGCTCCTTTTCTGTTTAAGTAATACCAGGTGCCGTCAAGTTTTTGCCAGCCCGTCCGCATTGTTCCGCTTTCGCTGAAGTAATACCACTTCCCGCTTATCTCCTGCCAGCCAGTTACTGCCTCTCCGCCTTCGCTGAAGAAGTACCACTTGCCGCCAAGTTCCTGCCAGCCGGTCTGCATTATCCCGCTTTCGTTGAAGTAATACCGTTCGCCGTCAAGTTTTTGCCAGCCCGTCCGCATCGCTCCGCTTTCGCTGAAGTAATACCACCTGCCGCCTATCTCCTGCCAGCCGGTCTGCATCACTCCTCTTGAATTGAAGTAATACCTTTTACCGTCGCTTTCCTGCCAGTGGGTTAACATCACTCCGTTTCCGTTGAAGTAATACCACTTGCCGTCAAGTTCCTGCCAACCGGTCTGCATTACTCCTCTTGAATTGAAGTAATACCTTTCACCGTCGATCTCCTGCCAGCGGGTTACCATCGCCCCGCTTTCGCTGAAGTAATGCCACTTGCCGTCACGTTTCTGCCAGCCGGTCTGCATTACTCCTTTCGAGTTGAAACAGTACCATCTGATGCCAACCTGCTTCCAGCCCGTGACCATCGCTCCGCTCTCACTGAAGTAATACCACTTGCCGTTGATCTCACGCCAGCCGGTCGCCATATATCCATTAGAATTAAAGTAGTAGACCTTACCGCCAATAGTTTCAAATTTACTTGCCGGGTAAGATCCATCGCCCCGGTCATACCACCAACCTTTGCTGTTTTTCTTCCATGCTGCCTTTAATTTGGGAATTGACTGAGCCGAGCCGGGATCGCTTGCTCCGCAGACTGAGCAATGTTTTGACTTCAATCCCTCGCTTGTAAACGTAGCCGCCTTATCTACTGTGTAATATGAATTCCATTTATGCCCGGCTTTCGGCACCGTTTGCTGCTCAATTGTGACCTTGCCGCAGTTAGAGCACTTCTCCCCTTCAGAGAGGCCGGTCTTTGTGCAGGTTGCTTCCACTGCCGGAATCTTCTGCTTAACATGCTCAACAGTAAACTCTGCTGAAGCAGAAGCTCCGTTTTCTGCCTGTGCCGTGATCGTAGCGCTGCCGCATTTACCTGCCTCTACAATGCCGGAGTCAGAAACTGATGCAATTTCGCTGTCAGAAGATGACCAGTTAACTCCATCATTAAACAGCAGACTCTTCGTATTAGATGTGAATACCGGCCCATTATATACAGCGTTGGCCGTAAGGAGCAGCGTGCTCTCATCACCCTTCACGCCTGAGAGCGTTCCCAGAATAGAAGGATCGCCATCCAATTTTGCTTCGGCTACTTCAAGCATCTGGATGCATTCCCCTGTCACGTCCACAAAGGATTGATCCACGACATCATTGGTATAGAACTCAACCAGAGTCGTATTAGGATACTCTGTGTAAGAAGAGTAAAATGTTCCTGCTCCGACACAGCGCATGGCCGGCCGGATCAGCGTCGTATAATGACCCGAATCCTTCGTATTTCCCTCAAGCCAGTGTTTCTTCTCGCTGTACCATTGCTCGATTCCTGCAGTTGCGGAACTGCTGTAATTCCATGCAATACACTCACCGACATATGTAAATTCGCTGTCCATGGACTGCCAGCTGTCACCGTTCGTCCTTTCATGGTAACCGGTCATGGAAGACTCTGCCGCGCGGATTCTCGCAATCTTCTCAAGTTCATTGGACCATTTGAGTGGGACATAGTCATCCGGTGTCAGCGGCATATTCGTTTCAGGGTTAATTACGCCTTCCTCACAGGCTTCTTTGCGGATCTCATTGATCCTGTCAAGGACTGCCTGTTGGTCTGCGACATATTCTCCGGGCAGCCCCAGCAAAATACAGCCGTCGGAAGCACTCGTTACATCCGTATTAAGTACCGGCAGAGAAGCCAGTTTCTCCGCGTCCCACGCAGCTGAAGCTTTATAGGCATTTTTCTGTGACTCATCTGTGACACCATCTACAACGATCAGCGGCAGATACTTTCCGCTCTCCGGCTGTTTTTCGTCCTCCGCCTCTTCCTGAACAGCCGCGATCGGTTCACCGGACTCCTCTGCCGCCATAACCGGCGCGCAAACTGTCGACCCCATTAGAAGCGCCGACATGAATAATATCGTTATCCGTTTTATTCTAAACATCGATTTCCTCCTGTTATCATATTCAGTCTTTCAAAAATAGATGTATACCTAATTATAATAACGCTTGTCAAGAAAAAAAAGAGACAGCCTAAACTGTCTCTTTTTGTGAGCAATCCTATAAATGATTGTCAGGTATTACTACCATCTTATTGTCATGTTCCATATCCCGGGATCCACTTCCCATCAGCGCCTACATAATACTTCCCGATCCAGGTGTTCGTCGCCATGGCTCCGCTTCCTGTCAGGTAATAGTTTCCTACCCACTTGTTCGCTGCCATTGCTCCGCTTCCTTCGAAGTAGTACCACCTGCTTCCGATCTTCTGCCAGCCCGTCTGCATTACTCCGTTTCCGCTCATGTAGTACCACTTGTCGTTGATCTTCTGCCAGCCGGTGGTCATCGCTCCGCTGGCGCTGAAATAATACCAGGCACCTCCGATCTTCTGCCAGCCTGTAACCATATATCCGCTGCTGTCGAAGTAATAGGTCTTGCCGCTTATATTCTCAAATTTGCTCTTAGGATAAGATCCATCACTCCATTTGTACCACCAGCCCTTGCTGTTACTCATCCAGGTACCCGTCAATTTGGGAATCGACCGAACCGTGTCGGGATTGATCTCGTTACAGACTGAGCAATGTTTTGACTCGGATCCTTCAGCAGTACCGGTCGGTTTCCGGTCTACTGTGTAATCTGAATTCCACTTATGTCCTGCTGCAGGGATTTCTTCTGTGACCTTCTCTCCACAGCTTGTGCAGGTCTTTTCTCTGCTTCCTGCTTCCGTACATGTCGCTTCCTTTGTGACTGTCCACTCGCCGTATACATGCTCGCATGTGCCGCTCGGATCTCCCGATTCACTCGGGTCATCGGATCCATTTGCCCTGGTGAGGGTTATGCTCTCACTAGTGTTCTTCGGCATTTCGGTATATATATTACCATCCTCATCCGAGAAAGAGGCAGGCAGCGCAAGAGTGCAATGGACATTTACAGGAGTTTCTATGGTCTCCAAGCTGTCGCAGCCATCGAAAACCTTTTCTGCCGCAGAGCAGTTCGAGAAATCAAAGCCGCTCAGATCAACGTTTTTCAGATTTGAGCAGCCCTCAAACATGCTTTGTATCGTTACAAACTCATTTACACTGACCTCACTGAAATCGGCTGATTCCAAGTTCTCCAATCTATCAAACAGATTGAGGATTTCAATTCCCCCGGACGTACTTTGGCCAAAGTTTACTCCATTTTTAAACTTCAGGCTTTTGACTGGACTGTTTTTCCAAATATTGCTTTGAATCCATACTTCGTCATATGCTGTGCCGTCAATAACAGCATGGCTGGGAATAACCAGATCTGTTTGATCTCCGTTATACCCGGTCAGCTTAAGTTTGCCGCCTTCGACTTGATAAACGAAATCCCCGAGCCAGGCATCATATATCACAGCATCCAGCCGTGTATTGTTGGGTATGTCTGTCGGCAGATAGGAATAAGTATTACCGTTTTCATCTTTAAAGAGCCTCGGGAGAACAGATCCCCATGAGCAGTTTGCAGGTATATAAATCGTTTTCAGATTGGCACAATCGCCAAAAGACTGATAGTTCTTCCATGTACAATTGACATTCTGCAGATCCAGAACTTCAAGGTCTTGCATTGCACCGAAAAAATTCGAGTCAGTATAGCGGAAAGGTTCGCTTCCTTCAAATGAAAGACTGGTTACATCCGTCTTCCATGGACAACTATCAACCTTCACATCATACCCCGTACCGGCAATGGTCACGCTGGCAGGCACCGTAATCTCTGATGAATCGCCGTTATAGTTCTCCAACACGAATTCTTTATATTCCTTGTCAAACGAATAATCATATTCGTCAAGCCATTCCGGCAGTACGACGGACGTGAGCGCAACGCTTGCGGATTCCACCGGAAGACTGTCAAAAATCTCCCCGCCCTGATTCGCCATCAGGCAAGGCAAATAGACCGTATCCTTATGATCAGACACATATTCCGGCGTGATCAATTCTTCCAGATTAAGACAGTCTTCTAAAAGGTCTGTGGGATAATACTGTACCTGTGACCAATCCCATCCGCTGAGATTTATGTATCTGAGATTGCTGCAGCCTGTAAACATACTCTCTATATATGTAACTCTGCTCGTGTCTGCCAGACTCATGTCGACAGACGTCAATACCTCTTTTCCCTCAAAGAAATATGAGCAATCCTCAGGGAATACAAAATCTGCGCCAAATGTAAAGCTTTCTACTGAACTATCCCAGACGCTGCCATCTTTTGCTGTCACCGAATATGTGACATTTTGGATCTCTACGGTTCCCGGCACTTCGATCTCAGTGCTCTCGCCATTGTATTGTTCAAGGCAAATCGCAGTTGTCCAATCATCCAGGTCTGTCGTGTAATAAGAGTAGTCATTCAGCCAGGAGGCGTCCCCTTGAGCATTCAGCAGATTCCCGCTCGCTTCCTCCGTCTGAGTCTCCGGCTGTTCAGCTGCCTTGGCCGGCAGACATGTGCCCGCTGCCAGCACAACAGAAAGAAGCATAGCAATAAGGCGCCTCAAGCTTTTACAATTGATCTTACCGCTCCTGTTATTTGTCCCCGCCCTCGGATCTGGCAGGTCAAAGTTGTGTTTCATTTTTGCTCCTTTCTGCTCCCCAAAATCATTAAGACAAATATAATTATACACCTCGCCGGCCAATTATGAACAATTGTTTCGCGCCCGTTGCAGCTTTGTTTCGAAAATATATTTGATGTTAATCGAGTAGGAGGGGGTGATTGACCCCCGTCCTCTCACACCACCGTGCGTACCGTTCGGTACACGGCGGTTTCAATAGTTGACGTGCACTGACTGGTACGCGATGGCTAGATCATAAAAGCCTGAGCGTATCAGTCTTTCTTTTGACAATGCGCGTTTAACGGTTGTCGTATTGACCGTTCTCCAGTGTCCTTTTCGACTGTTCGCCGCCAAGTGTGCGTAGTATTCCGGTGTCCCCAGGTTAATAAGGTGCCGCTTCCTTGTCCTTGGCAGTTTCCACTGCTTCCAGATGCACATACGTATGCGTCGGTACAGCCATCCGTTTAGGTCATCGATCGGATTCTTCATGCTTGCGATCCCGTAGTAGTTCATCCATCCTCTGACGTAGACCTTGATCTTCGCAAGGCTCGGTCTGATGCTCTGACAGCGTTTCCGGGAAGAGTATTCGCGCAGACGGTTCTTGAACTTCTTCATCGACTTCGGATGAACGCGGACGAAAATGCCCTTTCCGCTCTTTCCCAACGCGAAGCCGAGGTACTTAAAATTTCTGATTGCAAACACACTTACGGCGCGGCTTTTCTCTTGGTTCACCTTTAATTTCAGGGTTCCCTCGAGGTATTTCGTGCTCGTTTCCAGTAGTCTCTTTGCGGCTCGTTCGCTCTTTGCCAGCAGGACGATGTCGTCCGCATAGCGTACACACGGTACTCCCCGTTTCTGATACTCCTGGTCGAATTCGTTGAGGTAGACATTCGCCAGCAATGGAGAAAGGTTTCCCCCCTGTGGTGATCCCTCCTCGGTATCGACTACCACTCCGTTTTCCATGACTCCGCTTCTGAGGTACCTTTTCACCATCTGTATGACCCGCTC
>DJXS01000030.1:763-34936 GCA_002448395.1 Lachnospiraceae bacterium UBA6998 | reverse complement strand
GATATGAAAAGTGACCTGCCTGTCAAGCGTCATGGATCAGGTCCGGACGGGTGCGGCAAGCCCCGGAAAAACTGCTTTGAATAAGCGGCCCGGATGAACCTGATCCTGACCGAGCGGAGGAGGGAATGAGGGCTGCAGCTCCTGCAGCCCGAAAGCCCAACATGTCCGAGCCGGTAGGTCTCTAGAGCGGACGGCGAGTTTTGGATCAGCGGTTCCCTCCGCAGCGAAAGGAAGGATCTGTGTGAATCCCGCGATTTCAATGCAATTTTGAAGGGGCTTGCCGCACCCGCGCAGGATTTAATCCTTCGCTTAATGCGACAGCCCCTTTTTTTATCTCGTCTCCATGTAATAGTGATATGCCCCCACAAGGTTCGCCTCGCTTCCGTATCTGCAGCTGACGATCTCCGTCTTGGGCAGCGCCGGGTCAAAATAGGGACCGGGGTCACTGTAGATCTCATCCAGACACTCCCTGATGGTCTCAATAAGAATCGGCTGCCTGCTGATCCCGCCTCCTACCGCTACTTTCTCCAGATCCAGAAGGATCGTAAGATTCGCGATCTACATGGCGACCTGCATGCAGAATCTGCGAAGGATCTTCAGGGACATTGCGTCCCCGGCGTTTACCCTTTCAAAAAACTGCCTGCCGGTTATGAGAGGATCGGTGCTGAAATCGACGAATCTGCGGTTGAGATCCAGAAGCCCTGTTGTACTGCAGACCATGCCGACAGTAGTTCCGGGATCGTGCCAGTCCGTGTTTGTAAGGCGCAGGAAACTGAACTCTCCCGCCGTGAAGTGGCTTCCGTTCAGAATCTCGCCATTAATGATCAGGCCTCCTCCGACACCGGTTCCGATAATGTAGACGCTGGCGTTGCGGCAGCCCTTGAGAGATCCGTCCCGAAGCTCCGCCAGCGCAGCGCACTTTCCGTCATTGGCGATGTGCACCGGTACGCCGGTTCTCTCCGACAGCGGGCCTGCCACGTCCCTGCCGTGATTGTAGCGAAGGGCGCCGCCGCCCAGGCATCTGCCGTTTTCGCTGTCAATAAAGCCCGGAAGGCACATGGCGATCCCTTCCACTTTCCCCCTGTGGGGCTCATAGAGGCGGCAGAGCAGATCAAAAAACTCCTCCTGAGTGCTCATCGGAGTCGGCACGCTGCCTGCTTCTTCTCTCGCAAGTGATTCATCCATCACACAGTACTTGATCTCGGTTCCGCCCACGTCAAAGACCATCAATTTCATAAAGGTTTACTCCTTTTTATCCTTAAAGACAAAGAGCTTGCTGAAAACATAGTTCGCAATAGTGACCATCACCTGATCCAGGAGTTTGGCCACTTTGTCGTTCATACCGAAAAGTGACACGGTCACAAACATAAACACCATATCCATCACAAGGGTCCCGATCCTTGCCGTGACGAAAGCGCCCGCTTCCTTTACGATCTCCGTGCTCTTGCTCTCGAACACAAATTTCCGGTTTGCCCAGTAAGCGAAAGCTACCGCGCAGATCCAGGATGCTATATTGGCAGCCTGCAGCTGGATCGGGTTTTTGGGGTTGAAGACTGTCAGGACCAGTCCGTAATAGACCGTCAGGCTCACTACCGTGGTAAGGACGCCGACAATCAGATAGTTGATGATTTCCTTATATTTCAAATACAGTTCTTTGATCTTATCCAAGTCAGTCCTCCTGCTTACTCAGTCTGTCTTCCGGAGAGGTGATCCGCCACGTCTCCTTCCTGGGACTCGAGGAGAGACAGTCTGACGCTGCGGATCCCCATGCCTCCCAGTGCGAAGAAAATCTTAAGGTAGAATGTAAAGCTCATGACAGACGGAAGTTCGACGGAGATCTTCTTCCACTCAGTCTCCGCTCCGGACAGAGAGATTGTCTCGATGGCGTGGGAGCCGATCGATACAGACATCGGGATCTGAGCCAGGGCGTTGTCCAGCTCAGAGCGCACCTCCGCCTCGAGGAGATAGGTCCCTCTCTCCTTTATCTGCACTTCGATGATGTTCATGGAACCTTTGCCTGTCACGATCTTGTCCGCGGGGATCTCACAGCTCTTTTCCACCAGGACACTGACCGCCGCGCCGCCGCTGCGTTCCTCTTCTTCTCTTGCCTTCTCAAGGCTTATGTCAAGATCGGTCTCTCTGCCGTACATTCTCAGATAAGCCGGCGTGTCCATGAGGAAACGGCAGATGTTGCGCGCGGATCTTAGAAGTTCTCCCCTTGTGATCCGTCCTTCTGCCAGTCCTTCGGCCGTATCGTCGCCGTTCGCGTTCTTTTCAGAGCTGAAAGTGACCATATACAGATCGTTCTGCGCCCTGATCATTGTTGAGGTCTGCTTGATACTCTCAGGGCCGTTCTCCTCACTTCCTGCTGCCCACCAGTCAGTCATTACAATGCCGCCGAAGCCGAACTGGCCGCGCAGGATCGTCGTCAAAAGATCGTACTGGGACGCTGTCCACGACCCGTTCACCGATCCGTAAGTAGTCATGACGGATGTCGCCGCCCCTTCCCGGACCGCGATCTCGAATCCCCTGAGGTAGATCTCCCTGAGCGCTCTCTCCGAAATGACGCTGTCCGCCTTCATGCGGCGGTACTCCTGGTTATTGGCGCAGAAGTGCTTGATCGTGCCGGCCGCCATGCTCTCGCGCATACCGCGCAGCTGCACGACTGCCATCTTTCCCGTGAGGAAAGGATCTTCCGAAAAGTACTCGAAATTCCTGCCGTTCAGCGGGTGCCTGTGGATATTCATGCCGGGGCCGAGCAGGGAATCGATGCGGTTCTTGCGCAGTTCCAGTCCCTCCCAGTTGTAGAGTTCCTTGACCAGCACGTTGTTCCAGGTGCAGGCAAGGCAGGTGCCGGAAGGCATCGAAAATGCCTTTGTCCCGCTGTCCATGCGGATCCCGCTGGGTCCGTCGGAGCAGCAGCCGAGCGGTATGCCAAAGCCGAGCAGCCTGTCTGTGACGCCTCCGAAAGCCGCAGCTGTGCCTGCCGTGACTTTGGGCGAGCACATTCCCTCCCCTCTGGTGAGGCAGATCAGGTCTTCATCGCTGAGCTGCGCGAGGAAATCATCCATGGACACCTTGCCGTCGCCGACATCGCAGAGCCGCCAGCCCTTGTCTCCCGTATAGGGGATTTCCGCCGGAAGCCTCTGTGCTCGTCTCTCAAGCGGGGGAACAGTCCTGAGCGGAACAGGCTCATAAGTCAGTTCATAAAGATTATCCGATCCGTCCGCATCCGCTTTCCGCGCGGGTTTCATCCTCTCAAAGGCCCGGATCGGCGCCATCGCCTCCTCGAGCTGCTCGATGGGAGCTGTCCCGCTGAGCCGGAAGCTTCCGCAGGGCTTTGTATCTCTCACACTGCTGCCCAGATGGAAGGTATATTCGCCCTCCTCGAGGACCCAGCAGGACTTATAACCGGTCACCCCACTGTCATCATAACTTGCGATCGCTCTCACCGGCACCTTGAGACGCAGGTCCTGATACTGTCCGGGATCCAGAGTAATAGTCTTTCTGTAGGCGCACAGCACTCTTGCGGGCTTTCCGAGTTTGCCCTGGGGCGCTTCGCAGTAGATCTGCACCACTTCTTTGCCGGCCGCAGAGCCGGTGTTGATGACTCTGACCCGGAAATTGATCGTGTCATCCCCCGCGCTCTCCATTCCGAGCCCGCGGACTTCAAAACTCGTATAGGACATTCCGAATCCGAAAGGATAGAGAACTTTCTCTTTCGCGAATGTTTCAAAATATCGATATCCCACATAGATATCTTCCGCATAGTAGTTCCTGTCGGGATCTCCGAAGTCCTTGTCCGAGGGATAATCGCTTATATTATACGCGATCGTATCGGTCAGCTTGCCGCTGGGCGACACTTCTCCCGTCAGCACGTCCAGGACGCCGTTTCCGCCCTCCTGGCCGCCCTGCCAGATGTAGAGGACCGCTGCCGGGCGATATTTTGCCACCCATTTCATATCGATGATATTGCCGACGTTGAGAAGCACTATGGTCCGGGGGAAAGCCGCGCAGACTCTCTCCAGCATCGTCTCTTCCTTCTGCGTAAGGTAATAACTGCCGCCCTCGGGCTTGTTGTCCTGGTCCTCGCCGGCAGTCCTTCCGATGATCACCACCGCGGCGTCCGCCTCACCGGCCGCTGCATTCACGAGCTCCCGGGAGACCTCCATCTCCTCCTGAAACCAGGGTTCCGTTCCCCAGCCGCATCCCTCGTCAAAGGGATGATCCGGGAGCCACTGTTCGTAGGCTTTCTCAAGGGAGGGAGCCAGCACATAGGCTTCCCTCTCAAGAATGGCTTCCCTGATACCGGTCACATATGTCGTGTTCACCATACCGCCGGACCCTGTGCCGCTCTTGTAATAGCGGAACTGGCTGCGCCCGAACAGGGCGATCCTGCTGCCCTTCTTAAGAGGAAGCGCGTTGTCCCTGTTCTCAAGCATGACGATTCCTTCCGCCTGGGCCTTGCGGGCAACGGAAGCATAAACCTTTGTATTAAATACCGATTCGCTCATGTCTGGATCCTTTCCGGCCTCTCTTCTTTCGTCATCCCTCGACCATGGAGAGAGAGATCCTTTTCTTGGCGGCGTCGACGCCGAGTACGGTCACTTCCACCACATCCCCCACTCGCACTACTTCAAGGGGATGTTTGATGTATTTTTTGCTCATCTTGGAGATGTGGACAAGACCGTCCTGGTGCACGCCGATGTCCACAAAAGCTCCGAAATCCACGATATTGCGCACGGTCCCTTTGAGTTTCAGACCGGGCTTAAGGTCCTCCATGGACAGCACATCGCTGCGAAGGACGGGTGCCGGCATCTCCTCGCGGGGGTCTCTAGCGGGCTTTTCAAGCTCCTGGAGAATGTCTCTGAGAGTCGGCTCACCGATTCCCAGTTCCTCCGCCTTCTTCGCCGGATCCTTGACCATCCGGGCCGCGGC
This sequence comes from Lachnospiraceae bacterium UBA6998, assembly GCA_002448395.1. Lineage (GTDB taxonomy): Bacteria > Bacillota > Clostridia > Lachnospirales > Lachnospiraceae > CAG-791. The sequence continues at coordinate 29,998 of DJXS01000030.1, read as the reverse complement.
CTTGAAGGACTCCCTGTTCATCGACAGTCCCATGCTCTTTAACAGTTCTTCCACTGCGGGATAGCTCTCCGGGTGCACGGAAGTCTCATCGAGGGGCTGGGAGCCTCCCCGGATCCGCAGAAATCCCGCGCACTGCTGGAAGGCTTTGGGACCGAGTCCCGCGACCTTAAGCAGCTCTTTCCTATTGCGGAAAGCGCCGTTCTCCTCCCTGTAGGAAACAATGTTTTTGGCCACCGTCTTGCTGATACCCGAAATATAGGACAAAAGAGAGAAAGAGGCCGTGTTCAGGTCCACGCCGACTCTGTTGACGCACTTTTCCACGACGCCGGTGAGGGCGCTGTCCAGTTTCTTCTGGTTCATGTCATGCTGGTACTGCCCCACACCGATCGCTTTTGGATCGATCTTGACCAGTTCCGCCAGCGGATCCTGAAGCCTTCTTGCGATGGATGCGGCGCTTCTCTGCCCCACATCAAACTGCGGAAACTCCTCCGTCGCGAGCTTGCTTGCACTGTACACGGAAGCTCCCGCCTCATTGACGATCACATACTGCAGAGGCTTCTTCTGCTCTTTGATGAATTCTATGATCACCTGCTCGGATTCCCTCGAGGCTGTGCCGTTGCCGATACTGATCACGGAGACATCGTATTTCCTGACAAGCTTCTCCAGCTCCTGCTTGGCCTCCCTGACCTTGTTCTGCGGGGCTGTGGGATAGATCACCTTTGTGTCGAGGATCCTTCCTGTGGGATCCGCTACGGCCAGTTTGCAGCCCGTGCGGAAAGCAGGATCCCATCCCAGGACCACTTTGCCGGCGATGGGCTGCTGCATCAGAAGCTGCTCCAGATTGGAGGCGAACACGCGGATCGCCCCGTCCTCCGCCTCTTCTGTCAGCTGGTTTCTGAGTTCTCTCTCTATGGCGGGCGCGATCAGTCGGTCATAACTGTCCTTTACTGCCGATTTGATATAGGAAAAGGCGTCCGGATCCGGGTCCTTTGCTCCGCGGGTCACCTGTCTCTCGAGATAGAAGAGAATGTCTTCTTCGGGCGCCGCTATTTTGACCGAGAGAACCCCCTCCTTCTCGCCGCGGTTGATCGCGAGGACCCTGTGTCCCGGGATCTTTCGGACCGCCTCCTCGTACTCGAAATACATCTCGTACACATTCCGCCGTTCCTTCAGCTTGGCGGGAGTCTTTTCATCCGTCTCCGCGTCGTCCTTCGTCTTCTTGCGGGCCTTTTCCGCCGTGATCAGTGTTCCCCTGGCCTGGGTCTTCTCCCTGATCCACGCCCGGAAGCGCGCCTCGTCGGAGATCTGCTCCGCGATGATATCCATCGCTCCCGCAATAGCCTCATCGGCGTCCTTCACCTCTTTTTCCTCGTCGATATAGCGGACCGCCTCCCCGCGGACATCGCTTCCCGGCTTCAGGGCCAAAATATAGTCCGCAAGGCCCTGCAGCCCTTTCTCTTTGGCTATACCTGCGCGGGTCCTTCTCTTGGGGCGGTAGGGAAGATACAAGTCCTCCACCTCCACCAGCGTCTGCGCCGCTTCGATGGACGCCTTCAGCTCTGCTGTGAGTTTCCCCTGCGCTTCTATGCTCTCCATGACCTTGGCTTTGCGCTCCTCGAGGGAACGCAGATAGGCCAGTGACTCTCCCAGTTCCCGGAGCTGTTCGTCTGTGAGTGTTCCCGTTGCTTCTTTCCTGTATCTGGCAATGAAAGGGATCGTGTTTCCCTCGTCGATGAGCTTTACAGCTGCCTCCACCTGCCAGTTCTTTACACCCAGTTTCAGGGCAATCGTTTCTATGATCTGCATTCAGTCTTCTGCTCCTTTAATGATTGATACTCTTATCATAATAACATACTTGCGCACTTCCGCCATTGCTATTCTTTCCGTGACCTGCGGCTCTCTTTTGTTATAGAATATAATATGATAAGATACACTGAAGACTTCTCCCGGAGGTTTATAATGAACGCTTCAACATTAAAAAACAGGGTTTCTTACTACTTCAGATTCACGCTTCTTTTTCTGGTCACCGCCCTCATCATATACGCTCCTTTTATTCTCACACGAAAGAGTTTTGTCTGGGCACACGATTCCTATACGCAGCATCTCAAGGCAATGATCTTTATCTCGAGATGGTACCGCCAGACATTAAAATCTCTTATCAGATTAGATTTTAAGGCAATCTCCACTTACTCCTTCAGTATCGGATACGGTTCAGACGCCATGAGCACCCTCGCATACTACGGCGTGGGCGACCCTTTCTATCTGCTGAGCGCCTTTGTGCCGGCCAAATATATCTATCTGTTCTACTGCCTGCTGATCCCGGTCAAGAATTACTGCTCCGGCCTTGCCATGTCCGCACTCTGCCGCTTCCGCTGGCCCTCTGCGGAGCATGACAAGGGATGCCTCGCGGGCTCCCTGATCTATACCTTCTGCGGATTCGCGCTGATCACATGCTTCGGTCAGCCGATCTTTCTCAGCGCGATGATCATTTTCCCGCTCGTTCTTCTCGGAATTGAGAAAGTCCGCGACGGCCGCAGACCCTGGATGTTTATCATCTCTATCTTCCTTGCGACCGTTAGCAACTTCTATTTTATCGTCAGCATTGCGGTCCTGGCCGTAATGTACGCCTGCTTCCGCTATTTCCCCATTGCCCGAGGGGAGTTTAAGCGCCGGTTTGCCGAGATCGGCATCATGTTTGCGGCCGGCACGGTCGGCGTCGCTATGGGAGGAGCCATCCTGCTCCCCATGGCTTTCACGGTCCTTGGCAACAAGCGCATCGCTCTTAAGCCGGCCATCACTCTTTTCTATGAGGCCCGCTCCTGCCGCATGCTGCCCCTTGATTTTCTTGCCTGCAACGAAGTACAGTACGGCGCTCTGTGCTATGCGGGAACCGCGCTCCTTTGCGTCTTTCTGCTCTTTAGCGCCAAGGGCTTTATAAAGCTGCGCCTTCAGTTCCTTCTGTACTCGGCGCTTCTGTTCATCCCCGCTTTCGGCTATCTCACCAATGGCTTTTCCTACCCGATCAACCGCTGGTGCTGGGCTTACTCCGCTCTGGTCGCCATGCTGGTCGCGGAGATGTGGCCTCTGCTCTTTACGCTGACCCGTACTCAGAAGAAAGTAATGGCCGTCGGCTTCACTCTCTATTTTGCCGTGTGCTTCTTCCTCTCCTATGAGCTGGAGATCAACTTCCTGATGCCGGTCATCTTAACCGGCTTTACGCTCTTTCACCTGTTCCTCGCCCAGCGGACGGAGTTTACGGTGGGTGAACCCGACGGAACCGACTATCCCGAGGCCTTCCGCCGCCGGGCCAAAAGAGTCCGCCGCGCGGAACGCGGCATCCTCCTTCTCACAGTCGTGAGCATCTGCCTCAACGGCATCTGCGAGAACGACCCGCGCTTCAGCGACAGGATCGAGAGCTATAAGGAACTGGACTGCCTGGCTCCCTTCCGGACGGGACTGGGCGCATCACCTGCTAATGACAGGAACATGTGGCTCAACGACACTTCCCAGATCTCTTCGACGATCGGATTTGACGGAGAGTCCTTCGTGAGAGTCTCCAACACGGAGCCCGGCTTCTGGTATCAGAACTCTTCCATGCTGAACGGGCTGTCCTCCACTCAGTCCTTCTGGAGCGTCAACAGCCCCTATGTGCTGGAATATCTGGATTCTCTCGCTGTTTCCGATGTGAACAACAACGCATGGCAGTTCACCAACCTCGACAACAGGGCGATCCTCAACGAGCTGGCTTCCGTGAGTTACCTCTATTGCATGCACCCGGAAAAGCTCCCTGCGGGGTATTCAGACGCGTCTCTGGATCAGAATACGGCCAACTCCGTTTATCAGAACCTGAGCCCTCTCCCTCTGGGGTACACATATGACCGCACGATCAGCCGTCAGCAGTTCGATACTCTCACTCCGGCCCAGCGGCAGGAAGTTCTCCTGACTCACGCCGTGACAGCCTCGACCGGGAGCCTGCAGGACAGCAGGTCCATCGAAGAGATCGCCGCCGGTCTTGACTGCAGAAATGTCCCCTTTAAGAGCGAGTGCCTTCACAACAGCGTTGTGCAGACAGATGACCGCACTTTCGTTGTGACGGAGGCTCGTTCTCAGGTGAAGCTGACTTTTGCCCCTGTCACATCCGGTGAGTGCTATCTCTACATGAAGAACATCAGCTACCGTGAATCCACGCTGCTCGATCTCTACTCCGACGATAAATCCTGTGACCCTAAGGATCAGTTCACTCCCGAAATGTTCAGCGCGCTGACTCCTTTCGAGCGATATCAGATCCGCGTCAAGGTTTACAATTCCCGCCCCGCTTCCAATGTGAAGATCGGCGCGGACTTCATGAGCGGGGAAAATGTGCTCACGAGCAACGAGGTCAATTACATTCTGCCGGGAGACGAGCAATTCTACTCGGGCCGTCAGGACTTCCTGCTCAATTCCTACACGGTCAGAGAGGGGATCGACAGCATTGTGGTCACCTTCCCCAGATCCGGCGTATACCACTTTGACGAGTTCTCCGTGATCTCTGAACCCCTGTCGGGCTACTCTGACAAAATAGCGAAACTCGGCGCCGAGTCTCTCGAAAATGTGAAGATCTCTCAGAATAAGAGCAGCTTCGTCTCAGGCGGTGTCACCGGAGAGATCACTGTCTCAGACAACAAACTCCTGTGCCTGACGGTCCCCTACTCCACCGGCTGGAAAGCCTATGTGGACGGTACTCCGGCAGTCCTTGAGAACATAAATCTCATGTTCTCCGGACTCTGGCTCACTCCCGGCCGTCACACCATCGAGCTGCGCTACGAGACGCCCGGTCTTCTCTACGGACTGTGTCTCTCTGCCGCCGGCCTTCTGCTGTTCCTGTTCTGGATGATCATGTCACGCCGCGCGGGAAAACGCGAGCCGCAATTTGGATCCGCCGAATCCGCAGCGCCGGAGGAAGATTTCCCCGCCGAAGAGCCTGCGGAAGTTCCTTCAGCAGATGTCCCACTCGAAGAAGAAGCAGAGGTGACCTCTTCTGAGGAACCCTCCGCCGAACAGGAACCTGAAAAGCCGGTTCTCTGACAGTAAATACGAAGCAAGGGCTGCCGTTGATACGGCAGCCCTTTTCCTATGCTCTTATGAACTTTAGTCCTCAATGATCCTTGTCGCCCAAACGGCGCTTCTATCACTCAGTTCCGTCGTGATAATGCCGTACTGGCTGCTGTACGCTTCAACCGTCTTTCCGTCCCCCGCGTACATTGCGACATGATATACATATCCGTTTTTGGCAAAGAAGATCAGGTCTCCCGGAGCCGCGTCGCTCACAGGGATCTGAGTCCCTACCCGGGACTGTGCAGCCGCCACTCTCGGAAGTTTGTATCCGAACATGCCGTACAGCGTCTGTACAAACCCGGAACAATCCGCGCCGTGTGTCAGGCTGGTTCCGCCCCACACATAGGGATTTCCGACGCATGAGAGTGCTTTTTCCAGTATCTTCTCTCTGACCTCGTTATATTTGGCGCCTTCCTTTACAGAAGACAAACTGTAATAGACCGCCCGATTTTCCCCGGGCTTTATCACTTCCTTCGCGGTGCCAAACGAGGACTCCCCCTCTTCGTCGATCTGCGCCTGTACGGAATTACTCCGGTCAAGCTCATCAGAAGGGATAAATCCGCGCACATCACCGGATTCCACGAACAGCCATCCGTCGTCAGCCTCTTCGATCACGTAGACGAGGTCGCCTTCTTTGAGACTGCCTACCGTACGCGCATCGTCAGTGCTCTCTTCCAGAATTCCTGTATCAGACTTCGTAAGAGCCGCCTCAGCTTTGATCACGACCTCCTGCGTTGTGATCCTGCGGAATGCATAAGCATCATTTTCATAATATGGAACTGTGTCCTGCGCTGTGAAGAAGTAAGACTCTTTGGAAACACCTTTGGGAAGCATCGCCGTAATGCGGGAAGCCTGTCTCTCAAGCAACTCCAGGAGTTCCTCCGCCTCATCTCCGCGGATCAGGTCCTCCTCACGGACAAACCCTCTCGCTTCTCCCGATTCCACATAGATCCACCCGTTGTCCTCATTCTCCAGTTCATAGAGAATACCATTTCTGGCTATCGTCCCGACAACTTTTGAATCCTCTTTCTGTTCCTCGTAGATATCCGTTTCACGGGCGCTGAACGCATAGACCTTGTCGACGGTCGTAAAGCGGAAATCCCTGCGGATCTCAGGCAGATCTGTCACAATGTGCTGCTGAGCGATCAGCTCTTCGTTGGTGCCATTGTATTTCTCGGCTTCTTTGTAACCTTCCGGTTCGTCCATCTCACCGATCTTTACAGGCTCGATCAGCGCTGCCACTTCAGATGTCGCTCCGGTATTGCTTTCCGGGGCAGCAGTGATCCCTGTACTCGTTGTATCCGAAGTATCGCCGCCTCCGCCAATATCCTCCGAGGTACTGCCCGTATTGCCTCCTGACGTATTTCCCGTCGTGTTTCCGCCGCCGGCTCCGCCGGTTGTTCCGGTGCCGCTGTCGTCACCACTGTCGTCACCGTTCTCATCATCGCCAGGCTGCGCCGGACTGCCGCCTCCGCCGGTTCCCGAGTTGTCTTCACCGCCGTCATCGCCTCCGCCGGTTCCCGAGTTGTCTTCGCCGCCGTCATCACCTCCGCCGCCGGGCTCAGGTTCCGGTTCGGGATCCGGCTCGGGCTCAGGCGCGATTTCCCCGCCGCCGGTTTCATAACTGCCCGCTTCAGCCGCATTTACTGTATAAGAGGGCACAGACGCTGTACCGGTTATTAGCGAAAACGAAAGGAACAAAATTCCCCATCGTCTGATCAACTCTCTCTTTTTCACAATGCCACCTGCCTTATTCGAAAACAATTACACACTGTGCAATCCTTTTCGCATACAATTACATAATTATTTATTGTATAACATTCCTATGTTATACAATCTTCATAATTATAGCATCTGTCCTCTTCATTGCCAAGTCTGCCGGCGCAGGAAGCCAGCTGCCTGTTCCAAATTTTGACACAAGGATATCAGGTTTTGAGAAATCTCAGCGTAGTCGTGAAAAAACCGCCGGATTCCTCTGTACTGTAGTCCCCGCCCATCTCCTCCATCAGCCTTTTGCTTATCCGGGATCCGAATCCCGTGCTCTCGGGTTTTTCCCCCTCGAAGACCCTGACCTTGTTGACCGCCGTGACCACCACAAATTTGTCCTGCTCTTCGCAGCAGACCAATACCTCGTCCTCCATGCTCGCGTATTTAATGATATTGGACATCAGATTCCCGAATACTCTGGCGACCGCGTCTCTCTGCACCAGGATTTCGCTGTGCCCGAAGCTGATCTCTGACCGGACAAAGAATCCCTCTCTCTCAAGGCCTGAGTTGATGTCTCCCATAAATCCGCGCAGCACCTCATACGCCGGCTCTTTTGTTTTCTCCATCAAAAAGTAATCCTGCATCGTCGTGTAGCAGTAGTTCTCATCCAAAAGATTCTTGAGTCTCACGCTCTTCTCTCCGGCTCTGGTCAGATACAGTTCCGCAGTCGGCTCTCTTCCCTCGATTTCCTTTTGGGCAAAATCCAGATACATGATAAGCGATGTGAGCGGAGTCCTCAGATCATGCGCGATCTCGGCAAGTGTCCGGCGGTTGCTCTTTTCAAGCTGCTCGATCATCGCCATCTGGTTCAGCATGCTCTCTCTGAATTCGTTGACGCTCTCCGCCAGCGTAGTGATCTCATCGTCGCCTCTGACGGTGATCTCTCTTGTAAGGTCGCCGCCCTCCAGGACCTGGATCTCCTCGGTGATCAGATGAATATACTCTATTTCTTTGCGGACCCCGATGACAATAATGGCAAAAAAAAGCAGGATGGTAGCAACTATCTCCACTGCCCTGGCCTTGTCGTACATATGATAGTAGGGATAAAAAACAACATCCGCCTGCACGTCTCCAAACCGGACCTGGCGGGCTTTCTCCTTTTCCCGCTCAGATTCTTCCATGTTGTACTGCTTATTATTCACATCAAAAATAGAGCTGAATACCAGGTGCCCGTCCACGAACACTTCGATATCCACCTCTCCTTTTCTGCACCATCTCCAGAGTTCTTTCCTGCTTTCCGGCCTCAGCCGGTTCTCTTCGACATAAGTCTCCAGTTCGCTCACGATACTTTCTTCGATCCTGGCGTCGCTTATTCTGTCGATGATGAAATTGCTGATACTATAACTGAGGAAGAAAAAGCAGACCGACGCGATAAAAGCCAGCGCGATCAGGCCTGCAAATTTCCCCGTGATCGATCGTCTATTCACTTACGAACCTGTAGCCTCTCCCCCATTCCGTGCGGATATAGACCGGTTTCTTCGGATCGTCCTCGATCGCCATCCGCAGCCTACGGATATGGACCATGACCGTATTATTGGCGTCGTAAAAATACGGCTTTTCCCAAACACTTTCATAAATATTCTGGATAGAAAATATTTTGTTCCGGTACTGCATCAGCAGCTTAAGGATCTTATACTCGATATCCGTCATGCTGATCAGTTTCCCGTCCTTGTAAACTTCATTAAAGTCCAGGCTCACTCGGAATCGCCCGATCTCCAGGCAGCTCTCCCTGGTATCCGTCTGTTCCTTCCCGCGATACTTCTCATAGCGCCTCAGCAGCGCCCGGATCCTTGCCCGCAGTTCCTCCTGAAAAAAGGGCTTCACAAGATAGTCGTCCCCGCCGGCCTCCAGACCTTCGGTCTTGTCCTGCACCCCCGTCTTCGCTGTCAGGAACAATACCGGCGCCAGCGATTCCTGCCGGATCCTGCGACATACCGTGAACCCGTCCATATCGGGCAGCATTACATCCAATATGATCAGGTCCGGTCTCTTCGCGATATCCTCGATCGCCTCTTTCCCGTTCGTCGCCTTGAGTACCTTAAATCCCTCTCTCCCAAGCATAATGGTGACCACTTCCATAATATCGCGGTCATCTTCTACGATCAAAATAGTGTCCTTCATTGATGCCCCTTAAGACTCTTTGAATTCTCAAACTTTGCAAATCTTGTCAACGTCAATTATACCTTAAATACATATGTAATTCCACCCATGAGAAAAGGGGTGCCGAACGATCTGCCCAACACCCCTTTTCAATGATTCTTGTCCAATGGATTGTACCTCCGTTTTCAAAAAACTTTCTTGATTAGGAAATATTCAGTTGTACTTTGGACCGTACCTCCTTTGGATTATTTGATACTTTCATTATACTCACTTTTCAATAATTGTCAATTAATGGCGAGATTTTATTAATATTTTCTGATTTTTCAGTAAATTACAGGCAATTCACGACCGGTCTCGGATCCCGGTTCCTCATAACAGCAAAAACGCGAAGAGAGCTGCGCTCTCTCCGCGTTAATAATCCTGCTTATTCCCACAGTTCCCATATTCGGGTCATATATCATCTCTTGTTGCTGCGTCTCCAGATGTGCATCTTCTCCGCCTCCGCGATCAGCTGGTCCCTGAACTGCGGATGCGCGATGTTAATCAGGTCTTCCGCTCTCTGCCAGGTCGTGCGGCCCTTCATCATCGCCACGCCGTACTCTGTCACGATGTACATAGCGTTCGCGCGGGTATCTGTGACGATACTGCCGTTCGCCAGAGTAGGTCTGATTCTGCTTATGAGATTGCCCTGCTTGTCCGTGAAAGTGGAGGACATGCAGATAAAGGACTTGCCGCCCTTCGAAGCATATGCGCCGATGACGAAATCAAGCTGTCCGCCCGCGCCGGAGATGTTCTTTGTTCCCGCGCTCTCAGCGTTGATCTGTCCGAACAGATCACAGTCAACCGCGTTGTTAATGGAAATGAAGTTATCCAGCGCGCCGATCTGCTTCACGTTGTTGACATAGTCAACGGAAGCGCTCATGCACTCGGGGTTTCCATCCAGATAGTCGTACATCTTCTTCGTGCCCGCGCCGAAAGCATAGGTCTGCAGGCCTCTGTTGATGTTCTTGTGCGCGCCGGTGATCTTGCCGGCTTCCGCCATATCTACGAAAGCGTCTACATACATCTCTGTGTGGATGCCCAGGTCCTTGAGGTCAGACTCCGCGATCATCTTGCCGATCGCGTTAGGCATTCCGCCAATTCCGAGCTGCAGGCATGCACCGTTGGGGATCCGGTCCACGACCAGCTGGGCGACGGCTTTGTCCACTTCCGTGCCGGGCTTAGCCGGAGGCATCGCGTCGATGGGTGTATTGTCGCCTTCGACGATCATATCGACATCGCTGATATGAACATATGCGCTTCTGTCACCGAGGCAGATGGGCATGCTCGTATTGACTTCCACGATAACCTTCTTCGCCATCTGGACCACTGCGTACGTGTGGCTGGCGCTGGGACCAAGGTTAAAATAGCCGTGCCTGTCCATGGGGCCGACCTGCATGATCGCCACATCCAGCGGATCCTCTCTGTCCAGATAGTAGCGGGGAAGTTCCGAATACTTGAGCGGTCCGTAGAAGCTGAGCCCTGTGGAAGCCGCTTTTCTCTCCACGCCGTTCATATGCCAGCTGTTCCAAATGAAGTGCTCCTGGGGATTCTCTATTTTGAAAATCTCAGGCGCATGCATTAGGATACCGCCGTAGATCTTCACATCATGCATCTCGGGCATTCTCTTGGCGAGTTCTCTGTCCACCGCGACGTTTGTCGTGGCACACCAGCCGTAATCGACCCAGTCACCGTCCTGAATCACTGCCGCAGCCTGCGCGGCTGTCACCAGTTTCTGCTTATATTCTTCCGCGTAACCCATTTCTCTTCCTCCGATCTTATCTTAACCTTGACAGCTTTATTCCGGCGCAGGTTTTTCTCTACTTCCGCGCCAAAATATCGTATAGTGGTATTATACAACAACTGCCAATTGAATTCATCAAAGAATAGTGTTGACAGCTGTGATTAGATTGTGTAAAATCTATTTGTAAGCAACCAAAAGGAATGAACATTAACATATAGAAAGGAGATACCCATGGTAAACAGATTTGATGAGAGTAATTTTGACGCTGAGGTCCTTCAGAGCGATCTTCCCGTTTTTGTAGATTTCTACGCAGACTGGTGCGGCCCCTGCAAGATGATGAGCCCCGTCATTGACAAGCTGGCAGAGGAATATGAAGGAAAGATCAAGGTCGGCAAGGTCAACGTCGACGAGTGCGGCGATCTCGCACAGAAATACGGCATTATGAGCATTCCGAACATGATCTTCTTCAAGAACGGCCAGCCTGTCGACCGCGTAGTAGGCGCGATCCCGAAGCCCGCCATGAAGGATAAGTTTGAGAAAAACATCTGATCATCAGCTGCCAATGAGCTGACAGCAGACAAGGAGAACCTTATGTACGACCTGATCATCATCGGCGCGGGCCCCGCAGGCCTCTCTGCCGCTATCTACGCCTCAAGGGCGAGACTGAACGCTATTGTCATCGAGCAGAACTATGTCAACGGCGGACAGATCATCGACACCTACGAGATCGACAACTATCCCGGACTTCCGGGTCTCTCCGGCATGGACCTGGCTATGAAGATGGCCGAGCACGCCGAGAAGCTCGGTGTGGAAACCGTAAACGGATTTGTGCAGAGCCTCGACCTCACCGGCCCGGTCAAGAAAGTGATCACCGACGAGGCTACCTATGAGGCCAAGGCCGTTATTATCGCCTCCGGCGCAACTCACAGCAAACTTGGCGTAGAAGGCGAGAATCAATACGGCGGCATGGGCGTCTCCTATTGCGCCACATGCGACGGAGCCTTCTACCGCGGTAAGGATGTCCTGGTAGTTGGCGGCGGCGATGTCGCTGTTGAGGATGCCATCTTCCTTGCACGCGGCTGCAACAAGGTCTATGTCTGCCACCGCAGGGATGAACTGAGGGCAGCGAAGATCCTGCAGGAGAACCTCCTCTCTCTTCCCAACGTGGAAATGGTATGGAATTCCAACCTCAAGTCCATCACCGGCGGCATGAAGGTTGAAAATGCCACTGTAGTCAACAAATTTGACAAGAGTGAGCGCACCATCCCCGTCTCCGGCGTATTCATCGCAGTTGGCATCACGCCCCGCAGCGAGTTTGCCCGCAACCATGTCGCTATGGACGAGAAGGGTTACATCATCGCGGACAAGACCGGCGCCACTAATGTGCCCGGCGTCTTCGCGGCAGGCGATGTGCGCACCAAGCAGCTCCGCCAGGTCGTGACCGCTGTGGCCGACGGCGCCAACGCCGTCACCAGCGCAGAGAAATATCTGCTGACTTTATAATACTATGACTTTAAAAGAGCCCTGCAGTTCCCTACAGGGCTCTTTTGTCATGCTTAATTATTTGCCGTTTCTCTCCGCTCTGAAGCCTTCGAGGATCTGCATGCCGGCTGAGCAGCCGATGCGGGACGCGCCTGCTTCGATCATAGCTTTGCAGGTCTTCCAGTCACGGATGCCGCCCGCTGCCTTGACTTCCACATCATCGCCTACGACCTGCTTCATGAGCGCTACGTCTTCGACAGTAGCGCCGCCGGTTCCAAAGCCTGTGGATGTCTTGATGAAGTCAGGCTTCGCGCGCAGCGATATTTTGGCCAGATGCTCGATCTCGGACTTCTCGAGATAGCAGTTCTCAAAGATGACCTTGGAGAGCACGCCGGCTGAGCGGCAGATATCCGCGATCGTTGTCATCTCGCGCTCAACATAGTCCCAGTGTCCGTCCTTGACTGCGGTAATGTTCGTCACATAGTCTATCTCATCCGCGCCCTGGGAGATCGCCATGAGGACCTCGGTGCCCTTCTCCTCAATGGTATTCTGCCCCAGAGGGAAGCTGATGCAGGGACCTACATGCACGTTGCTGCCCTTCAGGATCCAGCTGGCAAGGCGGGTGTGAAGGGGGTTGATCGCAACCATTCTGAATCCGTATTTCTTGGCCTCCTCGCAGAGCTTGGTAATGTCCGCTGTGGTGGCAAAGGCCTTCAGATTGGTGTGATCGAACATGAAACACAAATCTTTTTCTGTCAGTTTGCAGATATCTATCATTTCTATTCCTTTCCTCCGGGCGCATCCTGTGCGGACGGAATTGTGATCGCTTCCTTGAACTTCCTCGCGGTCTGTGAAATAATTTTAACAGATTTATGGAGGGTATACCTATGGCTAATTATGACAAAAAAGTGCTCGATTGTTTTCTTGAAAACCAGTTGCAGCTTTTCCCCGAGAAAGTCGCCTCCACTTATGAGGAAGCGGACGATTTCCTGGAGATGATGTTCGCAGTCGTCGTCAAGGGCAAACGAGCCGTCCGCGAATATTTTGAAGAGACAGGCGTCGACATGACAGGCGAAGATATCATGCAGGCCTCCGAGGTGTTTGACATCGGCGACGGCAGATATCTGATCGTCGAGGGCTGATCCGGCTTTTCCTGATAGCCGGTCAGGATCCAAACACTTCTTCCGCGAAATGCACCGTTGCCATCGCGTCTTTTGCGTAGCAGTCCGCGCCGATCGCGTCCGCATATTCCTGCGTCATCACGGCGCCGCCCACCACCACCTTGGTGTCGGGCTTTTTTTCGCGCAGAAGACGGATCGTCTCCTCCATGCTCACGACTGTCGTGGTCATCAGCGCGCTGAGACCTACCAGTTTTATATTCTCTCTGTCCGCCGTGTCAACAATGACCTCCGGCGGCACATCTTTGCCCAGGTCAAGAACCTCATAGCCGTAATTTTCCAGCATTACTTTGACAATGTTCTTTCCGATGTCGTGGATATCCCCCTTCACCGTGGCAAGAACGATCCTGCCCTTCACTTCCTGGGGCTGTCCCTGCAGAAACTCTTTTACCACCTCAAAGGCCGCCTTGGCAGCTTCCGCGCTCATAAGAAGCTGCGGAAGGAAAACCGTTCCCGCTTCAAAACCTTTTCCCACCTGGTCGAGGGCGGGGATCAGGTCCCGGTCGATCAGATCCAGTGCCGCTGTGTCTTTAAGAGCAGCTCTCGCCGCTTCCGCCGCGCTTTGGGCCATCCCCCTCAGGACGCTCTCCCGAAGGCTCATGGCGGTATTCGCTGATCCGCCTGCAGGGGCGGATACTCCCTCCGTCTCTCTGACAGCTTTCTCAGCAGGAGCCCTGTCGCTGGTCCCCGCATAGGCCTCGATAAACTGCATGCACTGGGGATCCAGTGCCGCCAGCGCGCAGTAAGCCCTGTAGGCTTCCATCATGTCCTCGTTTCCGGGATTCATGATCGCCGCCGACAGGCCGCTCTGCAGTGCCATCGCCAGGAAATAGGAATTGATCACCGCTCTTCTGGGAAGTCCGAAAGAAATATTGGACACGCCCAGGATCGTATGTCCGTGCAGTTCATCTCTGACTCTCCTAAGCGTCTCCAGTGTCACCAGCGCGGAGGTATTGTCGGAAGAGATCGTCATGGCAAGGCCGTCGATCACAATGTCCTCCCTGGGAACGCCGTATCTGTCCGCCGCTTCATAGATCCTGCGGGCGATGCGGATCCTGCCCTCCGCATCGGAAGGAATCCCGTCCTCGTCCAGGACCAGTGCCACAAGAACGCCGCCGTATTTGCGGACAAGGGGGAATACCGTCTCGATGCTCTCTTTTTTGCCATTGACCGAGTTGACCATGGGCTTTCCGTTGTAGATGCGCATGCTCCGCTCGAGCGCGGCCGGGTCCGTGGTATCGATCTGCAGGGGCAGCGCGAGCACGCTCTGGAGCTTTTTAACCACTTCCGACAGCATCTGCGGCTCATCGATCTCGGGGAGTCCGACATTCACATCGAGAATGTGGGCACCGCTGTCTTCCTGCCGCAGCCCCTCTCTGAGGATATACTCGATATCATTGTCCCGAAGGGCCTGCTTGAATTTCTTCTTGCCGGTGGGATTGATGCGCTCTCCGATGATCACAGGCTTTCCGCCGATCTCCACGCACTGGGAGAAAGAGCTGACAACCGTTCTGTGCTTGGGAACGGGCTCTTTGAATGGAAGCTTTTTGACGCGCTCTGCCGTCAGGCGAATGTGCTCAGGAGTCGTGCCGCAGCAGCCTCCAACGGCCTGTACGCCCGTCCTGGCGATCTTTTCCATACGGTCCGCAAATTCCTCAGGGCCGACATTATAAACGGTCCTGCCGCCTTCTGTGCGGGGAAGGCCCGCATTGGGATTGACGATCACAGGTACGCTGCACACCTCTGTGAGCCGCTCGACGATCGGGATCATCTGCTCGGGTCCCAGGCCGCAGTTTACGCCCAGGGCGTCCACCCGAAGCCCCTCCAGGAGCGCCACTGTGGAATCCACGCTGCCGCCGGTCAGCATTTTCCCCTGGCCGTCGAAAGTTACGGTAACCAGGACCGGCAGGTCGCAGTTCTCCTTGGCAGCAAGAACCGCGGCCTTCGCCTCGTAGCTGTCCGACATAGTCTCGATCAGGACCAGGTCCGCACCCGCGCGGCTCCCGTATCTCACCACTTCACCGAACAGTTCCACAGCCTGCTCAAAGGGAAGATCTCCCAGAGGTTCAAGGAGTTTCCCTGTAGGTCCGATATCCAGCGCCACATAGGCGTCCTCGCGCCCGCACCTGCGCCTCGCCTCTTTCGCGAGATTCACCGCCGCGGTCACGATCTCCTCCAGATCATCGGGAAATTTGAGCGCGTTTGCTCCAAATGTATTGGTGTTGAAAATATCGCAGCCTGCCCGCAGATACCCGCAGTGCAGGTCTATGATATCCTCCGGTCTTCTGAGGTTCCATGTCTCGGGAAGTTCTCCGCCCCGCAGTCCCCTTGACTGCAGGATCGTCCCCGTTCCGCCGTCAAAAACCAGCCAGTCTTTTCCCAGACGCTCCCGTAAATCTTTTCTCATCATATTCACACTTTCTCAGACTCTGTAGGCGCAGTATGCTGACGCCTTGCAATTCCCGCAGCCTCTGCCCCCGCTCTCTCCCGGTCTGTCCGACACCCCGATCAGCGCGGTAACGGACTTGCTGGGAGTCATGAGCAGCGTATCCGTAAGGCTGACCCCGAT
This sequence comes from Lachnospiraceae bacterium UBA6998, assembly GCA_002448395.1. Classification (GTDB taxonomy): domain Bacteria; phylum Bacillota; class Clostridia; order Lachnospirales; family Lachnospiraceae; genus CAG-791. The sequence goes on along the minus strand of DJXS01000030.1, from coordinate 14,025 downwards.
CTCCTTGGGCATGTTCAGGATCCTGCTGATATCCTTCTGCAGATCCAGCGGCAGGTCTCCGTAGCCGGGAGAATACCTTGGCCGCGTGCAGAGCCCGCCACGCTCCGCTTCACGCCGGATCCTTTCATTGATCCGGTCGCACCAGGTTTCTGTCATGGCCGCCGCAGCCGCCTGAAGGATCACCGCCCGGCTCATCTGCCCGACGCTTGCCCTTCGGATCAGCCGGTCAGGGCCGGGACCGAGCGTAACCGCCATCATGTAGACGCCGCAGCATCCGTCCAGGTTCCTGGCCAGATCCCTGCTCCGGATCTCAAGATCTCCCAGGCACAGGAGCGGCGTTCCGTCCTGCTCTGTTTTGACAGACAGCGGGAATTTCTCATATACAAATCTGGGCGTGACCTCCTTCTGTAAATCCCCGATGCATTCCCCGATCTCTGCGCGGACACTGTCATCCGGGACTGATCCGCGATAGCCCAGATACCGTATAACTTCATTGATATCCGGTATAAGATCCATTTTCCGCTTCCTTTCCGATCTCTTTTCCTTAATTGTTTCAGGATTGTATTAATCTTACCCAATCCTCTGCCTGTGTGCAACAACTGCCCGCAGGTCTCCCTTCCTTCCGCGCAGGAATTGACACCTGCACGAAAAAGGCAGTATAGTAAAGACCTGCGAAGGAGGAAAACAAATATGTCTGAAAACAGAATTCATAGAAGTTCCGCCGCCTCTTCGCCAAAAAAGCGAAACGGAAATGACACAGTCAGAAAATACCTGATCATCGCAGTGCTTGTCATAGCCGCCATTCTGATATTTGTGTTCGGCATCAATAAATGGAAGATCGATTTCAAACTGATCGGCGAATCCAGCGTTACATCGGAATGCGGGGAGCCTTACAAGGACCAGGGGGCTGATGCGGAAGTAACCGGGTCAATCCTGTCTTTCGTCCACCATCCGATCTCTGTCAAGGTTTCTACTGAGAGAGTTAACATACACGAACCCGGCACTTACACTGTAACCTACTCCGCCAAGTTTATGTGGCTCTCCGCCAGCGCGACCAGGGACGTCGTCATAGTCGATACGACCCCTCCGGTGATCGAGCTCAAGCACATCGACGATTACTACACTCTTCCCCATCACGCATACGAGGAGGAAGGATTCACTGCTACGGATAATCACGACGGCGACATCACTTCGAAGGTCGTGAGCGAAGAAAGGGACGGCCACGTCTACTATACTGTTTCCGACCAGTACGGGAACAAAGCGACCGCCGACCGCGAGATCTTCTACGACGACAGAAATGCTCCCGTATTCAGCTTCCCTTCCGGAGAAGAGGGCTTCCTGTTCCAGGGAGAAACCTGGGAGGACGACGTGCAGGCAGAGGATGACGCCGACGGAGACGTCTCCGACAGAGTTGAATCTGAGGGAAATGTCGATACAAGTAAAGTCGGTACCTACACCATCACCTATACAGTCTCGGACGAATGGGGAAATGTGGCGAAACTGGACCGATATGTCACAGTAAAGCGGACTCCCGTAAGCGCCGATGAAGCGGCTGCGGCTGCCATAATCACTCCCGTAACAGCACAGGCTGCCGCTGCGGGCACCGGTTCCACTGCAGGTGCCGCCGCGGATACTTCTGCAAATGCCGCCGCTGGTGCAGCTGCCGCGCAGACTGCAAAACCTGCTACAGCGGATCCCAAGAAGATCATCTATCTGACTTTTGACGACGGGCCCGGCAGATACACCGAAGAGCTCCTTAAGATACTGGATGACCACAAAGTCCTCGCGACTTTCTTCGTCACAGCGGCTTACAAGGACTATCAGGACCTGATCGGCAAGGAATACAATGCCGGCCACAGCGTGGGCGTTCATACTGCCACTCACGAATACAGCGAGATCTACGCCAGCACTGACGCTTATTGGGCAGACTTCAACAAAATGCAGGATATCATACAGGAACAGACCGGCTGCAGAACAGACATCTTCCGCTTCCCCGGGGGTGCTTCCAACACCGTCAGTGCGAACTACAGCAAGGGAATCATGTCCGAGCTCGCCAAGCAGTCCTCTGAAAAAGGCTACATCTATGTCGACTGGAACGTCACCAGCGGCGACGCCGGCGATACTACGGACAGTGAGGTCCTGTACCAGAACATGATGAAGGGAATCCACACTTATGAGAATTCCTTTATCCTCTGCCATGACATCAAAGATTTCACCATTGCCACGATGGACCGCTTCATCACGGATGCTCTCAAGGAGGGCTACACCTTCCTTCCGATCACCAGCGAGTCCAGGACCTGCCATCACGGCATCAACAACTAAATAGCCAAAAAAGCCGCTCGCAGGAATTTTCTCATTCCCGCGAGCGGCGTTTTTATGCTCTTTATTTCTTAAGGCTCTGCAGAAAATCGTCAGCGTTCTGCATTTCGATCTTATTTGCGTCTTTCGCGTCCTTCTCATCGTAAATGAAGCCAAGCGCGTCATAATAGCCCGCCTCGGACACGGTGGATCCCTCCCACTTGTAGTTATATTCCGGCTTCCCTGCCTTTGTGAAAGCCGTCACAGCCGCGTCCGTTGTGCCGAAGACGCCGCTCTGGTACACCTCAAACCGGCTTCCGGTGTAGACATAGATCCGGTCCGTGAACAGATTTCCCGTGCCGTTCCTGCTAAGCAGCAGATTCTCTTTGTTCAGATAGGAAAACGCGCTGCTCACCTTGGTCTCCTGAAGGACCCCGTCATGGTAGAAAACGATCTTGGCGCCTTTATCTGTCGTTGTTCCCCATTCCAGCAGTTCCGGGAATCTGTCGTCATTGACGTAAACGAGGGCGAACTTATCGTAGGAATCCGGATCCGCCTCCGCGACCTCCGCGGCGTAAGCATCAAACCTTCCGCCGAATTTTTCCCTGTCCCTGCCTTCCTTTACAAAGTGAGCGATTCCCGAGAGAGACAGTTCAGATACGGAACTGTTGATCTTTGCAGTCATTTCCCTGTCAAGGTACGGAATACCGTCCTCATCAAACCTGTAGAACCGTGCCTCACGCCCGTCCTGCCGTCCTTCTCCTGTGATATCGTATTCGCAGATCGTGACGATTTCCTTAGTTCCGTCGCCGTCATAGTCCCCGAGGTCTACCGCAGTCGCGTCCCTGAATATCCTGTCTGCTCGGATGTTCCGGCTGTCCATACCGTCAAGCCTGCACAGCACATCCGAATCTTTGACGAAGCAGAAGTCGACGTCCGCATTCTCCGAAGAGTCCCCATCCGGCTTATACGCGCAGAATTTCACTTTTCCGAAGCTCTCCGTCTCCACTTCGCAGTAGGCGTGAAGCAAAAGGCCTTTCTCCAGCCAGAGACGATTCGCGCAGAATCTGTAGTTGTCGCCGTTTCTCTTGAGGATCACCTCATATACAGGTATGTGCCAGCCATCCAGATCCTTTGCATATCTGCGGGCTCTGTAGTGCACCCTGTAGTAATCTCCCTGAACCGCGGCATCCGTCACTTCAAATTCGCAGATATTGGTCTCCTCATCTCCATGGCACTGATAATAGGTATCATAGTCCTCCAGATATGTCCAGCCCGGCTGATTCGTCAGCTCGTCAAGGGATACCCCTGCCTTATACTGGAGATAATCCGAGACCTGCTGTGCGCCCATCCCGAACAGGTTCACCGTATCTTCCTCACCGGTCTCCTCCATGTAAGCTTCCCGCTCCTCCTCACTCGGAGTCATCAGCTCCAGGCCCGCTCCCGTAAAGAAGACCTGCTCCGCGTTCAGATCCTGCGGTTTTTCATAGACCGAGAGAAGGAAACCGTAGTTTCCGATATCGTTTATATAATTCTGCAGTTCCTTGCATTCTTCCTCTGACAGCTTCCTGGCTTTCGGAGCGTTTCCCTGCTCCTGGGATGCCGCGATCTCCGAGACCGGTGCGGTTGTAGCAGTCTCCCCGCTCACAGTCATAGTACTCCCGGTTTCCTCTGCCTCTTTTTCAGACAAAAACAAGGCGTCGGTGACGTCTGTAACGCCGCCCGAAGCCTCTTCCTGTCCACACCCCGTCAGGATCATGATTCCAGATAAAATGAATGGAATAAGGACACTGAGTCCTTTCAATCTTTGCATATCTGCTTACCTTCTCCACATTCCCCCCGGAACTGGTTATAGGCCTATTATAGCAGACTCTTCATCCTCTGTCAGCCTGCGATATGCTCCCGGCGGCAAACTCCCGTCCAGCGCAAGCGGCCCCATGGACAGTCTTTTCAGGTATAAGACCTCTCTTCCGACTGCCGCGAACATCCTCTTGATCTGGTGGAATTTCCCCTCCCGGATCGTCACTTTCACTTCATTGCCGGGCTCCAGGATCTCCAGAGCCGCCGGCATGGCCGTAAGCGTCTCATCCACCTTCAGTCCCTCTGCGAACAGCCGGCACTCTGTTTCCCCTACCGGAGCGTCCAGTCGGGCAAAATATACCTTGTCCACATGGTTCCTGGGAGACAGCAGCCTGTGCGCCAGCTCTCCGTCATTTGTGATCAGAAGCAGCCCTTCTGTATCCCTGTCGAGTCTGCCGACAGGAAACAAGTCCTTTCGCTGCTGGCCCTCGAGCAGGTCCAGCACCGTCCGGTCTCTCGTGTCCTCGGTGGCGGAGATCACACCCGCGGGTTTATTCATCAGATAATACACGAACTGCTCATACGCGACTCTCTCGCCGTCCATGCAGATCACGTCGTCCTTCTCCACATGCATAGCGGCTTCTTTGACTTTCACGCCGTTTACGGTGACGCGCCCCGCCCGGACGGCCTTTTTGAGCTCGCTTCGCGTCCCTGCGCCCATTTCCGACAGATATTTATCCAGCCTCATTTCCGACCTCAGATCTTAAACCGGTATCCCACGCCCCAGATCGTCTCAATGTACTGCGGTTTGGAGGTGTTGTACTCGATCTTCTCTCTGATCTTCTTGATATGCACGGTGACCGTGGCGATGTCGCCGACGCTCTCCATATTCCATATTTTGGCAAACAGCTCTTCCTTGCTGAATACATGATTAGGGTTCTCCGCAAGGAAAGTGAGCAGATCGAATTCCTTAGTGGTGAAATTCTTCTCCTCGCCGTTGATCCATACCCTTCTCGCCGTCTTGTCGATCTTGAGACCGCGGATCTCGATGATGTCGTTCGTCTTCTGACCGGCGCCTACAAGTCTTTCATAGCGCGCCATGTGCGCCTTCACGCGGGCCACCAGCTCGCTGGGGCTGAAAGGCTTGGTAATATAATCGTCTGCGCCCAGGCCCAGGCCGCGGATCTTGTCAATATCGTCCTTCTTCGCCGACACCATGAGGATGGGCACGTTCTTCTCCTCGCGGATCTTCCTGCAGACCTCAAAGCCGTCCATCCCGGGCAGCATAAGGTCCAGGATGATCAGGTCGAAATCCTCCTTCAGGGCAGTCTGAAGGCCCTTGTCCCCTCTGTTCTCTATCTTGACATCAAAGCCGCTCAGTTCCAGATAATCTTTCTCCAGATCCGCGATGGCAACTTCATCTTCAATGATCAGAATTTTGCTCATATTCTTCTTACCTCCACTGATTGCGTCATGCCCGAAGCACTCTTCGGGCTTCTCGTCATATCTCTTCCACGTAGTCTTCCATATCACTGGTCTCGTGATACTTGCGGATCACGAAGTGCACGCAGGTCCCCTCACCTTCCCGGCTCGTCGCCCAGACATAGCCGCCGTGGTCCTCGATCACCTTTCTCACGATGGACAGGCCGATCCCGCTGCCGCCCTGGGCACTGCTGCGCGATTCGTCCGTCCTGTAGAACCTGTCGAATATATTGGGAAGATCCTTCGCCGGAATACCCATTCCGTTGTCCTCGATCTCGATCCTGACGGAATCATGCTCGTCCAGGATCCGTATATCGATCTTCCCCTCCGTCTTGTCCATATATTTTACACTATTCCCGACAATATTGTTGATAACTTTTTTGAGCTGTTCGGGATCCGCGACGATCGTCGTGTCCGGAGAGACCAGATTGCTGTAGTTGAGCGTGATTCCCCGGGACTCCATATCCATGCCGAGCTCTTCCACACAGTCGCCAAAATAGTCCGCGACATTGATCTTGTGGAAATTGTACGGGATCTTGTTGTTGTCAATCTGCGAATAAAGCGTCAGCTCGTTGATCAGCGTGTTCATATCATTGGCTTTACTGTAGATCGTCCGCAGATACCGTTCTCTCTTCTCCGGCGTATTGGCCACCCCGTCGATCAGTCCTTCCACATATCCCTTGATGGATGTGATCGGCGTCTTCAGGTCATGGGTGATATTTGTGATCAGCTCGCGGTTCTGTCTCTCCCTCTCGAGCTTCTCCTCCGCGTTCTCCTTGAGCCGCAGCCTCATCTCTTCATAATTGCTGTAAAGGCTGCCGATCTCTCCCTCCTCGCTGGTCTGAAGCCGGTAGTCAAGATTGCCATCGCGGATATTATTCATAGCAACGTTCAGCTTGCCTATGGGATCGAAGAAATTCCCTTCCATCCACCTGGTCAGCAGGATCGCCGTAAACAAAAGGATCAGCACCATAGCGATGAACATTTCTCCGAGGAACTTTCTCGAAACCAGCGCCACTGCCCTGGTGATAATGAAAATGCTGCCCTCAGAACCGTCCTCAAAGGTAAAATCCAGCTGTTTGACCATCTTGGCCATGCTGTCAATATAAAAACCGGTTCCCTCGTTCTGCTGGGCGTGACTGTAGGCCGGCAGATCCTGGAAATCCTTGGCTGCCGCCTCCTCATTTCCGGTATAGTAAAGATCCCCGTCCTTTCTGACAATAATATAGGAATTGCTGACGCTGACCCGCTCCGACAGGGACTGCAGGTAACCGGGGTCCTCAACTAAGGACGGATCTTCATCCAGATCCGCCTGTATTTTCTCATAAGTGCTGTCCAGCAGCTCGCTGTACTGCCTGTAGTCATCCGTCAGGGATGTATAGTCCTGATAAGGGACCACGCCCTCCCCGCTGTCCCTGCGCGCGACGAAATTTCCGATCACGATAAAGGACAGAATAAAAAGGATCACCGGCAGAACGAGCACGATTGAAAACGCTATGATAAGTCTCCGCCTGAAAGTCATATAAATGCCTCCTGCGCCGCAGAGCGGCGTAATTTAAACAGGTGTACAGCACACCAATATATATTATCTCATACTCTCTAAGAAAACGCCACGGTGCCCTTGATAAGCTTCTTCTGCGGTGTCATAATGACAACAGTTTTATGAACAGCCAATGGAGGTCCTTATGGAAAAAATCACAAGTTTTACGATCAATCACCTTGACCTGGAGCCGGGCGTCTATGTCTCCCGCAAGGACCGCTACGGCGATGCCGTGATCACGACCTTTGATCTGCGGATGACCGCCCCTAATAAAGAACCGGTCATGAACACCGCTGAGATGCATACGATCGAGCATCTTGGCGCCACATTTCTCAGAAATCACCCCGAATTTGCGGACAAGACCGTTTATTTCGGACCCATGGGCTGCAGGACCGGCTTCTATATGCTTCTTGCAGGCGATTATTCCTCCCGGGAGATCGCTCCTCTGGTGACGGAAATGTTCGAGTTCATCAGGGACTTCCGCGGTGAGATCCCCGGAGCCGCGCCGAGAGACTGCGGCAACTGGCAGGACCAGAATCTCAATATGGCTAACTGGCTGGCTGAGCGGTATCTGACCAGCACCCTGATCGGCATAGACGAGAAGCATTTGATCTATCCGGAGTAAACATCTCCATATCACAAACTAAAGCGCGCGGAAGACCGTTCTCCCTTTATTTCTTAAGGGCACGGCCATCCGCGCGTCATTTTGTTTATTCAGGTATTTCGTCTGCTTTCCGCATCGTTTAGAAAGATCTCACCATGTGCTCCACAAGGGAAGCGCAGTGTTCAGCCGCCTGGGCTTCAAAAGCTTCATAGGACATCTCGGTGCTCTCGTCCGCTTTGTCGGAGATCGCTCTTACGATCACAAACGGGATCTTGTTGATGTAAGCTGCCTGCGCAATTGCCGCACCTTCCATCTCCGTGCAGAGACCGCCGAACACTTTCTTGATCCTGTCTTTTTTGCCTCTGTCGCAGATGAACTGGTCGCCGCTGACAACGCGTCCCTCGAAAACGCCGATTTCAGGAGCAGCCTCCCTGCATGCTTTCACAGCCGCCACCCGCAGCACCGGATCCGCAGGGAATGCGAGCGTGTCCAGCTGCGGCACCTGACCCGGCTCATATCCAAGGCCGGTCACATCCATGTCGTGATGCACTGCATCAATGGAGACCACGATATCTCCGATATCGATCTCTTCCTCCAGAGAACCCGCGACGCCGGTATTGATCACATGAGTGATCCCGAACAGATCGCTCAGGATCTGCACGCACAGTCCCGCGCTGACCTTGCCGATCCCGCAGCGGACTACTACTGCTTCTGTCCGGCCGATCCGGCCTTCATAAAAATGCATTCCGGCCTTCTGCGTCTCTTTCGCGCCGTCCATGCACCTGACAAGACGTGCCACTTCAACTTCCATTGCTCCGATAATTCCGATCTTCACCCGTTTTCCTCTCTTTCCGTCGCTTTCCGTGTGCATATACAGTGATCCCCAGACCCGTCAGGGACATAAGGATCCCCGCCGCAAGCCCCGGCGTCCTATACTGCATTGTAATATGATTTTCTCCGGGCACAAGAGAAATCTCCGCAAGACTCCCCTCAAATGCCGCCATTTCTATCTTTTGACCATTTCGGACCACTGTCCAGCCCTTCGAGGAAGGTACGCTCAAAAGAAGCTTCTGCCCTTCCCGCGCGTTCACAGTGCAGCTGATCCTGCCATTGGCGATCTCCGTGTCTTCCACGGCCTCTGCCTTCTGCCGTATCCTCGCGGCGAGCTGCGCAAGGCGCTCAAGGTCGAGCGCACGGAACTGCTCATCCCTCAGCTGCATCTCTCCGGCGGTCTCCAGTGTGACTGCCGCTGTATCGGCGTTTTCGTCAACAGGAATGTAGAATACCGACGGGGACAGCCATCCGCCGTATCCATAGCCCCAGCCTTCCCGCACGGTAAGCCTGCCCTGCTCCTGCGCGTCGTCCCACCACTGCGGGTCATCGAATGAGACCTCTGCTGTCCAGGGAAGATTTCCATACAGGCAATATTTTGCTCCCGCGGCGTCAGGAAGCGCCAGCTCCCACTTCGTGACTCCTCTTCCGTAAGTCTTCTCAGCGCTGACAGGTGCCCACAGCCCGGCTTTCTCCCCGGCGATTTTGGTATATAGATATTCGGTGTAAGCAAAGGGGTCGCCTTCGATGGGCGCCTCCGTTTCCTCCCCGCTCTCGTCCAGTATCATCGCTATAGGCAAAGCGTATGGATTTCTGTAAACATCCTTCCCATTTCGAGTCTCGAACTCCTGAACCTTTTGAAGGCCGGGAATCGCGTAGGGAGACAAAACATAGCGCACGCCCAGCAGAGAATCCGCCGGAAGGAAGGCCGTGTTAACAATGTTAAAGCTCTCGTACTCTTTCCTGTAACCGAGTCTGTCCAGAAAATCCAGCTGGATATTCTCCGGGCAGGACGTGTAGCCGCTGATCGAAGGATAACCGTATGCCATCGCGTCCAGATAGGCGCCTGTCAGGCCGTCTATGTTGGTAATCCTCGTCGATGTCTGCGAGATCCTGTAGAAATCTTCCCCGTCCGATTCGCGGAGCGCGCTGATCTGCGCCTGCTGTTCCCTGCTGTAGGAAGCATACTCTTCCGCCGTATCCGTGTGATAAATCTTCAGCATAGCCCGGGTTTCCAGAAAGGCCTCCCACAGGCCCAGCACCACCAGAAGGGCCGCCAGGATCCGTCTGCGCCGGTCAATTTCCTTCCGGCTGTTCAGGACCCGCAGAGCCTTATCCGGCGCATATCGATACCCCATAGACAATGTCATTGCCGTCAGCATAAAAAGTGCGATCCTGGTGCTTCCGCTTCCTCCCGAAGGCCATATCCTCCTGGAGATCAGCACCAGAAGTATACAGGTTGCTCCCGCCTTCGGTATAACGGACCACCCCGTTCTGTTCCGAAAGCCGCCCCTGACCGGCAGTGAACCCGCCCAGTAAGCCGCGCAGTACAACAATACGAAGCTTCCCAGATACCCGAACCTGTACCAGTAGCTCGTATTTCTCATAAAGAGGGAGAAAATATAGAACAGCGGTTTCCAGAAGCAGGACATCCAGGCGACCAGCCCGGGCACGAGCACTGCCAGTTTCTCTCTTTTCCGGATCCTCCCCGAATAGAAAAAGGCAGCTGTTCCAAATGCGGCCGGTGTTCCGCAGAAAAACGAAGCTCTGCTTATATCGCTCATCTCGCCGATCCTGTAGCTCCTGATAACGGAGAACGGATTCCCCCGAAAGCCTGCCGACAGGCCATAATCCATCGGGTTCCAGCTTCCGGCTTTCCCCTGACGGAGCGCGATCACATTGGGGACAAAGAGTACCGCCGCAAGCAGCAGTCCCGTGCCCATCCCGAGGCAGTATCTGCCGATGCGGTGAGCGGATTTTCCTGTCCGGAGACTGCCATTCTTCGCGGGTCGTTTTTCTCTCAGCATCTCATATAAAAACCACACAGCGCCGAACAGGTAATTGATCCCTCCGGTATACCAGTTCGCAAGAACGGACGCCGCTGCGGGCAACGCAAGTTCCGCCAGGGCAAAACTTCGCGAATACACCGCACTGTGAATACCCATGACAATAAAAGGGAGCAATATGACGCCGTCAAGCCACATCACATTGCTCCCCTGTGCCAGCATATACTGCATCAGGCCGTAAGCAGCAGACAAAAGGAGCGTCATATCCCGGGAAACCTTCTGCTTAAACCTGCGCCCGATAAACCACGAAAAAGACGCGGACGCCGCGCTGAGCTTAGCCGTGATCAGAACTTCCAGAAAGAGGTTCATCTGATCCTTCGGGAACAGCAGCACCAACAGGTTGAAGGGCGAGGCCAGATAATAGGCCCAGATCGCTGCCGCGCCGCCCCCCAGCGTGTTTGAAAAAGTGTATACGGCACTGTTTTGACCCGTCAGCACGTCCCTGTAGTAAGCGAAGAGGTCCAGATACTGCAGTTTGGCGTCTGTCACCGCAGGGGTATTGATCCCAAAGGGCACATACTCTCCCGGCAGCATGACCGTCCAGAAGATCACAGCGGTCACAAACGCAGCCAACAGCGGATCCCACAGGCGCCGGGAAAAGATGATGCTCCTCCGCTCTTTATTTGGCTCCCTTAATCTCGTCTCCAAGCGCCCTCAACTCCTCATTATCTTCAAAGACAAGGATCGTGTAATCTCCGCACTCCAGCTTCTGCGGGTTCAAAGTATAGAACTCCTCACAGATGTCCTCCGGCGGAGTAGGATCGACCCAGGGATTCTCCGGATCCTCTCCGTGATCTTCGATCCATTTCGCTCTGCTCTTCTCATCGTCCTCTGCAAAGTTTTTGAGAAGCACGAAGCACTTTCCGGGGTGCGCCGCGGGATCATACCATCTCTCGTTGACAAGCCAGCTCCTGTAATCGGAGGGGTTATAGGCCTTTCTCTTTCCGTTCTCCGCCTCATAATCCCTGGTAGGCAGGACTATGACTTTGCCGCTGGACAGGACAGAATTGACACTGGCGTTCCAGAAAGAGGCGTATCCGTAATGCAGATCATTTTCGTCGAGGAAACTGACCAGCTCTTCGCTGGGATCCACGCCGATCTTATCCTTATAATGTCCCCAGAAATATACATGACAAAATGCACAGTACATCACGATGAGGAGCCCTGCGCAGACCGCGGTCAGGCGCTCTCTCTTCTTCATATACTCCGAGAGCAGTACTGCAAACAGCAAAACGTCGTCAAGGTAGATCGACAGAAGGTATCTCGGCGCCCACTGATTGCAAGCGATAAAGACCCCCGCCACCAGCAGATTGCTCACCCAGCTGTAAATGATCAGAAATCTTGTAAATCTGTTTCCGTGCTTGTTGTAGCGGACCAGCGCCACCGTCGGGATCACATACACCAGGATCAGCGCGACAAAGTAATTCACGAATTTCGAGAGTCCGGGGAAGGATAGGAAAACCGCTCCCTCCACGTTTCCGAAGACCATGGTCATGTTGTTCACGAACTGTCCGATGGAATACCAAAGGCCCGAATACTTGTCCATTTTCAGGTAGGAGCCCTTGCTGTCATTCCAATACATTACAGACAGCCTGCGATAGCAGATGAATGCCGCGGCAACGACCACCAGGATCAGAATTACCGTGACCATACAGCGCCTGCTCTTCAATACCTTGGAGAGCTTCTGGTCATATTCAAGGAAATAGAAGATCAGGATCGACGCAGCCAAAGGAAGCGTGAGGATCATGTCCTGTCTGATGCTTCCCAGAAGAGGGAAAAACAGCACCACGGCCAGCAGAATTTCCAAAAAGGCTTTATAGCGCGTACTGTCCTTTTCATCCAGAAGGATGATCCTGTGCATGATGCCCAATGCCATGACTATATCGAAGAAGATCGTGACATACGCGCCCTGGAAAAACAGCATGTCCGTCGTCTCGTTAGCGACATCCGCCGTCTGATAAGGGTTCATCAGAAGCATGCAGGCAATCACCGCAGCGGCAAGATTCCTGTCCTTCTTCGGCATAAAGCAGTACATTGTCGCAAGGATCAGAATGATCCACATGACAACGACCATGATCTCCCTTGCCAGCATCCAGTCCTTTACGATTGCAAGGATCGGGATCAGCAGCAGATTCGGAGATCTGACAAACAATACCGTGCTGTAGCACATCCCCGGAGGAAAGAGTTTCCCGCTCCTCATCTGTTCCAGCGCCAGCTGCACGTAAAATGCGCTGTCCGAATGGAAAAAGGCCTTCGTAAACAGGAAAATGATCCCGCACACACTGGCAAACAGCGCCAGCATGCAAACAAACAGAAATCTCTCACCGGATCTTCCGGGTCCCCATTTCTCTGCTGTCTTCACTGCCGTCTTTTTCTTCTCTACAGGTTTCTTTTTTGCCGATTCCTTGCTCATATATATTCCCACACATTCTCTGTTTGCAGTATTACAGGGTCAAAACAGCGCTTTTTAGTAAATCTGAATACTCAGGCCGATATAGTAAGTATATTACAGAATCACACTCTTTTGGCTTTTTCTTTTAGCCTCGTATTCTTACAGATGATCTTTTCACAATGAAAAAAGCCTCAGACCCTGATCCCTCAAGGTATTGAGACTTTTTGATGAGCGATGGGGGGATCGAAC
>DJXS01000030.1:439-660 GCA_002448395.1 Lachnospiraceae bacterium UBA6998 | reverse complement strand
TGATTAAAAGTCAAGTGCTCTACCGACTGAGCTAATCGCCCGCACATATTAAATTAGCTGTTATATGAAATAAACCGCCTTTAAGGCGGTTCTTGGTAATGCCCAGAACCGGAATCGAACCAGTGACACGAGGATTTTCAGTCCTCTGCTCTACCAACTGAGCTATCTGGGCGAAATAGCGGGAGTAGGATTTGAACCTACGACCTTCGGGTTATGAGCCC
>DJXS01000030.1:0-360 GCA_002448395.1 Lachnospiraceae bacterium UBA6998 | reverse complement strand
CCAGACTGCTCCACCCCGCGACATCGAGAGCACCTATCATAGCGCTCAGTATTTAAAACAATCCGGAAACGGATCATTGAATGGATGGGGGTGGATTCGAACCACCGAAGTCACTGACAACAGATTTACAGTCTGCCCCCTTTGGCCGCTCGGGAACCCATCCATATAAAGCCGATGATCGGACTCGAACCGATAACCTGCTGATTACAAATCAGCTGCTCTGCCAATTGAGCCACATCGGCAAGCTCTCACATCTTAATGCTAAAACTTTAGAAAATAACTGGGGCCTACAGGGCTCGAACCTGTGACCCCCTGCTTGTAAGGCAGGTGCTCTCCCAGCTGAGCTAAGACCCCAATTTT
>DJXS01000047.1 GCA_002448395.1 Lachnospiraceae bacterium UBA6998 | reverse complement strand
GAGGTCGCCAGAGCCCCTTTATTTTTTCCTGATCTCCGTTATCACCCAGTCATCCTCCGCAGCGTGGTATTCCCTGCCGCAATAGGGACAATCCCTCACATGCATTGCATCGAAAGATCCTCCGCAATTTCCGCAGTTAACTGCGTGGATGCTGAATCCCGGGTCCGTGACAGCGCCGATCTTCCGCTCCATGCGGACCAGGATCCTCTCGTTTTTCCTCTTTACGCGGCCGCCATCACCGATCTCCGGCAGGCTATCCGCGTAACAATTTGCCGTAAACACATCGAGAAGGATCGAGATGCGCCCGCCCCTCTCTTTGAATTCTTTCAGTTTATAAGCACCTCTGTAGTCCAAGTCGATCAGATTATCAAAAGCGGAAAGATCTCCTTTCCCCTCATAAATACTCAGGCTTTCACGTTCATCGCTGTATAGGACCGCCTGCAGGAGCGAGACCAGTTTCCCCTCAAATATCCTGCCAAAATAGTAAGGATCGTACTTTTCCATCCTGGCCTGCAATTTTTTGGCAGATCCCGCTGCGCCCAACATAGGGAGGACACTCCCGAGCTCAAGGAACAACTTCCCCATCAGGAAAAATGAATAACCCATATAGGTAAAGAAGGTCATCACCACCGCTGACAGGCCTGCCAGAAAAACATAGTACAGAGCCGCGCCCCACAGAGGCAGTTCCTGATTGTTTCTGCCAAGTACAATGGCCAGCACAAGGAAGACCAGAAAAAAGACGATCGCGGCTCTCGTGAACATCCGCTTCATCCTTTCGTCAAAGCCAAACCGCTCAACAATGTCGTTCGTGCAATAACAGGATGAAATGCGCGGATAGAGCTCACTCATGGAAAAATGTGTGCCGCAGAAAGGGCACCCTTCTTCCAGTCTGGACGCCATCGTGGCATTTCCGCAATTCGGACAATTGACTGCCACATCCCTGCTGCCCTCCCGGTCCACGATCGTCGCATAGAAACCAACCGGATCCCGGTGATGCAGGATTCTCTTCTCGCCGCGATAAAAATCCCTGATCCGCACAGTTTCCCTATAAGCTGTCACCCCCCGAAAAGGCGTCCGATTGTTCTTCGGTGAAGCCTCTATCGCGCCTGTAACCGCAGCAGCGTCAAAAACATACTCCTCACTCATCGTGAGGCCTCTTTTTTGCAGTCTATCCTGCTGTTCATCCATGCAGAACCGCAGATCCAGCGTGATCTTTTCAGGGATCTCCCCTTTACTGGTCTTTTTTAGATATGCGTCTGTCATCGAGAGATACTTGTCTGTATTCATGTTTTGCCTTCCAGTCTCGAAAACGACCTCTGGGGTACTTTGTCCCCAGATGGGGATTTTTCCACACCTGGGGACAAAGTACCCCAGAGGTCGAGGTCGCCTCATCCGATCTTCCCAAGAACCTTGCCGATGCTGTCATGGAACACCAGGTCCGCTGCGCCTTCCATCTTTGTTTTGCCCTTGTTGATGATCACGAGGTGCCCGCCATGAAACATATGCGCCAGCTGTGCTGCCGATCCAACCTCCAGCGACGTGCCTCCTATGATCAGGCAGTCCGCTGCGTTGATCAGCCCAATCGCATTCGAATATGCCGGCTGCGGGAGATACTCGCCATACAGCGTGACGTCCGGCCGCACGACCTTGCCGCATTTCGGGCATCGCGGCACCGGATCCTTGCTGTCAAAAATGAAATTCACATCATACTGCTCATGGCAGGAGACGCAGTGGTTTATCCATATCGTTCCATGGATTTCCTGCACATTCCGACTGCCCGCTTTCTGATGCAGGCCATCGATATTTTGCGTGATCACTCCCTCCAGCCTGCCGGACTTCTCCATCTCCGCCAGCTTGAAGTGCGCCGCGTTTGGTTCCGCTTTTCTTGCGTCCAAGTTTTTCCTGTAGTAGTCAAAAAATAGCTCGGGCTGGGTTCTGAGACATTCGCTGCTCAGAAGATACTCGGGCTTATACCGGCCGAATGATTTCGCTCTCTTTTTATACAGCCCGTTCCTGCTCCTGAAGTCCGGGATGCCGCTTTCCGTTGAAACGCCAGCTCCGCCGAGGAACACGACGTGTTCCGAATCAAACAGGATGTCGCAGAAAGCGTCGTACTTCTGCTCTTCACTGAGGCTGTTGTAATAGCGGTGTTTTTCACGTTCTGAGATGAAATTCCTGATCATCGCTGGATCTCCTGACCTCTGGGGTAGTTTGTCCTGGACCTCCTGACCTCTGGGGTAGTTTGTCCCCACTTGGGGACAAACTACCCCAGAGGTCGAGGTCGCATCCCCTCACCCAAACACTTCATCAAACAAAATTGAAATAGATCCTTCGCTGCAGAACTTCCTGACGGAATATCCCAGATTTGGTGCCCTATATTCTTCATCTCCTCCGGCATCTTTCAGCGCCTGCAGAACATTCCTGAGATCTTCGTGTAGTTCCTCAGTAAAAACCCGATCTGTCCCTTCACGATGCTCTACGTAATTGTATGATGGCAGTATCTGTTTTGCCTGAAGAGCAAATCGATTCATGCCGGAATTTCCATATGAATCCAATGCATTCACATCCGCTCCCATATCAAGCATCCTTTTCAAAACATTGAGAGCTTCAACAGCTCTCTCTTTTGTTGAGTAGACACGGAATCCCATATATTCATTATTTGTATTCCACCTGCAGCACATCACAGCGCAGTTAATTGCGTCATGTAGTACCGGTGTTCTCCAGGCGTTGCAGCAGGACTCATCTTCTATAAAATTTACATCCGCTCCCATATCCAGCAAATAATTGGCAATAGCGATATTCCCCGTTTTGAGGGCAACCTGCAAAGGCGACTGCCCGTCGTCCTTCTTAGGCGGCTGCTTTGCCACACAATTGACCAGTGCCGGTTTCTTCTCAATAACCTGCCTGACCATTTCAAGGTTCGATGCTCTAATAGCAGTAAATAGTTTTTTCATGTCGGTTCTCTTTCTCAAAGGCTTCGACCTCGACCTCTTTTGTCATCTCCTCAGACCGCACGCAGGGCCGGCCAGCATCTCCGCCTTCTGTTTTTCCGTGTCAGGATCTGCCAGCACATCCGCATATTCCGGATGCTTCGCGAACCATTTAATAGAATAGGAGCAGGATAACTCGGCTTTCAGCCCCTTTTCCCGAAGGCTGTCTGCCACTGCCTGTGTGATCTTCCCCGCAATTCCCTGTCCGCCCAGCGAAGGATCCACTTCCGTATGCACCAGGTTCACTACGCCCGGCCTGACTTCCGGGTGGTCCAAAACAGCGACCTGCTTCCCGTTCTCGTCCTCAAGCCATGTCTTTGCTTCATCAAATTTAAACTCCATAGTTCACTCCTTTCATAGCGGCCGCCCTTAGCCTCGACCTCTGTAACCTCGACCTCTGGGGTAGTTTGTCCCCAGATGGGGATTTTTCCACACCTGGGGACAAACTACCCCAGAGGTCACCAGAGGTCAGAGGTCGGTTATCCTTCAGAAGTCGTTTATCCTTTCGGTTATGATATATGTTTTCATATCACTCTCCTACAGCTCCGCCACAATCTCTGAGACTGCCACAAGCACCGCTTCGCCGCTAATGGATATCCTGCCGTTCTCTTTCATCAGACAGCGCAGATATCCCCCGCGTTTGGACGCCTGGCAGGCAAAAATCTGTTTCTTATTCATCTCTCGCGCCCAATAATCCGCTATCTGGCAGTGCGCCGATCCGCAGACCGGGTCTTCCGCTATAGAAAGCTTTGGACAGAAGCTCCTCGATACGCAGTCAGTCTCTTTGCCCTTTGCCGTTGCATTCTGGATACGACCTTCAATGCATTTCAGGAGTTCCTGATCCGGCTGCATTGACCGGACCTGTTCTTCCGTTTCAAATACGCACACCAGGTCCAGCCCAAGCACTGCCTTGACAGGCCGCACGCCAAAAGCTTGCTCCATCACATCTGTCACTGGAATTTCCTTCAGCTCATAAGTCGGGAAATCCATCTCATAAAGAGATCCCTTCCTCTTCACGGTCAGTACCCCGCTCAAAGTATTGAACTGAACCACATCACTCCCCGGTTCATAATAGTTCAAGACCACAAAAGCAGACGCCAGCGTGGCATGGCCGCACAGCTCGACTTCCGTCCCCGGCGTAAACCACCGCAGATGATATCCCGCACTCTCTTTCACAATAAAAGCCGTTTCCGACAGATTGTTCTCCATGGCCAGCTTCATCATAGATTCTTCGGAAGGCCACTTTTCCATCACGCAGACCGCTGCCGGATTACCGGAAAATGGTTTATCTGTAAATGCATCAACTATGTACTGTTTCATTTCGTGGTCCCTTTCAAAATAGTGAAACTGTGCAATCGACCTCTCTCGACCTCTGGGGTGGCTTGTACATAACAAGTCCGCCAGCCCGAATAATCGAAGTACAGGTGCATATATTGTCGAAGTAGTGCTTAAGATAATAATACTTAATTTTCGGCCGAAATTAAACCGACCTCTGGGGTAGTTTGTCCCCAACCGTCCCCAACCGTCCATAAATGACTTATTGGGTCAAGCGCCTTGATTTTAGAACATATGTTCTGTATAATAGATTCAAGGCGCTGCCATATTCGGTAGGCGGTTAGCCCTGGTTGAGTGCTAAACT
>DJXS01000090.1 GCA_002448395.1 Lachnospiraceae bacterium UBA6998 | reverse complement strand
TACGCCGTAGTGCTCAGCAACCTTTGCTGCCAGAGGAGTGGAAACGATGGACATAACAGCGACGGGGTTCTTGGGCATTGTGCCCTTCTCGATGCGGCCTGCGCAGATGTAGTCCAGAAGAAGGACGCCCATCTCGTTACCGGAAACCAGCTCATAGGAGCCGTCCGGGCACTTCATAGCGATACCTACACGGTCTGCATCGGGGTCGGTAGCGAGCATCAGGTCAGCGCCGACTTCCTTGGCCAGCTCAAGACCCTTGCGGAGAGCCTCAAAGATCTCGGGGTTCGGATAAGGGCAGGTTGTGAAGTAGCCGTTAGGATACTCCTGCTCCTTGACGATGGTGATATCGGTGATACCCATATCTTTCAGGACGCGGGTAACGGGAACGAGGCCGGTGCCGTTCAGAGGAGAGTAGACCAGCTTGAGGCCTGCGGTCTTGCAGAGACCCGGACGTACCTGACGGGCTTCGATCGCTTCATAGAGAGCTTCCTTGCAGTCATCACCGACAAACTTGATGAGGCCCTTCTCAACGCCTTCTGCGAAGGACATGTATTTAGCGCCTGTCAGAACGTCTGTCTTCTGGATCGCGTCATAAACGATTGCTGCCGCGTCGTCTGTCATCTGGCATCCGTCGGGGCCGTAAGCCTTGAAACCATTATACTTCGCTGGGTTGTGGGATGCAGTGATCATGATACCGGCGTTGCAGTTGTAGTAACGGGTAGCGAAACTCAGCGCGGGAACGGGCATGAGCTCGTCATAGATGCGGACATTGATGCCGTTTGCTGCCAGAACGCCTGCAGCGTCACGAGCGAAATTCCAGCCCTTGAGACGGCTGTCATAACTGATCGCTACGGTCTGTGTGCCGCCCTGTGTGAGTACCCAGCTGGCCACGCCCTGTGTAGCCTGGCGGACTACCCAGATGTTCATGCGGTTTGTGCCTGCACCGAGGGTTCCGCGCAGTCCCGCAGTACCAAATGCGAGCGCGATCGCGAAGCGGTCTTTAATAGCTTCGTCATCGCCTTCGATGCTCTTAAGCTCGGCATTCAGGTCGGGATCCTGAAGGTCAAATTCGGACCAGCGTTTGTAATCATCCAGATACATAGTTTCTCTCCAT
This sequence comes from Lachnospiraceae bacterium UBA6998, assembly GCA_002448395.1. Taxonomy (GTDB): domain Bacteria; phylum Bacillota; class Clostridia; order Lachnospirales; family Lachnospiraceae; genus CAG-791. The sequence goes on along the minus strand of DJXS01000090.1, from coordinate 22,216 downwards.
TCCGGAGCGCGCCTGATCAGTCCTGCCTGCGGCGCTCCATCGCAAGCGGTTGCGTGCACCTGCCGGCCCCCTTGCACAGCGGGTACACATTGTTACTGCATGTTGCCGGAATCTTTGTAAAATCTCCGCTCATCATAGACAATAATTTGCGGAAATCTGCCAAATCATCCTCTAGAAATAAACCTGTTTTAGGCATTTCTACCTAATATTAATATTACGAAGTTTGAGGTTAGTTGTCAATCTATCCTATAGTTCCAAATGGAGGATTGTCTTTGCTGTAGACGATGTACAAGCGCCTCTTCTCGAAAACATTGTTTTCATATGCAAAAAATGCTAAAGTTAATCTGTATAAGACTATACGATTCAGACAGAGCCGTGTATTACGGTGAAGAGAGGAGTGCGCTGCACATGGCAATCAGAACATATAACGACTGGTATCTTGCCCATAAAGAGGCCCTTGCTGAAAAGATCAGAGGGGAAGACCATACAGAAGGGGAGAAACTCACGGCGGAAATAGTGCGCTATTCTCATCTTAAGAATCATCTGCTCGCGGAGGAACACGAGGCAGCGGATATCATTATTGCCTGTGACGACGACGGAGAGCCCGATGAATTCGCAGAGGTGCTGGTGAAGGACTATTTTGCCGCGCATCCGGAGATCAACCTGCTCTATGGAGACGAAGACAGGGTCGCGGAGGACGGAGTCCATCTGGATCCCTGGTTTAAGTCGGAATGGGCGCCGGACACTTTCCTGTCGACCTTTTATTTCGGCAATGTGATCGCGTTCCGCTCGTCGGCTTTTGCTATGATCAATCCCGGACAGAGAAAGACCTCGGCCTTCGAGAGCGCAGCTTCGCTGCGGGAGGACAGTCTGGACGAAGAGAGGGCGCGGAATAATGAGGACGACGGTCCGGTCAGAGCCTGGATCTACGGCACGCTCTGCCTCAAACTGGCGCAGGCTGACGGAGGATACACAAAGAGACCTCAGAGCAAGTGGAACGAGTTCCCGATCGGACACGTACCGGAGGTGCTCTACCACGGCCGCCACAGAGTGGAACTGTGGAACGGAAATCTGATCAAGGATTCGCTGACCGGAAGGTACAACGCGGATTCCGCGTACACAAGACTGATCAGCATCATCATACCCAGTAAGGACAACCCGGAAATGCTGGCGCGCTGCATCCGCTCCATTGAGAAGCACACATCGATCCCTCATGAGATCATCATCGTGGATAACGGTTCCAACGAGGTAAACCGCAGGAAGGTGAGAGAGCTGGTCTCAGAGATCAATGAAGAGGGAAGGTGCCTGTATATCTTCAAGAGAATGGGCTTTAATATGCCCGCTTTCTATAACCTCGGCGCGCAGTATGCCAACGGCGAGATGCTGTTGTTCGTGCACGATGACATTGTTGTACAGAAGACGGGCTGGCTGTCCCATCTCTCCGAGAAGGCCAAGCTTCCCTATGTTGGCGCGGTGAGCATGAAACTGCTGTATCCCAGCTCGAATATCATTCAGCACGCGGGCATTACTTCCGTGGAGAGCGGAATTGTATATAAGCTGCAGTACTGCAGAAATGACGAGTCTTACTATTTTGACTTCAACAAGGGCGTGCGCAACATGCTCGCGATGAGCGGCGCATGCATTATGGTGAGAAGAGAACTGTTCGCGGAAGTGGGCGGCTTCGATGAGAAGAATTTCCCGGCCTATGGCGGAGACATTGATTTCTGCTGGAGGATCTTTGAGAAGGGCTACTACAACGTTGTCCGCAATAATATGTACCTGTTCTATTACGAGTCCTACTCGCCGGAGAACAGCAAGACCAAGGAGGAGAGGCAGCTCCGGAAGCCGGCCGAGATGAAGCGGCTGTTCGAGCTTCATCCGGAAATTTCACGAAACGACCCGTATTACCACAGGTATCTGACTCAGGATGCCAGAGAGCCGAAGTTTAAGATCAATCTCGAGAACACGGCCGTCAAATAATGAGGGAACGGAAAGTGTCAGTTTGGAGCGAATTCGGGAAAAAACTTAATAGTGCCCGGTCAAAAATCAGACTGCCCAAGGGGAGCGAGGACTCCCCTAAAAGGTTTGCCCTGCGCACAAATGACAAGAAGCAGGAGAAGACTCCCCGTCAGAAATATGTGTATCAGGAGCCCGAAGCGTCGGTACTTCTCAACCAGAGGGCTGTCTGGGACCGCATCAAAGGCGGCGAAAAGCCTGAAGACGCGCTTGGCGCATCCGCCTCTGTGCTGAAGGTGCACCACGTGCCGCTCATAAGCGTGATCGTCACGACTTACGAGCCTGTGATCCGCTATTTTGAACAGACGCTGATCTCTATTCTGTCCCAGACCTACGGCGGCTATGAACTGATCATCGCGGATACGAGCCTGAGTTCCGGCGTCAGGGATACGCTGGACCACTACCGCGATGAGAGAATCCGCTATTACAGCGTACCCGGAAACAGGGGGGACGCGTCGCTGATCAATGACGCCGCGCATCTCGCAGAAGGAAATTACTTGTGTACAGTGGATGTGGGCGATCTGCTCACGAAAGACGCTCTATACGAAGTGTTCCTCTGCATAATGAGGACCGGCGCCGAGATCCTCTACACAGATGAGGATCACTGTGATGCCGCCGGAAGAAGATTTGACCGGCCCAACAGAAAGCCGGATTTCAACAAGGACTACCTGCTGTCCAACAATTATATGCAGAGGCTCCTGGTGATCCGGAGAGAGCTGTTCCTGGCGCTTCGCCTCAGGGATTCCTTTGACGGCGCGCTGACCTATGACCTGGTACTGCGGGCGCCCAAATCCGCGGTGCGCCATGTTCCCATGATCCTTTACCACAGAAGCAGCGCTTCGGAGGAATCGAAGATGGCCGGACGGGAGCCGGACGCGGAGGCGGCGGCGGAGAAAGCGGCCCTCGAGGACTATTTCAGGGTGCGCTCGATCAGGGCCGTGGTGAGCTATACAGGCCGGAAAGGGATCTACAGGATCAAATACAGCCCCAATATCTTTGCCTGCCGCAGCGATGTGGGCATTCTCGGAGGGAGAGTCCTGAGCCGCACGCACAAGGTCGTGGGCGGCATGTTTGACCCCCAGGGCAGAGTGATGTATGAGGGCTGGGACGAAGCGGAAGGCGGCCCTATGAGCAGGGCGCTGACTGTGCAGAACGCTTTCGCTGTGGATGCCAGATGCATGAAGGTGAGGCCGGATCTGCAGAAGCTATACGAAGAAATTGTGGAAAAGCCGGAGAGTGAGCCTTACGTCGACTGGCAGAAGGATCCGCAGGAGCTCAGAAGAAGGAGCATCCTTTTCTGCTCGAGAGTCCGGGAACTGGGATATCTCATTGTGTGGGACCCCTCTTTTATCACAGTGGTTTGAGGCATTGTTATTATAATGAGCGATAAAGTTACACTTATCATCCCTGTCCGAAGGGATGCCGACAAACTGGAGAGATGCCTTCGGTCGGTGCTGTCAGGCACTTTGGTTCCGCGGATCATCGTGATGGACTGCACGGCAGATCCGGAGATACTTGGAAAGACCAGGGAGAAGTTCCCGGGCGTGCGCTTTTTTGACCTGGGGATGAACCCGGGACGGGCCCACGCAGTGAACACCGGATTTCACATCACGCAGACACCGTATGTGATGACGCTCTCGCCGGGCCTCGTTGCCGGGAAACACTGCGTCGAGAAGCTGTGCGCAGCCCTTGACAATGACCCGGATCTTCTGAGCGCCCAGGCCAAAATATTGACGGCAGAAGAGCCTCCCCGCATAAGCGGAGCGGGATGGCTTCTGGATCTGAGCGCCGAACCTGTCATCCGCGGCGCGGGAAGGAGCGCTGCAAGCTGTTCCCGGAAGACCGGGATCACAGCCGCGCAGATGGACGCCGCGATCTACAGAATGGAATACCTGGAGGTGACGGGGATCCTCGACGAGCGCTTTTATACAAGGCTGGAGGATCTGGATCTCGGGTACAGAGGACTTATCGCGGGCTTTAAGAATGTATGTGAGCCTGCAGCCAAATGCAGGGAGATGGAGAGCACTCCGGCGAACAGTTTCTATGAGCAGCTTGAGACAGGAAATATGGAGTATTTCCGGTACAAATACGGGCTCAAGGGCATCAGGCAGCCGGAGAGCAAGGATAAGAAGGAAGACCCGCAGCGGGCGGCAGCTCTGGAAAGAGGCAGGATGCTCTGCTTCCAGGCGGAAATAGAGCAGATGGAGAAAGAGGAACTCGGAATGAGCGTCACCAAGCTGACGCTTCCGGAGGAATTCTACATGGAGATCCGGGAGGACGGCCCGAAAGGCGTATTTCCGCTTTATGTGGGATCCAAAGCGGAGGAGTCGCCTCTGCAGATCCCGGACCTTTTGAGGGCTCGGGCAGGTATGCTCGCAGGCGCGGCAGAGAGGGCACGCAGGCTGTTCGAACGGCGCTCTTTACAAAACGGCGAGGCTGATATATAGTCTGTTTATTTGGAAAAATCAGAAAATTATGCGAATTTCATCCGAAGTCTCACAATATCCGCGGCGGGCTCTGAGAGCTCCGAAACGATTGTAAATGGATTCGGATAATGATATTATTGGTAGGACGAGTTTCCTAAAAAGACAATAGAAATTTCACATAGATCGGGCAGCCAATGCCCGGGAATGAGGGTGAGAATGAAAGATTCAACCTCTGTATGGAATTACAGCAATACAGTTCCGAAGGTCGACCTGAGCAATCCCGACGAGATGATCAGGGCTAATGGCGCGGCGGAAGCGGCCCAGACTGACCGCCTCAAGGCCGAGGTAGAGGACTACACACAGGTCCTTGCTGAGCTTCGGACATTATATGAGAAGAACAACGAACTGGTCCAGAAGCTCCAGTTCATGAACAGAAATACTACGGAAGGCATCAGGACACTGATTGAAGACAACAACCGTCAGATCTCAGACAAACTGGCGGAACTCGAGGAGTGGGACCACAAAGCTTTCCGGGCCGAGATGCAGGCGTCCATCAACGACGCAAGAGAGCAGATCATCGGTTCTATCCGGGAATCCTCCGGAGAAACCCGTGATCTCTTCCAGGAGGCCAATGACTTCAGTCACAGAGACAACGTGCGCGTCTACAGAAATGTGCAGGCGTCCATGATCGCAGAGCTCGCCGGTCAGACACAGGCGCTGAACGAGAAGCTCGAGATTATTCAGAAGCAGTCCGAGCCGGACAAGGCCCAGTCCACCATGCAGAAGGTCTCTTTTGGCCTCCTCATTGCAGTTATGGTGATCCAGGTCCTTGAGGGAGCAGGGCTGATAGCGCTTCTGACAGGGATACTGCATTGAGGCGCGAAGCAGATAAGGCCGCTCCCGCAAGGAAAAGAGCGGCAGAGCCCGGAGTCAGGCAGAACTGGAGAGCTTCGAATATGCTCTATCCGGTGCCGGCTGTACTGATCGGGTGCAGGGATAAGGAAGGGAAAGATAATCTCATGACAGCTGCCTGGGCCGGTACGGTCTGCAGCGATCCCGTCATGGTGTCTGTGTCGATCCGTAAGGAGCGCTTTTCCCACCATATCATTGAAGAGACAGGCGAATTTACGATCAGTCTTACGACTCGTCAGCTTGCGGAAGCAACTGATTTCTGCGGCGTCAGATCGGGACGGAATACTGATAAGTTCAGAGAAATGAAGCTGACGCCTTTGGAATCTGAGAAGATCGGAGCGCCCGGAGTGGCCCAGAGTCCTGTGGTCCTCGAGTGCATAGTGAAGCAGATCCTAAGGCTCGGCAGCCACGACATGTTCATTGCGGAAGTTGTGAATGTGAGCGTGGAAGCACAATATCTCGACGAGAGCGGAAGGCTGGAACTGGAGAAGGCTGACCTGATCGCCTACTCCCACGGTGAATATTTTGCCCTGGGGGAGAAGATCGGAAAGTTCGGCTACTCAGTCCGCAGGAAGGCGGTATCGCCGGGATCCAAGGCCGCAGGCGGGAGAGGCGGGAACAGCTCCCGCAGCAGGAAAACCTTGGGAAAACATAACTGAGATCGACCTAAAAAGCGATTACAACGAGGGACGGTATGGAACATTATATAGTAAAAGGCGGAAATTCTCTGTCCGGAGAAGTAGAGATTGCCGGAGCCAAGAACGCGGCTCTCGCGATTCTCGCGGCATCGATCATGACGAATGAGACTGTGACAGTGGAAAACGTGCCGGATGTCAGCGATATCAGGGCGATCCTCAAGACGATCGAAGTGATCGGAGGATACGTGGAGAAGGTGGACCGCCATACATTCCGGATCAACGGGTCAGGCATCAGTAAGGACACGCCGGTCGACAATGAGTATGTCAGAAAGATCAGGGGATCCTATTATCTGATCGGTTCCCTTCTCGGCAAGTACAGGAAGGCGGACGTGGCGCTTCCGGGCGGCTGCAACATCGGACTTCGTCCCATTGACCAGCACATCAAAGGTTTCCGTGCGCTCGGGGCATCGGTCAGGCTGGCTTCCGGCAGAGTTGCCGCGAGGGCGGACAGACTTGTCGGATCGCACATCTATATGGACGTTGTTTCCGTCGGCGCTACCATCAACATAATCATGGCGGCAGTCATGGCGGAGGGCAATACAACAATTGAAAACGCTGCAAAGGAGCCCCATGTCGTTGATCTTGCGAACTTCCTCAACAGTATGGGCGCAAGGATCAAGGGCGCGGGAACGGATGTGATCCGTATCAAGGGTGTCAGCGCACTCCATGGAACGAACTATTCCATCATCCCGGATCAGATCGAGGCAGGAACTTTTATGTTCGCCGCTGCAGCTACCAGAGGGGACGTAACGATCAAGAACGTCATTCCCAAGCATCTGGAATCGATCACAGCCAAGCTCCTTGAAATTGGCTGTCAGATCGAGGAATCGGATGATATGGTCCGCGTGGTCGCCACCAGAAGGCTCGGCCGCACCAATGTCAAAACATTGCCGTACCCCGGTTTCCCCACCGACATGCAGCCTCAGATCACGTGTGTTCTGGGACTTTGCAGAGGAATCAGCATTGTAACCGAGAGCATCTTCGAGAACCGGTTCAAATATGTGGATGAGCTGACCAAGATGGGCGCGAACATCACGGTGGAAGGAAACACCGCGATCATCGACGGCGTAGAGCAGTATACCGGCGCGCATCTGAGCTCCCCTGATCTGAGAGCAGGCGCAGCGCTCGTGATCGCAGCCCTGGCCGCTGACGATTACAGCGAGATCTTCGATATCAAGTTCATTGAAAGAGGCTACGAGGACTTCCCGGAGAAACTCCGCAAGATCGGCGCCCACATTGAGAAGATCGATACAGACGAGGATAAGCGCAAATTCATGTTCCGCGTCGGATGATTTTGATTTACATATCCCGAACAGGGATATATAATGTAAATTGCTTTGAAGGACAGCATAAGACCTTCAGTAACTGAATAACCACGATGTTTTTCGGGGCAGGGTGAAATTCCCTACTGGCGGTAAAGTCCGCGACCCGCTTCGGCGGCTGACTCGGTGAAACTCCGGGACCAACAGTATAGTCTGGATGGAAGAACAAACTTCTGGTTTTGAACAGATAATGGACTGCGTCCATTTTCTGTTGTTGTCGGATGTATTGGCCCCGAGCGCGTATGCGCCCGGGGCTTTTTTGCAGCCATACACATTGCCAAAGAAGTTTGAAGAAGAATTACAGTCATTTAAGGAGGAAAAAGAAATGAACGGATTCTTTACTGCAGTCAAGGAAAATGCAAGCTTCGTAGGCGTGTGCCTGGTCACAGTGCTTGCGATCACGCTGATCGCTTATGGAGTTGAGAAAGCAGCGAAGCGCAAAAACGGCGACAAGGACAGAGTCCTGGCCACCAGAAAGATCGTCATGATCGGTATGTTCGGAGCGATCTCCGGGATCCTGTACTGCTTCGACTTCGCGCTGCCGATCGCACCCAGTTTCTATAAACTGGACTTCAGCGAGCTCCCGGCTCTGATCGCGGGATTTGCGTTCGGCCCTGTGGCGGGCGTCCTGGTAGAATTTGTCAAGCAGGTCGTCAAACTGATGATCAAGTCCACCTCCACTGCTTTCGTAGGAGACCTTGCCAACTACCTGATCGGCTGCATGCTGGTACTTCCCGCATCTGTGATTTACAGGTTTAATAAGTCCAAGCGCAGTGCCTTGATCGGCTGCGCGGTCGGTACGATCGTAATGACCATCTTCGGGACATGGTTCAATGCAGTTTACCTGCTGCCTACATTTTCTAGGCTGTTCGGTATGCCTTTGGACGCCATCCTCGGTATGGGCGCGGCAATCAATCCTGCAGTCACCAATATCACCACCTTTGTGATCATGATGGTGGCTCCGCTCAATCTCATCAAGGGAATCGGCATCTCAGCGCTGACTATGCTGATCTACAAGAAGATCAGTCCGATCATCAAGTACGGCGCGAGCGCGCAGGAGAGCGTGAGGGTTTCGCAGTAATGTGTAAGGCGCGCAAGGAAGAGAAGAGCAGCGGAATAATAGTCGGATAAACGAGCGGGCGCCGCATCTTGCTGTAATCAATCAGCAAGGGAGGCGCCCGCTTTGTGTCCCAAAGATGGAGAACTGTATTTGCCAACCGGCATACTCCTTAAGCGAGTCATTGCTTGTTTTCATGCGACAATTGTGGAATAATGTGTACTATGGATACGGCTATGAAAAAAACAGTAATGGAAACCTCCTGTATGGAGGACACAGCAAAACTTGCATATGAAATGGCTCAGAACGCTGAACCGGGGCAGGTCTATGCCCTGATCGGCGATCTTGGCGTGGGTAAAACTGTCTTCACGAAGGGATTCGCGGAGGGCCTGGGAATAGAGGAGCCCGTGAGTTCGCCCACCTTTACGATTCTGCAGATCTATGAGGAGGGAAGGCTTCCTCTGTATCATTTTGATGTCTACAGGATCGAGGAACCCGAGGAGATGGAAGAGGTCGGTTTCGACGACTATATCTACGGTGATGGAGTCTGCCTGATCGAGTGGGCGGGCAGGATCGAGGAGATCCTGCCGGAGGAGACGATCTATATCGTGATCGAGAAAGATCTGGAAAAAGGCATGGATTACCGCAAGATCTCAGTGGTCAGGCCTGCATAATTAATTCATCACAAGGAAGAAATATAAATGAGAATTCTGGCAATAGAAGCTTCCGGCCCTGTGGCCGGATGTGCTCTGTTGGAGGACGGAACCCTTACAGCGGAGTACAGTGTTCAGTATAAGAAAAAGCATTCCCAGAGCCTGGTCCCTATGCTCAGCGAGATGAGCGGAATGGTGGATCTGGATCTGTCGTCGATCGACTTTATCGCCGTAACTTCCGGCCCCGGGTCTTTTACGGGACTCAGGATCGGAGCGGCAACAGTGAAGGGGCTGGGACTTGCGCTTGATAAGCCGGTGCTGCCGGTTCCGACAGTGGATTCGCTGGCTTGCAACCTGTACGGGACGGACCGCCTGATCTGCCCGCTGATGGATGCGAGAAGGCAGCAGGTCTATACGGGAATTTATGAAAACAGAGACGGCCTCAAGGCGCTGCGCCCGCAGTGCGTTGTGGCGCTGGCTGACATTGTGAAGGAACTTAATGCTCTTGGCAGAGAGGTGATCTTTGTAGGAGACGGCGTGCCGGTGAGCGAGAAGGCACTGACAGAGACAATGGAAGTGCCCTATCTTTTGGCACCCGCGCATTTGAACAGGCAGAGAGCGGCCTCTACGGCTGTCAGGGCTGCGCAGCTCTTTGAGGAAAAAGGAGAGGCGGTGCTGGTTTCCGCGGACGATTTCAGGCCGGAGTACCTCAGGGTCCCCCAGGCGGAGCGTGAGCGCGGCGACAAGCGCAACTACAAGGTGTTCGTATAATGCGGAAAATTGAGAAAATTGTGATCCGCCGAATGACGCGGGAGGATATCAGCCGGGTGCTGGAGGTGGAGCGGGCGTGCTTTTCGGAGCCGTGGTCCGCGGAGGTATTTTCGGCAACGCTTCTGCTGCCTTACGCCCATTATTATGTGGCGGAGGTGACGGAGGAAGACGGCACGGCCAGGATCATCGGCGAGTGCGGCGTAAGAGATATTGTCGGGGAGGGTGAGATCACGAACGTGGCGGTTCACCCCGACTGGCAGGGAATGGGCGTAGCCGCGAAAATGCTCGGCACTGCGCTGGAGAGGTCCCTGCAGGAAGGAATGACAGCGTTTACTTTGGAGGTCAGGGCGGGGAACCGTCCGGCGATCGCGCTGTACAAGAAATTCGGATTTCACACAGAGGGGATCAGAGCCGACTTTTATGATAAGCCGGTGGAGGACGCCCTCATTATGTGGCGAAGATAATAAATGAGGTATATATGATTGATGTTTGTCTTCTTGGATCGGGCGGGATGATGCCCCTTCCTTACCGCTTTCTGACATCACTGATGGTCCGCTACAACGGCAGGAGCATCCTGATCGACTGCGGCGAGGGAACCCAGGTGGCGCTCAGGCGCAAGGGATGGAGCCCCAAGCCCATTGACCTGATCCTTTTTACCCACTATCACGCGGACCATATCAGCGGACTGCCCGGGCTTCTTCTGACCATGGGCAATGCCGAGAGAACAGAACCTCTTCTGGTGGCGGGACCCAAAGGTCTTGAGAAAGTGGTGAATTCACTGCGGGTCATCGCTCCGGAGCTTCCCTTTGAAATTCAGTTTAGGGAGATCAGGGAGCCGGAGGAGTCCTTTAAACTTCCCGGCGACAAGGATTTCACCATTCACGCGTATCGAGTGAACCACAATGTGACCTGCTACTGTTACGCGATGACACTGGACCGAACCGGCAAGTTCGATGTCGCCCGCGCGATGGCGCTGGATATTCCGAAGCCTTATTGGAACAGGCTGCAGAAGGGTGAAGTCATTGAGACAGAGAATGGCATTCTTACTCCGGACATGGTCCTGGGCCCTTCAAGAAAAGGCCTCAAGGTCGGCTACTGCACGGATACAAGACCTTGCGAGGGTGCAATAAAGGCCGCGGAAGGCGCGGATCTGTTCATCTGCGAAGGAATGTACGGGGAAGAGGACAAAACAGTGAAAGCCAGGGAGCACAAGCACATGACTTTCGCCGAGGCGGCTCAGATCGCGAAAAAGGCGAAGCCGGCCAAGATGTGGCTCACCCACTACAGTCCGTCACTGATGCATCCCGAGGATTTCATGCCCGTTGTCTGGAAAACATTCCCGGCGGCGGCTCCCGGCAAGGACGGAAAGAGCATAGAACTGCAGTTTACGGAAGAATGAAGGATACAATGGATAAAGACATCACTATTTTGGCTATAGAATCGAGCTGTGATGAGACAGCCGCTTCTGTAGTGGTAAACGGGAGAGACGTTCTTTCAAACGTGATCTCCTCCCAGATCGACATACATACACTTTACGGCGGCGTTGTGCCGGAGATCGCTTCGAGAAAGCACACCGAGAGGATCAACCAGGTCGTGAAAAAGGGCCTGTCCGAGGCGGGAAAGACCCTGCAGGACATGGACGCCATCGCTGTCACATACGGACCGGGCCTTGTGGGACCGCTCCTGATCGGAGTTTCGGAGGCCAAGGCACTGAGTTTCGCGACGGGGATTCCGCTGATCGGCGTGCACCATATCGAGGGGCACATCAGCGCCAACTATATCGCAAATAAGGACCTGGAGCCGCCCTTCGCGTGCCTTGTGGTATCCGGAGGACACACGCATCTGGTGCTGGTGAAGGATTACGGTGAGTACGAGATCCTGGGACGGACCCAGGACGACGCGGCAGGTGAGGCTTTTGACAAGGTGGCAAGAGAGATCGGACTGGGATACCCGGGCGGCCCCAAGATCGACAAAGTCTCCAAAGAGGGAAATCCCGAGGCTATCGATTTCCCGAGAGGGAAAGTTACGGGATCCCGATACGACTTCAGCTTCAGCGGCATGAAGTCCTCGGTGCTCAACTATCTCAACACCTGCAAGATGAAGAACATCGAGATCTCGGTGCCCGACGTGGCGGCATCCTTCCAGCAGGCGGTGGTCGACGTTCTGGTCTCCCACGCGATGTGGGCGGTGGAGGAATTCCACCTGACCAAATTCGCGCTGGCGGGCGGCGTTGCTTCCAACACTGCACTGAGAGCTGCCATGGAGAAGGCCTGCGCCGAGAGAGGCGTGGAGTTCTTCTGCCCGCCCCCGATCCTGTGCACGGACAACGCGGCCATGATCGGCAGCGCGGCGTATTACGAGTACATTAAGGGTGTCCGGAGCGGACTGGATCTCAACGCGAAGCCCGGGCTGAGATTGGGGGAGAGATGACTATGGGTCAAAAAAGAGAGCACTGCACAGTACTGCTTATGGCTGCGGGAAGCGGCCTTCGCATGGGCGGAGACACCCGCAAGCAGTATTTAGATGTCGGCGGCAGGCCTCTGTTTACGTATGCTCTGGAGACTTTTGACCGGAGCGATATCATCACGGATATCATGATCGTTGTTCCCGAAGGCGACCAGGAGTATTGCCGGGAGATCGTAGAGTCCTTCGGACTGGCAGGAAAGGTCCGGAAGATCGTCGCGGGAGGACGGGAGCGCTGCTTTTCGGTGCATAACGGACTGCAGGCAGTGGACTGGCCCTGTGACTATGTCTTTATTCACGATTCAGCGCGTCCCTTCATCGACGATGACACAATGGAGAGGCTCCTTAACGAGGTGCGGGTCAGCAAAGCCTGCATTGCGGCTGTTCCCACCAAGGACACGGTCAAGATCGCCGATCAGGACGGATTTGTGGCGCAGACGCCGAACAGAAAAGATGTCTGGCTGGTACAGACGCCTCAGGTTTTTGACTTTGTGCTGATCAAAGAGGCGCATGAGAAGATGGTCGGGCAGTACGACGAACTGCTCGAAAAAGGTGTGATCATAACGGACGACGCTATGGTGGCAGAAACCTTTACCGGATATAAGGTCAAACTTGTGATGGCTTCCTATCGCAATATCAAGGTGACCACTCCGGAGGATATGGACACTGTGGCTGCTTATATGAAGGAGAAGCACTGACCGGCTGAAAGCGAGGCAGTATGGCATTTACACATCTGCACGTCCACACTGAGTATTCACTGCTGGACGGCTCCAACAAGATCAAAGAATATGTAAAGCGAGTCAAAGAGCTTGGAATGGACAGCGCGGCCATAACCGATCACGGCGTCATGTACGGCGTGATCGATTTTTATAAAGCGGCAAAAGAGGCCGGGATCAAGCCCATCATCGGCTGTGAGGTCTATGTCGCGCCCGGTTCCCGTTTCGACAGAGAACAGGGGGCGGGAGAGGACCGATATTACCATCTGATCCTTTTGGCGGAGAACAACAAGGGCTACGCGAACCTGATGAAGATCGTGAGCCGCTCTTTTACGGAGGGGTATTACTACAAACCGAGAGTAGACATTGAACTGCTGCGGGAGTTCCACGAGGGGATCATCGCGTCCAGCGCGTGTCTGGCCGGAGAAGTCGCAAGGAACATCGTCAGGGATGATATTGCGGCAGCGGATAAAGCCGCGCTGAAATACCTGGATATCTTCGGAAAGGGAAATTTCTTCCTCGAGCTGCAGGATCACGGCTATCAGGACCAGCAGAAGGTGAACATGGCGCTCATGTCCATGAGCAAGCGCCTGGGAATTCCCCTGATCGCTACCAACGATATTCACTACACGTACGCCGAGGACGCGGAGGCGCACGATATTTTGCTGTGCATTCAGACAGGAAAGAAGCTTTCAGATGAGAACCGGATGCGGTATCCGGGCGGGCAGTTCTTCGTCAAGAGCGAGATGGAGATGCGCGCCCTGTTTCCCTATGCCCGGGAGGCGCTGGACAACACCCATAAGATCGCGGAGCGCTGCAATGTGGAGATCGAGTTCGGCGTCACAAAGCTCCCTCACTTCGAGGTGCCGGAAGGCTATGACTCCTGGACCTACCTGAACAAACTTTGTGACGACGGCATGAAGGAGCGCTATCCGGATGACGACGGTACGCTGCGGGAGAGACTGGAGTATGAACTTAACACCATCCGCCAGATGGGTTACGTGGACTACTTCCTGATCGTCTGGGACTACATCAATTTCTCCAGGGAGCACGACATTATGGTCGGACCCGGAAGAGGAAGCGCGGCGGGAAGCATCGCCGCTTACTGTCTTCATATCACGGACATTGATCCCATCAAATACAATCTGCTCTTTGAGCGATTCCTGAACCCGGAACGAGTATCCATGCCCGATATCGACGTGGACTTCGGATTCGAGCGCAGAGGCGAAGTCATCGACTATGTGACGCAGAAATACGGTCCGGACAAGGTCATGCAGATCATCACTTTCGGTACACTGCAGGCCAAGGGCGTGATCAGGGACGTGGGGCGCGTTATGGACCTTCCCTACGGCTTCGTGGATTCCATCGCCAAGATGGTGCCGGCAGAGCTGGGCATGACTCTGGATAAGGCATTGAAGCAGAATCCGGACATGAAGAAGGTGTATGAGGAGGACGACCGGGTCCGCAAACTCATCGATATGAGCCGGAGACTTGAGGGACTCCCCAGACACAGCTCTGTGCACGCGGCTGGCGTTGTCATCTGCTCCGAGCCGGCGGAGGACCTGGTTCCCCTTGCAAGAGCGGCGGACGGCTCTGTGACCACCCAGTTTACAATGACGACGATCGAGGAACTGGGACTTCTGAAAATGGACTTTCTGGGCCTGAGGACACTGACGGTCATTCAGAACGCTGTGAACATGGCGAACCGCTCCATAGAAGAGGCGGGAGGGGCTTATCCTTCCCATGAGCCTGCCCTCGGCGGAGAGAAAGCGAGAGTTAAGGCCAATCCCATCGGCTATCCCGTCGATCTCGCGAACCTGGATTACGCAGATGCGGCTGTCTACGCCTCGATCTCGACCGGCAGGACAGACGGCGTGTTCCAGCTGGAATCCGGCGGTATGCAGGGGTTCATGAAGGAGCTCCATCCCGAGAACTTCGAGGACATCATCGCCGGGATCTCGCTCTACAGACCGGGTCCCATGGATTTCATACCAAAATATATATTCGGCAAGAAGAATCCCGACCGGATCACCTACGACGCGAAGGAACTTGAGCCCATCTTAGAGCCCACATACGGGTGTATCGTATACCAGGAACAGGTAATGCAGATCGTGCGGGACCTGGGCGGCTATACGCTGGGCAGAAGCGACCTGGTGCGGCGCGCCATGTCCAAGAAGAAGCAGAAGGTCATGGAGCAGGAGAGGCGCAACTTCGTCTACGGCAATCCGGAAGAAGGCGTTCCGGGGTGTGCAGCCAAGGGGATCAGCACCCAGGTGGCGTCCCACATCTACGACACGATGATGGACTTCGCCAAGTACGCCTTCAATAAGTCCCATGCGGCCTGCTACGCTGTGGTCGCATACCAGACCGCGTGGCTTAAGTATTACTATCCCACAGAGTTCATGGCTGCGCTGATGACCTCGGTCATCGATTTTCCCAACAAGGTGGCGGGCTATATTTTGACCTGCCGGAGTATGGGAATAAAACTTCTGCCGCCCGATATCAACGAGGGAGAGGCCGGATTTTCTGTATCCGGCGGCGCGATCCGCTACGGACTTACAGCGATCAAGGGGGTCGGCAGACCTGTGATCGATGCCGTGATCGCGGAGAGAAAGGAGAGAGGACCTTTCAGGGATCTTCACGATTTCCTGTCCCGCATGATCCTTAAGGACCGCGAGGTCAACAAGAGGGTCATAGAGAATTTCATCAAGGCGGGCGCCCTGGACTGCCTGGGGGCTACGCGCAAGCAGCTGATGAGCGTCTACATGCGGATGATGGACGACCTGTCCAGTTCCAAGAAGAACGATATGGCAGGGCAGATGTCGCTCTTTGACTTCGCGGACGAGGAGGACAAACAGGACTACATCATCACAATGCCGGACATCGGCGAGTACCCCAAAGAGCTGAAGCTGGCATTTGAGAAAGAAGTGCTGGGCATCTATGTCAGCGGCCATCCTCTGGAGGACTACATGGGCCTGTGGCGGAGCCACATCACAAAGCGCGTGTCAGATTTCCTTCTCGACGAGGAGACGGGAGAAGCCGGCGTGCAGGACGGAGAGAAAGCCGTAATCGGCGGTATGATCACTGCCAAAAAAGTGAAATACACCAAGAACAACAAAGTCATGGCGTTTCTCGATGTCGAGGACATGACAGGCAGTATGGAAGTCATTGTCTTTCCGAATACTTACGAGAAGGAGAGCGAGAAACTTATCGAGGACGGCAAAGTATTTCTGAGCGGCAGGGTTTCCCTGGAAGAGGAGCGCGACGGCAAACTGATCTGCGAGCAGGTCATCTCTTTTGACGCGGTCCCCAGAAAACTCTGGATCCGCTTTGACGATCCGGCAAGCTACAGAAACGGCGCGGCGGACCTCAGAAGGATCATAGACGAGCACGGCGGACGGGACAAAGTAGTGATCTTTATCAAGAATCCCAGGATGAGGAAGGAACTTCCGCCGGGGCAGGGCGTAAAGGCGGACGAGATGCTTGTCAAAAAGCTCTCCGAGCGCTTCGGCGAAAATAATGTTATCCTCGCATGACCGAGAATAATTGCAATGAGGCTGATATTGGGATAAAATAATAGAGTATCAGGTTTAACTTTTATAGAACCTTTGGAGATGCGGAGGCACCAGTTATGGCTAAAGAAATAAGACAAATTGGCGTATTGACCAGCGGCGGAGATTCGCCCGGTATGAATGCGGCGATCCGTGCGGTTGCCAGAGAAGCGATGCATAACAAGTGCAAAGTGATCGGAATTCAGAGAGGCTACAAGGGCCTTCTGAACGAAGAGTTCAAGGAGATGAAATCTGTCGATGTAGCAGGTATCATCCAGATGGGCGGCACTATTCTCGGTACAGCAAGATGCCCTGAGTTCAAGGAAGAGGAAGTACAGCAGAAAGCTGCTGATATCTGCAGAAAGCATGGTATTGACGGAATCGTCGTGATCGGAGGAGACGGCTCCTACCGCGGCGCGCAGGCTCTTTCCCGCCACGGCGTCAACACGATCGGCCTGCCCGGCACGATTGATCTGGACATCACCTGCACAGATTACACGATCGGTTTCGATACGGCTGTCAACACAGCCATGGAAGCGATCGACAAGGTAAAGGATACATCTTCTTCCCATGAGAGATGCAGTATCATCGAGGTCATGGGACGCCACGCAGGCTATATTGCACTCTGGTGCGGCATTGCAAACGGCGCGGAGGACATCCTGATTCCCGAGAAGTATGACTACGATGAACAGAAGATCGTCGATCATATCATCATTAACAGACGTCTGGGCAAGAAGCACCATCTGATCATCAACGCGGAGGGTATTGGCCACTCCACGTCCATGGCCAGAAGGATCGAGGCTGCTACAGGCATTGAGACCCGTGCGACGATCCTGGGCTACATGCAGCGCGGCGGATCACCTACCTGTAAAGACCGCTACTATGCATCTATCATGGGCGCGTACGCGGCGGATATCCTGGTGCAGGGCAAGACGAACAGGGTCGTCTGCTACAGAAACGGCCAGTTCGTGGATCTGGACATCGAGGAAGCTCTTGCTATGACCAAGAATATTTCGGAGTACGAGTACCAGATCAGTCAGCATCTGTGATGACTGTTCAGTTTTACTGTAATTACACAGGCCGGGCGATTAAGTCGTCCGGCCTTTCAAATTGCGGGAGTTTTATATGACAGAGAGAATCACTTCAGCTTCCAATCCCCGGGTCAAAAGACTGACGGCCCTGGGCAAAAAAGCAAAGTTAAGAAGAGAAGAGGGCGTGTTCATCATTGAGGGGGAGCGCCTCTATACGGATACTCCGAGGGAGTACCTTAAAGAAATCTACATGACAGAAGAGTTCCTGGGCGAAAAGCTGGGAGGTGCAGCGCCCGGCAGCTGCACGATCGTCACGACAGAGATCATGCGGAAGATCTCAGATACGGACACACCTCAGGGAGTGCTCTGCGTGGCGAAGATGCCGTCCTATACAAGGAAAGACCTCCTGGGCTCTGCGGACGGCAGGACACCTCTGCTGCTCCTTCTTGAGAACATCCAGGATCCCGGGAATCTGGGCACCATGATGAGGACCGCAGAGGCGGCAGGAGTGACAGGAGTCCTGATGAGCCGTGACACAGTGGACCTGTTCAATCCCAAGACTGTGAGAGCCACCATGAGCGCGATCTTCAGAATGCCTTTTCTCTATACAGACGACCTGGTCGGTGAGATCGGAAGGCTCAGGGAAGAAGATGGCATCGCGGTTTATGCAGCTCATTTACGGGCGAGCAAACCTTATGATGAGACGGACTGCAGAAAGCCCTGCGCTTTTCTGATCGGAAATGAGGGGAACGGGCTTTCAGAGGAGGCCGCGAACGCGGCAAGCGGGAGAGTTCACATTCCTATGCAAGGCAGCATCGAATCGCTCAATGCCGCTATGGCAGCGGGGATCCTCTTGTTTGAAGCCGCAAGGCAGAGAAGAAAGAGCTGAAAAGACGGTATATTTTGCATGCCGCTTGAGTAAGGCACCGCACGAAAGTGATTTAAAAGTTTGTTTTTCTATGCTATATTGTAACTGTTCAGCACAAGGTAAGAAGTGCTGATCAATTCCGTTATATACTGCAGAACCATTTGATAATGTCGAAGGAGGTATTGAATATGTCATTGAGTATGACACAATTCTGGCTGATCGCCATAGCGCTTCTTCTGCTTGTTGAGTTTGCGACCTCGGCGCTGACAACGATCTGGTTTGCAGGAGGGGCCCTGATCGCCCTGTTGTGTGCGGTCGCCGGCGGACCGGTGTGGCTGCAGGTTGTGCTCTTTATTGCAGGATCAGCCGTTCTGCTGCTGCTGACAAGACCTATGGCAGTAAAGATGCTGCGCAAGGGGACAGTTGCCACCAACGCGGACAGCCTGATCGGACGGGAGGCCGTCGTCACGGAGAAGATCGACAATCTCAGGAGCACGGGGACCGTTCAGGTAAACGGACAGGAATGGACCGCCCGGAGCGTCAATCCTGAGCACGTCATTGAGAAGGACGAGATCGTCATGGTTCGTTCCATCGAAGGCGTGAAGCTGATCGTCGGAAAGAGAATCGACAGCGCAGATGCAGCTAAGGCATAAGCGGATCATAGCCATCGCAGCTTAATGCCTGGAAAACATAGTTACTATCCAGAAAGAAATGAGGTAAACAAAATGCCCGGAATTATCGCTATTGCTGTTTTGATCATCATTCTGCTCATCATCGCAGTATCCTGCATCAAGATTGTGCCTCAGGCACATGCCTATGTCATTGAGCGCCTCGGCGCATACAGCGCTACATGGGGCGTAGGTCTTCACTTCAAGATCCCTTTCATTGAGAGAGTAGCAAGAAGAGTCAACCTCAAGGAGCAGGTAGTTGACTTCCCTCCTCAGCCCGTTATCACGAAGGATAACGTCACAATGCAGATCGATTCCATCGTGTTCTTCCAGATCACGGACGCGAAGCTCTTTACATACGGCGTTGAGAATCCGATCATGGCTATTGAGAACCTGACAGCTACGACACTGAGAAATATCATCGGTGAACTGGACCTGGACGAGACACTGACTTCCCGCGAGATCATCAACGCGAAGATGCGCTCCTCTCTGGACGTCGCGACAGACCCCTGGGGAATCAAGGTCACCCGTGTCGAACTTAAGAACATCACTCCTCCTTCCGCGATCCGCGAAGCGATGGAGAAGCAGATGAAGGCAGAGCGTGAGAGACGTGAGTCCATCCTGAAAGCGGAAGGTGAGAAGAAGTCGGCAATCCTTGTGGCAGAAGGCCAGAAGGAATCCATGATCCTGCAGGCGGAAGCGGACAAGAGAGCTACGATCCTTGCCGCGGAAGCTCAGAAGGAGAAGATGATCCAGGAAGCTGCAGGCCGAAGCGAAGCGATCCGCCAGGTGCAGCAGGCGAACGCAGACGGTATCCGCATGATCCGCGAGGCGGGTGCTGACGAGGCAGTCCTGACGATCAAGAGCCTTGAAGCTTTTGCCCAGGCGGCAGACGGCAAGGCAACCAAGATCATCATCCCTTCGGAGATCCAGGGTATTGCGGGTCTCGCTGCATCTCTTAAAGAGATGGTCAAGGAAGACGGAGCTGCCGGAAAGAAGTAAGAAAGGATAGACTATCAATGGCTGTGAATCTTAAAGGAAGAGACTTTCTGAAACTGCTGGACTTCAGCGCGGAGGAGATCGGGTATTTCCTCGATCTGGCCGCGGATCTCAAGGACAAGAAGAAAAAAGGCATTCCCCACAAAATGTTTGAGGGAAAGAATATCGCGCTGATCTTTGAAAAGACCAGCACCAGGACCCGCTGCTCCTTCGAAGTCGCGGGACACGACCTCGGCATGGGGACAACCTATCTGGACCCTTCGGGATCTCAGATCGGCAAGAAAGAGAGCATTGCGGATACCGCCCGCGTGCTGGCAGGCATGTACGACGGCATCGAGTACCGCGGCTATGGTCAGGAGATCGTCGAGGAATTGGCAAAATACAGCAAGGTTCCCGTCTGGAACGGCCTGACCAATGAATTTCATCCCACCCAGATGCTGGCTGATCTTCTCACCATCAGAGAGCAGTTCGGCTATGTGAAGGGCATAAAGCTCAGTTTCTTCGGCGACTGCCGCTACAACATGGCGAACAGCTGGATGGTGGCCGGAGCCAAGATGGGGATGCACATCACTCTCTGCGCCAACAAAAAGTACTTCCCCGACGAAGAACTGGTGAAGACCTGCAGAGAGATCGCGGCTGAAAGCGGCGGCAGCATCACTCTGACGGAGGACGCTAAGGAAGGCGCTAAGGGTGCCGATGTCCTCTACACGGACGTGTGGGTATCCATGGGAGAGCCGATGGAAGCCTGGGCGGAGAGGATCGAGGAGATGAAGCCCTACCAGGTGACAAAGGAACTGATGGACCTCGCCGGTGAGAAAGCCATATTCATGCATTGCCTTCCTGCTTTCCACGATCAGGGAACCGGTATTGGCAGAGAGATCTACGAGCAGTTCGGTATGGCTGAGCTCGAGGTGACGGATGAAGTCTTCGAGGGACCCGGCTCCAGGGTATTTGAGGAGGCTGAGAACCGCATGCACACCATCAAGGCTGTGATGGCAGCAACGCTCTGAAGACATCCGGACTAACTATACGGCAGATCGATTGCCGATCATTTGCAGGCGGTACATAGTAATATGGACAGAAAACAGGAAGTTTTGCGCCAGCTCAGGGAAGCTGACGCTTATGTGTCCGGGCAGCAGCTCTGCGAGACGCTGGGCGTGTCGAGAACAGCTGTCTGGAAGATCATAAACAGACTAAAGGAAGACGGATATCCGATCGAGGCGGTGACCAATAAGGGGTACCGCCTTCTTTCTGTGGAAGGAAGAGATCTCTTTAACCGGGAGGAGCTGGAGAGGAAGCTGACGACCATCTGGGCCGGCCATCCTTTGATCTATTCTGAGGAGACAGGCTCCACGAACGCGGATATTTTTGCCCTCTCAGACCTGGGATACCCTCAGGGAACGCTGGCAGTGACCTCCAAACAGACGACCGGAAAGGGCAGAAGAGGACGCACCTGGATCTCTCCGGCCGGCGTCAATATCTATATGAGCATTCTCTTAAAGCCCGATTTCAGACCTGAAACGGCTCCGATGCTGACTCTGGTTATGGCTCTCGCTGTATACAGGGCCTGTAAGGAACTTTACGGAAATGAGTGCGCATTTGGAATCAAGTGGCCCAACGACATTGTGGTGAGCGCCCGGGGAGGGGATTACCATAAGATCTGTGGTATTTTGACAGAGATGCGCATGGAGGAGAAGGAGATCCGGGACATTGTGATCGGGATCGGGATCAATGTAAATCAGACTGAGTTTCCGGAGGAGATCAGTCAGACAGCCGGGTCGCTGGCTCTGGCACTTGGAAGAGAGGTCAGCAGGGCGGACCTGACGGCAGCGGTCTGGAAATATTTTGAAGAATATTATGAAAGATTTGCCGAGGCGCAGATCCTCAAACCTCTGAGGGAGGAATATGAGAGCGCGTTGGTTAACAGAGGACGGAAAGTCAGAGTTCTGGATCCCTCGACGCCCTTCGAGGGGACTGCCATGGGAATCAATGATCTGGGTGAACTGCTCGTTCAGCCTGATGATGGTTCGGCTGTCATGGCAGTCGGAACAGGAGAAGTCTCGGT
>DJXS01000073.1 GCA_002448395.1 Lachnospiraceae bacterium UBA6998 | reverse complement strand
CAAAGACCAAAGAGGAAAAGAGGGCAGAGAACCTGAAGCGCATCCTGAGTGATTACGGTACACAGCTCAGGATGAACCGCAGCATACAGGCAGAAGGGACGTTTGCTGTTGTAAAAGAGGATATGGGGTTCAGACAGTACCTGTACAGGGGGAAGGATAATGTACTGGCAGAGAGTGTGCTTGTTGCGATTGCGTATAACATCAACAAGCTGCACTGGAAGATCCAGTCTCAGAAGTCCGGGATCCGGCTCTATGAACTGAAGAAACCGGCATAAAATTTAGACATTTCAAAACGAACCGTCATTCAGAAATGCAGACATCGGGGGATGTCTGTTTCAGTGCGCCTGAAATATAAAGCGGATGAAGAATGGAAAGATATCTGATGAGATCAGGCCGCAAAAACGGTAAAGATCAGAGAGAAAACCATGGTTTTGGCGCAAAAAGAGGGCGTTGCCCTCGCTGATTAATCAGCGAGATGCAACACCCTCTTTTTTTAATTCTTACAGACATCCAAATTCAATCATAGCTTTCCTCAGCACTTCCTGATGCTGCGGCTCCATCTCCGTCAGCGGAAGCCTCGGGCGTCCCACCGCGTAGCCCTGCATGCACAGCGCAGCTTTTACAGGGATGGGATTGACCTCGCAGAACAGCGCGTTCACAAGATCCAGAGACTTGAACTGCAGTTTGCGGGCCTCGTCATAGCGGTTTGCCAGGCAGTATGCCACCATGTCGTGGGTCTCCTTGGGAGCCACATTGGAGAGCACGGAGATCACGCCGATGCCTCCGAGGGAGCAGATCGGAACGATCTGGTCATCGTTGCCCGAATAGATGTCGATGATGCCTTCGCCGAGCGTAGCGAGCCTGGCAACCTGACTGATGTTGCCGGACGCCTCCTTGATCGCCACGATATTATCCACTTCCTTTGCAAGCCTGACTGCCGTCTCGGGCAGGATGTTGGATCCCGTTCTGGACGGAACGTTGTAAAGAACGCAAGGGATATCGATCGCGCCGGCGATCGCAGAGAAGTGCTGGAACAGTCCGTTCTGGGTCGCCTTGTTGTAATAGGGCGCAACGAGAAGGCAGCCGTCAGCGCCGAGCTGCTGGGCCTCTTTGGACATCATGATCGCGTGAGCGGTATTGTTGGATCCCGTACCGGCAATGACAGGGATCCTGCCCGCCGTCTTCTCAACTGTGTAGCGGATCGCCTCCAGATGTTCGTCATCCTCGAGAGTAGGCGCTTCGCCGGACGTCCCGCAGATAATGATCGCATCTGTGTGGTTAGCGATCTGGTCCTCGATCAGCGCGCCCAGTACTTCATAGTTGATTTCTCCGTTTTCTTTCATGGGCGTTACAATTGCGACACCCGCGCCTTTGAAAATAGCCATTTCGATTCTCCTTTATTATTGTAAACTTCACATACTTTTTCCGTTTTACATTCCATGTCCGAGCGCGATCAGATAGATCAGATAGTAGAGGCCGGACAGAAGATGCAGTACCAGGACAATCGTCGCCAGCACGAATCCGACGCCTCTCTTGTTGCCTGTCATCTGCTCGCTGAAGTAGAGCTTGAGATAAGCCCTGACTGCGGTATACCAGACCAGATAGACCGCCAGCATGTATCCCCACGAAAAGTTCCCGTGGTAGGTCCGCTCTCCCTTTTCAGCCAGGAGCAGTCTCCACACAAGTCCCCACAAGAGCATGAGCCATGCGAAAATATCGCCCCATGTCACGTTCTTTCTGATCGCCGAGAGGATCAGCATGAGGAGAGGGAAAGCCAGAAGGAGCAGCATGGAGATCGCGATGGAAGGGGTCCTCGCTCCCGCCACCACAAAGGGCGCGATCGTAATGCCGCCGGATTTGGAATTCCCGCCGTAGAAGGCAATGACGAACTGAAGGATCATGACTGCCAGGGAAGGCAAGCACATGAGCATGAGCTGAATGGCCGTTCTGAGATTCTTTCCCTTGTACATGATCAGCCAGATAACCATCAGCGTGAAAATCGCGGGGTAGAACACCTGGACAAAACTCGGTTTCGCAAGGCAGGAAAGAATCAGCAGGATCGACGTAAGTACGGCTCTGCCTGCCGGAATACTGTTCTCAAACTCCTCCCTCTTGGCCTGCATGACTATGGAGGCCGTCAGGACAAAGATCAGCAGCGCGATCGGTCTGACTGCGATCGTTGTGGGATTGTGCCAGATATTCGGCGTACCCTGTCCCAGATAGGGCTCTTTATTGAACATGGGCACATAGATCGCGCCGACAAGGTGCAGGACCAGATCAAGGCCTGCGATCTCGTGGGATTCAAGGCCCGGTACCGTTCTTCGGATTGTCGCAAATGCAATAATATAAGTCAGCACAATGAACATTCCGGAAACCAGCCCGGCCGCGATCTCTACCCTGCAGTGAAGGAGCTTCACCGCCGCGTAGGTGAACAGATGCCAGAGCGGCTCCGGATGGGCCTTAAAGAGGCCGATCGGATCTCCGGGCGTAAGGCTCAGGGCGATCTCTTCGTGCGGGCCGTAGTCGATACCTACCAGTGCTGTGAGAAACCCGCAGGTGAACAGGATCATCAGGCTGATCGCGATCATGACCCATCCTGTTCCGCTGATCTTTCTCTTATCTGTATTTTCCATAAACGTCCTCCTGAGTCAGCAGTTCATAAACTTGCATATGTAATCATTATACGCTTTTTTCTTTCTTCCGACAGACTGAACCGCACTTTATTTCTTCCTATCCCCTTTTTGTGTCTCACGCTTTATTTGCCCGTACGGAATGCTGTTGTATAATAAAAGCAGTTACATGTGAAATACGGAGGTACTGTAATGTCTTATTATTCATCCGATGACCCGCGCTCCTATTCCTCCGGCCGCATCCGGCCGGCAGCGGTCTTATTCTGGATCCTGATCATACTCGCGCCCTTTATAAGCGCAGCTCTTTTACAGCTCCTTACGGGGACCTCCGCGCTCAGGCTGGATGCCTGGAACACCACGTGGAATGACGAAGTCGGTTATTTTCGCGTGATCCGTCTCCTCCGACACGAATTCTATCCCAGGGGCATGTACGGCTTCAATGAGGACGCGCCGGCGAATCTGGCATACGGGCCCTACAATATCTTTACCTACCTGCCCTATTTTGTCCTGTCATTCTTTACAGGCGTAGAGAACCACAATTTCATCTATTACAGCAACGCTGCCCTCGCCGTACTGGCGGGCCTCTTTTACGTCCTTCTGGTTCGTCCGAGGGCGAGAGAGGGCTTCTTCACCGTGCTCTTTCTGGTCACCTACCTTGTGGCGGGACGCTACATCTGGTCCGGCATGTCGGAGAGCAGCTATAACTTCTTCCTGATCCTGTTCACGGCTCTGGTCCTGTGGATGATCAGGCACCCGTCCGCCTCTGCCTCTTCACAGAAAGCGGCGCTGTTTGCGATGATCCTGATCGTCTTCTTCTGGAACACAATGCGCCCTTATTATTTCCCGCTGCTCGTGATTCCCGTATACATGATATTCCGGCAAAAAAGTGCCCTCTCCGGCGGTACCAAAGCGCTTTTCTTCCTGCTCTGCGCCCTTTCTGCCGCAGGCTCGCTGGGTCTGTTCTTCTTCTTTACGAACTACAATGTCGCGCGCTATTTCTTCGACAGCACACAGACGGAGACTCTGAAACAGCTGCTCAGCAGCGGTTCTCCGGTCAAAATGGCTGAGCAGATCCTGTCCGCCAATCTGGATGCCTTGCGGGAGATTAAGGGTTATCTGTCCGACAGCAGGTGGGCGGGAGGTATCCCCCTTCTGTATTTTGCCCAGTCATTACTCCTGCTGATCCTGCTGATCCGCTCTCTGTTTGCCGGCGATAAAAAAAGAGACGGCCGCTGCGCCGTGATCTTCTTCATGCTGCTCGGAGGCGCCGCGATCTACGAGGCCAACGTCGTCCTGTACAGCCCGGTGCAGCTGCACCGCATGATGCTGTCCGTCACCCTGGCTTACGGGCTTCTTCTCATTGAACTCGGAGGCGGGGATAACAGGCTCGGTTTCGAGCGGATCGCCGGCGAGATCGCTCTTTTGGCGGTAATGGCTTTCTTCGTTGTGAGAGCCCCGGAGAACTTCCGGCTGCCTCAGATCGACGGAAGTACGCTGAGCGCCGCGGACGAGCAGGCGCTGGAGATTGAATTCCGCGGGATCCTGCCCCTTGAGAATGATCCCTGGGACAACACCATTGCCAAGCTTCCCGAATCCGAAGACCTGCAGTGGGAATATATGCTTCCCACTTATACTTCCCTTAATGTGTGCCAGACCGCCGTTCTGGAGAAACTTCTGACAGAGGGCAGCGTGCGCAGCAAGTTTGTTCTTCTCTCCGAAAAGTCAGACCTGAACAAACTCTGTGAGAAGCAGAAGTACCGGATCGTCTGGCAGGGCTACGGCCGGATCATGTATCAGACAAGGGATTAGAGACCTCCATCTGCCGCTTCTGTGATCAAGCTTCGGAAGGGTTCAAGCTATGAAACCGTTTAATAAAAACAATCTCAACACCCCCTGGGTTGCATACACGATCGCGACCTGCTCCGCGGTAGTCCTCTTCTCGATCCTGACGCATCTGGACGCCATCGGGAGCGCTCTGCGCGGCATGGGAGCATTTCTGTATCCCATTGTTTTGGCTGCGATCATCGCCTATATCCTCAATCCGCTGGTGGACTTTTATAAGAAATCCCTATTTGAAAATGTGCCTTCAGAGAGACTGCGCGGCAACCTCTCTGTATTTTGCGCGATCCTCTCCTTCCTGCTTGTAGCTCTGATCCTGCTGGTCTCTCTGATCCCGCAGGTCATTAGCGGTATCGTTCAATTCGTAGGGAACTTCGACAGTTATGCCAGTTCCATGCAGCGCCTTCTGGGGCGCCTGAATGACTACGCCCTGGAAATGAATCTCGACATATCAGGGCTGATCAACTCCAGCGGAAGTCTCCTCGATACGCTCAGTTCCCTGCTGCCCAGGAGCCTCAACAACATTGTCAACACTTCCATCAACCTGACCAAGAGTATCTTTGAGGCAGTGGTTTCCTTTATTCTGGCGGTCTATTTCCTCAGCGCCAAGGATAACCTCAAAGCCGGCTTTAAATTCCTTCTGGAGTCCGTCCTTTCCCCTTCCGTCTATCCCGGCACAATAGATTTCCTGAAAAACTGCCACAACATCATGCTACGCTATATCATCTTTGACGCGCTCGACGGTATTATTATCGGCGTCTCCAACGGACTGTTCATGGCAGCCGCCGGAATGCCCTATGTGGTCCTTGTGTCCGTGCTGGTAGGTGTCACGAACCTGGCTCCGACCTTCGGACCCTTCGTCGGAGGAATAGTGGGCGCTCTGATCCTTCTGCTCGTAAACCCCTGGTACGCCCTCTGGTTCCTTCTCTTTACCCTGATCCTGCAGACCATAGACGGCTACATTTTAAAGCCCAAGCTGTTCGGCGACTCCCTCGGCGTTCCCGCCGTCTGGGTCCTGGTATCCATCATATTCTTCGGAAGACTCTTTGGCATCCTCGGCGTCATCATCTCGATCCCTCTGGCTGCCATTGTGAACTACATCTACCAGAGCCGCATCGTCAACAGGCTCCGGAAGCGTCGCGAGAACAATGAACTGCAGCGGAGCATCCTTAAGGCGAAAGAGTCGGAGAGGGATAAATCTTTAGATGCATAAAAAAAGCTGCCGCATCAAGCGGCAGCTTTTTTAATACAATAAATCCAATATCAATCTCTGCGCTTTCCTGTGATCGACAGGATCCTGACGAACAGGTTCACGACGTCCAGGTAGATGTCCGCAGCGCTGTCGATCGCGTTGTCGAGGGTCTTGGGATACTGCTGGGCTCTGTTCCAGTCCAGGCCGATGTAGCCGCAGAAGATCAGGGCTACGATGTAGTCGATGAAGGTCAGCGGAATGCGGAAGAGGAGACTCCCCACAAATTCCACGAGGATGCATCCCAGAAGAGAGATGATCAGCGTTCTGCCCAGGTTCTGGAAGAAAGCGGGATACAGCATGGACAGGATGACCATGATCACTGTCACAAGGCCGGTAGCGATGAAAGCGTAAGCCACGGAATTTCCTGAAAAGGCCGTCACATAAAATGTGAGCAGGAGCCCCATGGAAATCGCCATACCGGTAAAGCCGGCGAAACTCACGGCCGGGCTGTCAGACCTGTGGACCAGGTAAGAGCATCCCAGTGTGCCGGCAAAATACAGCACGATGACCAGAATGTAGTTGAGGGACAGGATCTGGTAAGTGAAAAACGTGGCCATCACAATGTTGATCAGGACGCCCCACAGAAGGGTCAGACCGATGGTCAGGTTGTAAGTGCGCTCGTTCACTGCAGTGCCGGCGTAATTGTTCATGCGCTCAAGTCTGTATTCTTTATTCATATTATTCATATCAGCCATATTGATACCTCCATTTTTATTATAGTATACGAAATACTGGCAATATGTCCATTATATTCCCGGCGGCCAAAAATACCAGCGAAATTTCTGTGAACAAATTGGGATATTGTGCAGTGCGAAAAAGCGTTGTAAAATAACTCGTTGTCGGCATATGACATAGGGGTATAGTCATAGAAAGGACAAAACGATGTTCAAATACGCATGTCTCAACAACATTTCGGACAAAGGACTGGAGATGTTCACGCCGGATTTCGAGAAAACGGAAGAGATTTCCGAGGCCCAGGGAATACTGGTTCGAAGCGCGGCTATGCATGATATGGAGTTTTCGCCGGAGCTTCTGGCGATCGCAAGAGCAGGCGCGGGAGTCAATAATATTCCGCTGGAGCGCTGCGCCAGAGAAGGAATTGTGGTCTTCAACACTCCCGGCGCAAATGCCAACGGCGTAAAGGAGATGGTTCTGGCAGGAATGCTGCTGGCATCCCGTGATATCGTTGAAGGCGTCGACTGGGTCCGCGCCAACTGGAATAATGCGGATATCGCGAAGACCGCCGAGAAGGAAAAGAAGAAATTCGCCGGAACCGAGCTCGCCGGAAAGAGACTCGGCATCATCGGACTCGGCGCGATCGGCGTGCGCGTTGCCAATATGGCGGTAGAACTGGGCATGGAAGTTTTTGGCTATGATCCCTATGTGTCCGTAGACGCGGCGTGGCACCTGAACAGGAAGATCACGCACGTTTTTGACCTCAACGAGATCTACGACAGATGCGATTTCATCACGATCCACGTGCCTGCGCTTCCTTCCACGAAGGGAATGATCAGCAGAGAAGCGGTTAAGAAGATGAAGAAAGGCGTGATCCTCATCAACATGGCGAGAGATGTCCTGGTGGATGAGGAAGCCGTCATCGAGCAGATCGGAGCCGGCAGGATCCGCCGTTACGTTTCCGATTTCCCTAATCCCACTGTAGCGGGAGTGAGGGGATGCATCACGACGCCTCACCTGGGTGCTTCCACGGAGGAGTCCGAGGACAACTGCGCGGTGATGGCAGTCGAGGAACTCATGGACTATCTGGAGAACGGCAATATCCGCAACAGCGTCAACTATCCGGCCTGCAGCATGGGAGTATGCCGCTCAGCGAGCCGCATCGCGATCTTCCACGAGAACAAGGTCAATATGATCAACCGCCTGACGACACTGATCGGCGGAAGCGAGGTGAATATTTCCGAGATGACCAGTAAATCCAAGGGAGACGTCGAGTACACGATGTTTGACCTGGACGCTCCGATCAGCAAGGAGCTGGTGGACAAAATAGCGCAGATCCCCAGTGTATGGAGAGTAAGGATCATTAAGTAAGGCATAATGGAAAAAGGGGCTGTGAAGAAATGGAGGATATGCCTCCAGGGCTTCGCGGCTTCTTTTTTGCTGATTGCAGTTAATACAACTTTTTGCGGGAATTTCGGTTATACTTGATTAATAGAGACCGGAAACACAGTTTTTACACATACAGGCTTTATATTTTTTCGGAAGGCCTTTTCATTTGGAAGGAACAGACCATGGAAGAAAAAAATAATATGAACGAATACCTCAAATGGAGAGGTGATCTGACTTTTGACAAAGATCCGTTCAATAAAGTTGATAATCTGATCCTGGCACAGCTGGCTTACGTGGATTATGACGGGATCGTCTTCGAGTCCAGGGATTATCCGATGCCGATCAAAGACGTCTGCCGCAGATACTGGGAAACTCATACCGAAGAGGAAATAAGAAAGAGAGAGAGCTTTTCCAAGCTTTCCCCTTTCCTGCTCAGGCCTGTAGCAGAGAGCAGGCGGTTTGGGAACACGAAGATGTGCGGCTATGTCAATTTTGTGAGCAAGAGCGCCGAGGCGCAGATGTCTGCTGTCCAGTTTGAGCTTGAGGACGGAACGGTCTATGTGGCCTTTCGCGGCACCGATGAGACTCTGATCGGCTGGAAGGAGGACTTCAATCTTTCTTACATGTCCAGTACGGAGGGACAGAAGCTCGCGGTCGAGTATATGAAGAAGAACTTCAGTGATACGGCGCTGAAGCTGAGAGTGGGAGGCCACTCGAAGGGAGGAAACTTTGCCGCGTTCGCGTCATCTTTCGCGGGAGATCAGATCCGGAAGCAGATCCTGGAAGTATACTGCAACGACTCCCCGGGATTCAGAGATGAAGTTACATCCCAGCCGGAATACAAAGAGACTATGGACCGCATGATCAATATAATCCCCCAGGACTCCATTATCGGGCGTCTCCTCAATCCGGGACAAAGCGCGATCGTTGTCAGGAGCAACCGGAAGGGGATCATGCAGCACGACGCGTTGTCATGGGAAGTGCTGGGAAACCGCTTTGTCAACACACAGAGGTCAAACGACAGCATTTATCTTGAAAAGGTGCTGAATGAGTGGCTTGAGAATGTCGACGACGCGGCGCGCCGGGTCTTTGTGGACCAGATCTTCGGGATCCTGCAGGCGCTGGGCGCCGACACCGTGAAGGACATGAAAGATATCAGCCTCAGAGATCTCGCGGATGCGCTCCAGATGGTGAAGAGGCTTCCCAAAGAGCAGCAGTCGGAGATGTCCGATGTGATCAAAAAGCTCGTCGCCAGCGGCAGCAAGAACTTCTATGAGGAGATGGAGCAGAAAGACGGGTTCGTCCCTGATGTATTCAAGAAACTGCAGGAGCTGAAGGGAAAGATCAGTGAGGCCAGAAAGACTGCGGAGTACGCAAGGCTCGGGGTGCAGGCGGCAAGGGCACAGAAAGCGCAGCTGACAGAAGCGACTACCGAAGATGAAAAGCCGGCGGCAGAGGACAGCGGAAAAGTGCTCTCTGTGGAAGAAATGGCAATAAGAGCGCTGAAAGAAGGAATTTTGATCAGGGACGGCAAAACAGATGACACAGATGGAGAAGATCCGCAGTAATACTGCCGGACGGACAATAGAAGAGGTCAGTTCCGTCAGAAGACAGAACGCGGTCCTGATCCCGCTGGTGGAGACCGGCGGGGAACTTGGCATCCTGTTTGAGGTCCGTCAGTCGGGGATCCGGCAGGGAGGCGAGATCTGCTTTCCCGGCGGAAGGATCGAGGAGAACGAGACCGCGGAGGAGGCGGCAGTCAGAGAGACTTCGGAGGAGCTGCTGATCCCCCGGGATAAGATCGAGGTGATCGCTCCCATGCACGCCATGACGGGACCCGGCGGAGCGAAGATCAGTTCCTGCCTCGGTATTTTGCACGATTACGAGGGGACTTATTCCGGGCAGGAAGTTGAGCGGGTCTTCTGCGTGCCCCTGAGCTGGTTCGCTTCACATGAGCCGCGGATCAGCAATGCGGCCATGGTGGTGAAGACGCCGGAGGATTTTCCCTATGAGCTCCTGCCCGGCGGAGAGAATTACCCCTGGCACAGCA
Organism: Lachnospiraceae bacterium UBA6998; assembly: GCA_002448395.1. Classification (GTDB taxonomy): domain Bacteria; phylum Bacillota; class Clostridia; order Lachnospirales; family Lachnospiraceae; genus CAG-791. Next base: position 33,711 of record DJXS01000073.1, on the reverse strand, counting down.
TTCCGCGAAGGTTCTATTTCTATGAGAGCGACGGCGGGGTGATCTGGGGGATCACGGCACAGCTTCTTTATCACTGCCTGAAAGTGATCCTGAAGGACGATTCAGAGGTGACAAGCAGCGAACGGGAAGACCGGGAGAGCCGCCCATGAAGCGCAGGCTGGAATTTGCGGTGACGCGGGAGATGGCAGGAAGATCCGTCAGGCAGTTCCTGCAGGAGGAGCTTTCTTTCTCGGGACATCAGATCAGCAGACTCAAGTTCCAGGAGGAAGGAATCCGCGTCGACGGGGAGAAAGTCTATGTCAATCATGTTCTTAAAGAAGGAGAGATCCTGACGGTCGGACTGACTGAGCAGGTCCTTCGAAGAGATACGGAAGGCGGAAAGCCGGGCAAGATCTGGGAGGCTCCGGCTCCGGAATTGTCAAAATATCCCCTGCAGGTCCTGTACGAGGACAGCGATCTGCTGATCGTCAACAAGCCGGCCGGCATGGTCTGTCACCCCTCTCCCGGGCATTACAGCGATACGCTGGCCAATCAGGCAGCGGCGCATTTGGGCGGAACGGGCACTGCGATGGATATGCGGGTGACCGGAAGACTGGACAGGGAGACTTCGGGTATTGTGACTTTTGCCAGAAATTCGGAAGCTGCCGCGATGATCCAGAGGCAGAGGGAGGACGGAAGGCTGATCAAGATCTATCTGGCCCTGGCGGAAGGCCGATTTGAACTGCCGGAGGGCGTTGTGGACTTCCCGCTCCGCAGGGAGGCGCCCGGATCCCACTTTATGATCTGCGCGCCGGACGGAAAAGCTGCGCGGACTTTTTACAGAGTGCTGGCAGAGACGAAGGGAGCAGAGGGAGAGCCGAGGACGCTGCTGGCCTGCTGCATAGAGCACGGCAGGACACACCAGATAAGGGTCCACATGGCTCGGATCGGACACCCCCTTGTGGGAGATCCTCTGTACGGAAACGGTTTTTCTCAGGAAGCGATGGGGCTTCATGCCTGGAAGCTGTCCCTGCAGAAGCCTTTCGGGTCGGACAGGATCGGGATCACCGCGGAACGGCCCGGCTGGGCGGCCTTTTATGAAGACAGGCCGGAAACAGGTATTTTCGGGAAGCCATTTGTGTAAAATTGACTGAGATACAGTATAATGGACAGCAGGAGGCGCAGAGAGTGATGCCGGAGCGGGACAGAGCGAGAAAAGAATATCGTGTGAACTGTGATCCCGAGGGGATCATTCCGCGGATCAGGAATTTCTGCCTGGACATGGACGGCACAGTCTATCTGGATAATCTCTGGATCGACGGAGCCAAGGACTTTCTGGCGAAACTGGCGGCAACGGGCAGAAAATACTGCTTTATGACAAATAATTCCTCCAAGAGCGCTTCAATCTATGTTGAGAAGCTTCTTAATATGGGGCTTGTCATCGACCCGGAGAAGCAGCTGATCACTTCCGGACACGCGACGGTGGATTATCTCAAACGGAAGTATCCGGGGAAGCGTATCTATCTCTTCGGAAATCCGATGGTGAAGATGGAGTTTGAGGCGAGGGGCGTCCTGATCGACGAAGAGCACCCGGATATGGTTGTCACCAGCTTCTGCACGAGTTTTCATTACAGAGACCTGTGCAGGCTCTGTGACCTGGTCAGGGAGGGCCTTCCCTACGTGGCCACGCATCCGGATTTCAACTGCCCGACGAAGACCGGCTTCATACCGGACATCGGGTCGCTGTCCGCTTATGTGGAGGCGTCCACCGGGCGCAGGCCGGACAAGGTAGTAGGAAAGCCCGAGGCGGAGATCATTGAGTACGCGATGAGGACCATGGGGGCGAAGCCGGAGGAATCCTGCGTTGTGGGAGACCGGCTGTATACGGATGTAAAATCCGGCGTGAACAACGGGCTGTACGGCATTTTTGTGTTAAGCGGAGAGGCGCAGCTGAAGGACCTGCCGGATTCGGATGTAAAACCGCATCTGATCTTTGATTCGGTGAAGGAGATCATTCCGTATCTCTGAAGACCGATCATCGGAGACAGATGACGAGGAGCGATTATGGAAGCAAGAGAAATACTGGAACTGGTGAAAAACGGTTCAATGAGCGTCGAGGAGGCGGAGGGCTTTTTTCGCAGGCAGCCATTCGAGGACATGGGGTATGCCAAGCTGGACCTGCACCGCAGAATACGATCCGGATTTCCGGAAGTGATCTTCTGCAGCGGCAAACCTGACGAATTTCTTATAAATATCTTTCAGAGAATGGCGGAGAAGGAAGGTCAGGCCTTCGGCACCAGGGCGACTGCTGAGCAGTACGAGATGGTCAGAAAGGTGATCCCGGATATACAGTACGATCCTGTCTCGCGGATCCTGAAGCTGGAGAGGACTCCCAAAGAGAAAAAAGGTCTTATTGCGGTGGTCACCGGCGGCACGGCGGACATCCCCGTGGCTGAGGAGGCGGCGCAGACTGCGGAATATTTTGGCTCAAAGGTGGAACGGATCTACGATGTCGGAGTCAGCGGGATCCATCGGCTTCTCTCGCAGACGCAGAGGATCCAGGAGGCCAACTGCATTGTTGCGGTGGCCGGCATGGAGGGCGCGCTGGCAAGTGTAGTGGGAGGCCTGGTGAGCAACCCGGTCATCGCGGTGCCGACTTCCGTGGGATACGGAGCGAATTTCGGCGGCCTTTCGGCCCTGATGACAATGATCAATTCATGCGCGAACGGGATCGCGGTAGTGAATATCGACAATGGATACGGAGCAGGTTATATGGCGACACAGATCAACCGCCTGGCCTGCGGAGGGAATAAATCGGATGCAAAACAGTGATAAGATCCTTTATCTGGAATGCGGGACAGGAATCAGCGGCGACATGGCTGTGGCCGCGATGCTCGATCTGGGGGCGGATCAGGAGAAACTCCTGAAGGTCCTGGAGGGGATTCCCAGACATGGTTTCAAAGTGAAGATCAGCAGAGTGAAGAAAGCGGGAATAGACTGCTGTGACTTCAATGTGATCCTCGATGAGGAGCACGACGGACACGATCACGATATGGAATACCTGTACGGACACCTCGAAGAGGAGAGCGGGTACGCTGACCACACGCACAGCCATGAGCACGATCACGACGATGATCATCACCACGATCATGACCATGACCATCACCACGATCATGATCACGACCATGACCATGACCATCACCACGATCATGACCATGATCATGACCATCATCACGATCATGATCACGACCACGGACACAGCCACCACCATCACCACACAGGAATGAGGGAGATCCGGGAGATCATCGGAAACCTGGAGATGACGGAGGGGGCAAGAGCCCTGGCGCTGCGGATCTTTGAGATCCTCGCGCAGGCGGAGTCCGAGGCACACGGCGTATCTGTCGATGAAGTGCATTTCCACGAAGTGGGAGCGATCGATTCCATCGTCGACATTGTGGCGGCGGCGGTATGTTTCGACGATCTCGGGATCAGGAATGTGGCTGTGACGGGGATCGCGGAGGGAAGCGGCACGGTGCGCTGCCAGCACGGGATCTTGCAGGTGCCTGTACCTGCCGTGGCGAATATAGCAAAGGTACACAGGCTGCCGATGCAGTTCACTTCCAGAAAAGGAGAACTGGTAACTCCGACGGGGGCTGCTATTGTGGCAGCGCTGATGACCCGCGGGGATCTGCCGGAGCGCTTTGTGATCGAAAAAACCGGACTCGGCGCCGGAAAGAGGGAATATGAGATCCCCAGTATCCTGCGGGCGATGATAATAGAGCCCTGTGATCAGGCACCGGAAACCGGACACGGGAAAGATACCGTGTGGAAACTGGAGTGCGACATTGACGACAGCACGGGCGAGCAGCTCGGTTACGCGCTGGAGAAACTCTATCAGGAGGGAGCCCGGGAGGCTCATTTTGCGCCTGTCTTTATGAAGAAGAACAGGCCGGGGTGGGAACTCACTGTGATCTGCGACAGAGAGCATCTTCAGAAAATGGAAGAAGTGATCTTCAGGCAGACGACCACGATCGGGATCCGGATACAGGAGATGGAACGCACTGTTTTGACAAGGAAAACGGTGGACGTGAAGACCCGGTTCGGGGTGATCCCCGTAAAGGTCAGCGGAGAAGGCACTTATAAAAGGGTCCATCCGGAGTACGAACAAGTCAGCGGAGCGGCGTCGGAGCACGGAGTTCCTTTCGGAGCGGTCTACGACGAAGTTCTGACTATGGCATATAGAAATGATGATATTTCTTAGCAGAAAGGCGGAGGAAGACGGTGAGAACATTTAGTGTAATCAGAAACAAACCGGATTTTGCGGAAGTATATGAGCAGGAGTATTCTTACGTGTACAACTACATCTATATGCAGGTGATGCACAGAGAGAATACGGAAGACCTGGTAAGTGATATATTCATGAGGGCGATGTCCCATTACGACAGTTTCGACCCCTCAAAGGCATCGGTGCGCACATGGCTGTGCACGATCGCGAGGAACTGCCTGATCGATTATTTCCGTAAGAACGGACGGAGAAAGACAGAGAATCTGGACGACGCGCCGGAGCCCTCTGCGGTCGATGAGTATGATATCCTCAAAAACCCGGTCAACCAGGAAGTATACCGCCTGCTAGAGAAACTCAACGATGAGGAGAGGGAACTGCTCAGCATGATTTATGTGCAGGAACTTAAGAACCCGCAGATCGGAGAGATCCTGGGCATCAATGCTAAGGCTGTGAGCGAGAGACACAGACGCCTTCTGGCGAAACTGCGTGCGATGGAAAAGGGAAAGAACAGCGGAGATTTTCTCGATTTCTCGTAACGGCTGTCTGAGCGGAGCGATGTGAGGGGCGGCGCTCAGTCAAGCTTCTTGCCGATCGTAAGGCGGTTTTCGCCATCGGCATACTCGTAGGACAGAGAATCGGAATATTTCTGCACAAGAAAGATACCCAGACCGCCAATCGGGCGTTTCTCAGCGGGAGCGGAGAGATCGGGAGACTGCTTGCGGAGCGGATCATAGGGAATACCGCTGTCGCGGAAAGTCAGGCAGAGGAAATTCTGCTCTTCGTCAAGGGTAAGATCCAGAGACACCATTCCGGTACTGTCAGGGTACGCGTAACTGGCAACGTTGATGAAGACTTCCTCAACTACCATGTCGAGTTCGAAGAGAGTGCGCATACTGCAGGATGCGGAGTCAAGAAAACTGCGCACGTGTTCCTGCGCGGCGGCGAAATTCTCCGGAACGGCTGTCAGTGTGATGGTCTGAGTGCTTACCGCTTTATTAGTGTTGATCGGCTTGAGATCGCCCATAGGACAGTTCCTTTCGAAAGCCTGGTGGCAGATTGAGAATCTTTGCTGATTACGAGTACTTAGTATATTATATTACAGTATTCGCAGAAAATAAAATTTTCTGGAAAAATATTTCCATTCCGCATGGAAGGCCGCACAAAACGGCGTATATAGTTACAAATACAAGCAAAGGGGGTAGCAAAATGAGCTCCATGAACGAAAATTTACTTGATAAGATCGCTCGCGCTGATTTCAGTATGGAGACCGATTTCAAGAGCGTTCTCAGAAAGAGACTGTTTGAGAGCGGCGCAAATAAGAAATCCGGGATCCTTCAGTTCCAGCGTTTATCTGATATGGAATTGGATATGGTATCTGCGGCAGGAGATATGGATTTCCTCAGGCAGCAGGAACAGAAAGATAAGAAAGATAAGAATCAGTGATGAGAACGGAAATCACGCAGCCGCAGGGCTAAAGACAGCGCACCGCGGCTTTTTCCGTGCCTGGAAGGGTTTGTCATGGCACAGACCCTCTTTTTTGTTGTAATTTTGAGAATGTCGTGGAATAATTTGGTATGAAATTGATCAACACCATTGAAAGGAGCCAGATAGAATGGATTACGGTCAGATCGCGCTGGAAAAGCACGCGCAGTGGAAGGGCAAAATAGAGGTCACAGCCAGAGCAGCTGTGGACAGTGCAGAGGCACTCAGCATCGCCTACACTCCCGGAGTGGCGGCGCCTTGTCTTGAGATACAGAAAAACCCCGAGAAGAGCTATGAGCTCACCAGAAGGTGGAATACAGTAGCAGTAGTTACCGACGGAACAGCGGTCCTGGGCCTTGGAGATATCGGCCCGGAAGCCGGAATGCCTGTCATGGAGGGTAAATGTGTCCTTTTCAAGGCATTTGGCGATGTGGACGCGATCCCGCTGTGCGTCAGGACACACGATGTGGACGAGATCGTCCGCACAGTGAGCCTTCTCGCAGGGTCCTTCGGCGGCATTAACCTCGAGGATATTGCGGCCCCCAGATGTTTTGAGATCGAGAAAAAGCTCAAGGAGTGCTGCGACATTCCGATCTTCCACGACGACCAGCACGGAACTGCCGTGATCACGCTGGCAGGCCTTATGAACGCGCTCAAGGTCGTGGGCAAGAAGATCGAGGATGTCAAGATCGTCACTTCCGGAGCAGGTGCGGCAGGCATCGCGATCATAAAGCTTCTTATGGCCATGGGTCTTAAGAATGTTATCATGACAGACCGCAAGGGCGCGATCTACGAGGGCAGAGAGGGCCTTAACCCTGTCAAAGAAGAGATGGCGAAGATCACGAACTTTAATCGCGAGGCAGGCACGCTGGCAGATGTGATCAAGGGCGCAGACGTCTTCATCGGCGTATCCGCCCCCGGCACTCTGACTCAGGACATGGTCCGCAGCATGGCGAAGGATCCCATTATTTTCGCCTGCGCGAATCCCACACCCGAGATCTTCCCGGATGAGGCCAAGGCGGCGGGCGCGGCAGTCGTATCCACCGGCCGCAGCGATTTCCCCAATCAGATCAACAACGTGCTCTGCTTCCCCGGAATCTTCCGCGGCGCTCTGGATGTGCGGGCGAGCGACATCAACGACGCGATGAAGATCGCTTCGGCGAAGGCGCTGGCAGGCCTGGTTTCCGATGAGGAGCTCTGCGCCGACTATATTTTGCCCAAGGCGTTTGATCCGCGTGTCAAGGATGCAGTTGCGAAAGCGGCGGCACAGGCGGCACGCGAGAGCGGCGTTGCAAGGATCTGAGTATAATATCAACACAAAAACCCCCGGGACTTCCGCAGTCCCGGGGGCTTTACATTTTATGCTTTATCAGACCACTGCTCCGCCTACGGGGCGAATGGACAGAACGTGGCAGCAGCCCTCAGCGATGGCGCCGTCAACAGCCGCCTTGAAGCCGTCGAGCATATCAAGGGGCACAAATGCCTGAACTGTACCTGCGAAACCGCCGCCGTGTACACGGAACGCGCCGCGGCCGTCCAGAAGAACGTCGCACAGGGAAAGGGCTACGCCGACGGCCTGATTGTCAACGGCACCTTCCACGGAGATGTTCTGGAGGTACATGTAGGAGGACTGGCCGGAAGCCTTGACGATCTCAAGGAAAGCGGCGAAATCGCCTGCCTTGAGGGCCGCGGCTTCATCCTGGGCGCGCTGGTTGTCCAGCACGAAGTGGATGGCGCGAAGGAAAGCGCGGTCACCGCAGACCTTGCGGATGGCGGCGGTCTTCTCGATGAGCTGCTCCTTTGTGACGCCGCGCAGGTGCGTCTTGCCGAAGACGGAGGCGACAGCCTTCATCTCTCTCGGAATGCCCGCATAGGCGTCTGTCAGGTCGGCGTGGCTGCTCTTGGAATCGATGATGCAGAGCGCATAGCCCTCTTTATTGAGATCCAGGTCGATCTTCTCAACCTTGGGGCTCTCGGGATCGCCGAAGTCGATGGCGACAACGCCGCCGACGGAGGAGGCGGACTGATCCATCAGGCCGCTGGGCTTGCCAAAATACTGATTCTCAGTGATCTGTCCCATCTTGGCGATCTCGACCGCGTCGAAGACGTTCCCGCAGAACATATCGTTTAAGATGACGCCCATGAGAGTCTCAAAGGCAGCGGAGGAGGAGAGGCCGGAACCGCCCAGAACGTTGCTGGTGCAGTAGACGTCGATGCCTTTCACTTCGTAGCCTCTCTTAATAGCGAGAGCCGCCATGCCGCGGATCAGGGCGAGGGTGGACTCTTTTTCGGATTCTACGGGCTCGAGAACGGAGAGATCTGCTTCAATCATGCCGTATCCTTCGGAATAGAAGCGGATCATATTCGTGCCGTTCAGGGCTGCCGCCGCGATAGCGTCGAGGTTTACGCTTGCAGCCAGGACGCAGCCATACTGATGATCAGTGTGATTGCCGCCGATCTCGGTGCGGCCCGGAGCGGAGTAGAGGCCGATCTGGGCCTGCGCGTTCTTCGGGAAAGTGACCTGAAATCCCTTTATTACCTTAGCAAATCTGTCTGCGTACCCCTGCGCTTTGTCGGGCTCGCAGCCGTAGATCTCGATCATGCGCCCGTTCAGAGCGCCGCTCTGCAGTTCTGTAAGAAATGTGCCAGCGTTTTTCATAACGTTTAGTCAGCCTCCTGTTTTTTAAATAAATAATAGAATTATCTGAATTATACCATCCCGACAGCCGTTTGATACAGGCGCGCCGCAGGAAAAGAAAATTGTGCAAAATAGTGCAGCCTGTACATATAAGTATACCCGTTTCCATGTCTACTTAAAATGGAGAAATGCCTTTCCGGGCAGATAATGCTTGCGCAGAAATCATTATTGTGCTATTTTATGCGATGATTCTGAAAGAACCATGCGATATAAAGCCATTATTATGCTTACTTAAATATAATGGAATTATTTTAATTAAAAAAGAAAGTGAGAAAACATGAAAAAACTCAGAGATTATACAGGTAAACAGCTGCAGGATTGTACGATCCTGGAACTTTACAACGCAGCGCTGGCCCTGACGCAGGACGCCTGTGGGGACAAAGGATACAACAGCGGAAAGAAGAAAGTTTACTATATTTCGGCAGAATTCCTGATCGGCAAGCTCCTTTCCAACAACCTGATCAACCTCGGCATCTACGACGATGTGAAGGCGGAACTGGCTGAGGCCGGCAAAGATATCACCGAGCTGGAGGAATTCGAATACGAGCCCTCCCTCGGCAACGGCGGCCTTGGAAGACTCGCGGCCTGCTTCATCGACAGCCTGGCGACACTGGGACTTCCCGCGGACGGAGTAGGCCTGGCTTACCACTGCGGCCTGTTCAAGCAGTCCTTCGAGGACCGCAAGCAGCACGCGAGACCTGACTACTGGCGCAAGTGGGGCATGGCCAACTGGATGAAGCGCACCGACAGGCACTACAAAGTACAGTGCGGCGACCTTGAGCTTCTCTCCACCATGTATGAGATCGATGTAACAGGCTATGGCAGCAAGTGCGGACGTCTCCGCCTCTTTGACCTTGACACAGTCAATGAGAGACTGATCGGCTCCGGTATTGATTTTGATAAAAAGGAGATCGAGAAGAACCTGACCCTCTTCCTGTACCCTGATGACAGCGATGAGGCCGGCAAGCTTCTCCGCGTCTATCAGGAATACTTCATGGTCAGCAACGCAGCCCAGCTGATCCTCGACGAGTGCGCAGAGCGCGGCAGCAACCTGCATGACCTTGCCGATTACGCGGCGATCCAGATCAACGACACCCATCCCTCACTGGTCATTCCGGAGCTCGTGCGCCTTCTGACCGAGAAGGGCATCGATGAGAAGGAAGCTTACACGATCGTGACAGACGTCTGCGCTTACACAAACCACACGATCCTCGCGGAGGCGCTGGAGACCTGGCCCAAGCACTTCTTCAAGGCTGTTGTTCCGCACCTGATGCCCATCATCAAGAGGATGAACGACGCCGTTAAGGCAAAATATAAAGATCCTTCCGTTCAGATCATCGACGAGTACGGCAACGTGCATATGGCCCACATGGACATCCACTACAGCCACTCTGTGAACGGCGTCGCGAGACTTCACACTGACATTCTCAAGGAGACAGAGCTCAACAATTTCTACAAGCTCTATCCCGAGAAGTTCAACAACAAGACCAACGGGATCACTTTCCGCAGATGGGTCATCGAGTGCAACCCTGAACTGACCGAGCTGATCACCGAGAAGATCGGCGAGGGATGGAAGACAGATGCAAGACAGCTTGAGCAGCTTATTCCTTATGCAGAGGACAAGGCTTTCCTTAAATGCATCCTGAACAGGAAGAATACGGAAAAGCACAAGTTTGCCGAATGGCTTGAAAAGTACCAGGGCGACAAGGTAGACCCCGAGTCCGTCTATGACGTACAGATCAAGCGCCTGCACGAGTACAAGAGACAGCAGCTCAACCTCCTGTGGGCGATCGACTGCTACCTGCACATCAAGGACGGCTATAGGCCGAGAAGACCGGTCACGGTATTTTTTGGCGCAAAGGCAGCTCCCGCTTATGTGATCGCAAAGGACATCATCCATGCGATCCTCGCCTTCAGCAGCATCGTTAACAATGACCCTGAAGTGAGCCCTTATCTCAAAGTCGTCATGCTTCGCAACTACAACGTGTCCATGGCGGAGAAACTGATCCCCGCATCGGACATTTCCGAGCAGATCTCGCTGGCTTCCAAGGAGGCCAGCGGAACCGGCAACATGAAGTTCATGCTCAACGGCGCCGTGACGCTGGGAACCATGGACGGAGCGAACGTCGAGATCGCGGAGCTTGTCGGGCAGGACAATATCTTTACATTCGGACAGTCCTCCGAGGAGGTCATTGAGCACTATAAGAACGCTGATTACGTCTCCAGGAACTGGTACAAGAAAGACAAGAGACTTGCCGCGGCGGTGGACTTTTTGGTCGGTGAAGAGATGCTCGAAGCCGGTGACAGGAAGCTTCTCAAACAGCTCTACGATGAGCTGCTGGGCAAAGACTGGTTCATGACATTCCCTGACTTCGAGAGCTACTGCAAGACCAAGGACAAGGCCCTGGCAGCTTATGAGGACAGAATGGGCTGGGCGAAGAAGATGGCAGTCAATATCGCCAAGGCGGGCTACTTCTCCTCCGACAGGACGATCGAACAGTACAATAATGATATATGGCATTTGGAGAAAGACTGCTGATCGGATAATAGCAGCAGAGTAAAGATAACCCCCGGAAGATCGGTTGATTTCCGGGGGTTTTAACTTGCCCCATTCCGGCCTCTCTGCAATAATGAAAGTGGAGGATTATGTCAAAAGCGAGGCGCAATTGCAGCGGGGGTTTTGCAGCAGATGAGGGACAGAGAAAGAGAGCGGCGCATTCAGAGGAAAAAGCGCGAGCAGGAAATAAAGCTGCAGAAGATCGCATTGGCCGCAGGGGCGGCGGTGCTCATATTGCTGATGATCATCGGGATCGGCCGTTGGAGAGAAGCCGTGGCGGAGAGAAAACGGCTCGAAGCGGAGCGCGCGCTTCAGGAGCGCGAAGAGGAGCTCCTGTCGGACAGCGTGCTGGAGTATGAAGATCTGGTGAAGTATTACGCCGAGGAGGAGGGCATTTACGAGTATGTGCCGGTGCTTCTGGCGATCATGGAAGTGGAGACCAAGGGCGAGCGGGACGATGTCATGCAGAGCAGCGAGTCCGCGGGTCTCGAGCCCAATTCCCTGGGACCGGAGGCTTCCATCGCCCAGGCGTGCGACTATTTCCGGGGACTTGTGGACAGGACAGAGGATCTGGACGTCGATCTCAACACGATCATTCAGGCATATAATTACGGCCCCGGGTACATGTACTATATCGATGAAAACGGGGGCGAGCACTCTTTTGACCTGGCAGTAGAATATGCCAGGGAGATGTCCGGTGGAAGGACCGCGAACTACACGCACTATATCGCGGATTTCAATGGAAACTGGATGTATCTGTACGGCAACATGTACTATGTGATGCTGGTGGAGCAGTATCTGCCCTGAGATCTGTCAAAATACAGCGGCAGGCAGATGCGCAGCAGCTTAAGCGGCGGGATCTGCCGGAAGCAGGGAAGGGAAAAATGGAAGAGATCAACGGGAGCGGCGCCGCTCCGGAAGAGCCAAAAAATCAAACAGGGACAGGCGGGATCAGAAAAAAGGCGAAGCATCTGGCCAGGAAGACCGCGGAGGACTGGACTGCGCGGGACGTAGGAACCTACGCGTCGAGCATTGCGTTCTTCTTTTTCATGTCCATGATCCCGCTGCTGATCATCATTTTTCAGCTGCTCCCAATATTTGGTCTGTCCCAGGTTGACCTGATCAAATTTTTGGACAGACTGATGCCCGAGGCAATGCAGGGATTTGCGGCCATCGTAGTATCGCAAGCGTACAGATATTCCATGGGAACGCTTTCTCTGTCCGTTGTGACTCTTGTATGGTCCGCGTCGAAGGGGACCATGGCGCTGCGGCAGGGACTCAACAGGGTCTATGGTGTGGAAGAGACCCGCCCCTATCCGGTGCAGGTGCTGCTTGCGATCGGGTATACGGCAGCGCTTCTGGTGATGTTTGCCCTGATGCTCTTTCTGGTATTCGTAGGCCCTGTCAGCGCGTATCTGACTGAGGTATTACCTGAATTTATAACCGCTCCCATAACCATTGAGATGCACGATCAGGCCCTGATCACACTGCTCATGCTGGTCATTTTCGTGATGGTCTACACATTTATTCCCTCCGGAAGCAGGTCTTTCCTTCGCCAGATTCCCGGTGCGCTGCTGGATGCGGTTGTATGGATCATTTTCTCCTGGCTCTTTTCTTTCTATGTCGAGGGAAATAATGCTTATTCTATGTTCTATGGAAGCCTTGGGGGCATTGCTATCCTGCTCTTCTGGCTGTACTGCTGCTTCTACATTGTGCTCATCGGGGCGTTCTTCAACCAGTTCTGCGGGGAGCAGTGGGATCAGATGGTGAGAGTGCTGAGGAGGAAAGGGAAGAAAGAGGCGTGATGCTCTTATATCCCGATAACGAAAAAACTGCCGCTTCCGGAAATGCTTCCGGAAGCGGCAGTTTCTATGTTCTGCAGAACCAGCCTTACCAATTATTCTTCCTCGTCGCTCAGAGCCTCGGTCTGCTGTACCAGGACCTTCTTGCTGTAGCTGGAGAAAGCATCTGCCACAAGCTCTTCGTCCGGCTTAGGAGTGATCATGGATATGACCGGGACGATCACAAGGCCGATGAGCATGCAGAACGCGCCTGCGTTGATGGGCGACTGCAGCACTTTGGGAAGAGACGAACGGACCAGCATGTTGGCAAACATGAAGCCGACAGAGAAGATGAAGTTCACCCAGCAGGCGAGAGTTGTCGTCTTCCTCCAGTACAGGCCGTACAGGAAAGGAGCGAGGAATGCGCCTGCCATAGCGCCCCAGGAAATACCCATCAGCTGCGCGATGAAAGTCACGTTGGACTTGTACTGGATCAGCGCGATGATGACGGAGATCAGGATGAAGAGCACGATCAGCCAGCGCATGATCAGGAGCTGCTTCTTCTCCTCGAGTTTCTTGAAAACGTGTCCGCGGATCAGATCCAGCGTGATGGTTGAACTGGAAGTGAGAACCAGTGAGGACAGTGTGGACATGGATGCGGAGAGCACCAGGATGACCACGACGCCGATCAGGATGTCCGGAAGACCGGAGAGCATTGTGGGAATGACGGAGTCAAAGCCGTTTGCCGCGATGTCGATCTTGTCGGAGAACAGACGCCCGAAACCGCCCAGGAAGTAGCATCCGCCCGCCACTACGATGGCGAAGAATGTGGAGATAACTGTACCTGTCTCAATAGATTTCTCGTTCTTGATGGCGTAGAACTTCTGCACCATCTGGGGGAGTCCCCATGTTCCCAGGGAGGTCAGGATCACGACGCCGAGAAGGTTGAAGGGATCGGGACCAAGGAAGGAGTTGAAGACGCCGGGCGTTGTGGAAACAGTCTCGTCGGTAACTTTCGCAAGACCGTCCATAGCTGCGATCAGTCCGCCGTTGGTGTTAAGAACCGCAAGGATGACAGCGGTGATACCGAACAACATGATGATACCCTGAATGAAATCGTTGATGGCGGTTGCCATGTAGCCGCCCACGATGACGTAGATGCCGGTGAGCACGGCCATAACTACTACGCAGATGGAGTAGTCAATGTTGAACGCCATTCCGAACAGTCTGGATAGACCGTTGTACAGAGAAGCGGTGTAGGGGATCATGAAAATGAAAGTGATGATGGAAGCGGCGATCTTGAGGTTTTCGCTTCCGAATCTCTTGCCGAAAAATTCAGGCATAGTAGCCGTGTCCAAATGCTGGGTCATGATCCTTGTGCGTCTGCCGAGGATCCTCCATGCCATCAGGGAACCGATCAGGGCGTTTCCAATGCCTACCCAGGTAGCCGCAATGCCGTATTTCCAACCGAACTGTCCTGCGTATCCAACGAAAATAACTGCAGAGAAATAGGAGGTGCCGTACGCGAATGCCGTGAGCCAGGGACCGACGGAGCGGCCGCCCAGTACGAATCCGTTGACATCGGTTGCAGTCTGTCTGCAATAGAAACCGATGCCCACCATGATGGTAAAGAACAGCAGAAGCATCAATACTTTGATAATCATTTGAGTTTCCTCCTTAGCAGTGGTTATTCGTTCGTGCGGTGCGTGCATGCAGGTCTTGATTACTTTGGTTGATTTAGTGCTTTAAAGTTTAACACTTTAAAGTGCAATGCACCGACGATTTGAAGTTTAACACTGTTTGGGGAATGAGTCAATGATTTTTTGTTATAATTCAGCACCTCTGTCCGTGGAGAAAAATTTCCATTTCACCCCTAAATGGGAAATATATGGAAATAAGATTGCACCGATATGGAAACAATGGTAATATAAAGGAAACAACAGATAATCATTCAGATCATGGAGGTGCAAGGTGACTATAGAAGAGATGAGACAGCGGAAGAGAGAACTTGGACTTACTAATCAGATGATCGCTGAACGCTCCGGGATACCGCTCAGCACGGTACAGAAAGTATTTGCCGGGGCCACTTCTTCGCCGCGCAGGGAGACGATCGAGGCGCTCGAGAGAGTGCTTGGACAAGATAAGAGCGCGGTATATGGAGATCCGGTTACATCAGATCGTATGGTCTGTGAGACATCTGCGGCTTACAACGTAAGTGCAGAAGACGGCAATTCGAGCGACACCGAAAACCGGCTTTATACTCTGGAGGATTATCTTCGTCTTCCGGATGACCAGCGGGTTGAGCTGATCGACGGAGTCTTCTATGACATGGCGGCACCGACGACGATCCACCAGAGTATTGCCGGCTTTCTTCATAAGAAGTTTCTGGATTTCGTCATGGCAAATAAGGGTCCATGTTTCCCTTTTATATCGCCGGTGGATGTACAGCTGGACTGCGACGATAAGACAGTTGTGCAGCCGGATGTATTGGTTGTGTGCGACAGGACGAAATATAAGAATGGCAGGGTATTTGGAGCCCCGGATCTGGTCATAGAAGTACTGTCGCCTTCGACTCGCAGGAAAGATATGCAGCTCAAGATGTACAAGTATGCGGGGGCCGGAGTCAGAGAGTATTGGATGGTGGACCCTGAGAAGAAACTGGTGGTTCAGTACGACCTTGAGCATTTGGGAATTCCGGCGATATACAATTTCCAGTCGGTGATCCCGGTTCTGATCTGGGATAGCGCGTGCAGGATCGACCTGGGGGAGATGGATGAGACAATAGGCTTTTTGTGGGAACTGTAAATTCGTGCCGGTTCCCTGTGCTCATTGTTTGATCGCCCGGATTGTGATAGGATGCGTATATGTAAATAATGCGGAAGGTGTCGGGCAGGCGCGGATTAGGCCGCGCCTGGCCCGGTGAAAAGGGAAGCGGGTGCAAGTCCCGCACGATCTCGTCACCGTGATTCGAGAGAGCCCGCCTTAAGACCACTGGGAGACCGGGAAGGGAGGCAGGGCGCGTCTGATCGATCAGTCGGGAGACCTGCCTGCCGCAGTACGGGGAATCTGTGGGTAAACATGGATTCCGGGCCACGAGGCATTGGCTGTACGAAGAGTGAGATCGGTGGAATCTGCACCGGTCTGCTTGTGGTATATACTCCGCCTTGCGGCGGGGTTTCTTTTTTATAAAAAAGGAGGACAACATGAAAAAGACAATAGCACTTCTCATGACACTGATGCTGGTCACAGCGACCGCGGCCGGCTGCGGATCCGGCTCTTCGGGAGCTCCGGCAGCGGCTGATACCGGGGCGACAGCGCAGACCGAGGCAGGGGAGGCCGGAAAGACTGGCGAGAGCGGTCAGGAAGGAACAACAGCCGAGAACGGCGCGCCTATTGCGGACGGTATGTATCAGGCGGAATTCAATACGGACGGCTCGATGTTTCATGTAAATGAGACCAAGGACGGCAAGGGCATCCTCATCGTGAGCGACGGCAAGATGACGATCCATGTCGTGATGCCTTCCAAGAATATTGTAAATCTTTACTGCGGTACGGCTGAGGACGCGCAGAAAGAAGGTGCGGAGCTCATTGAGCCTCTTACAGAAGAAGTGACTTACAGCGACGGTACAAGAGAGGAAGTGAACACTTTTGACATTCCCGTGCCGTATCTGGATAAGGAATTTGATGTAGCGCTGGTCGGGACCAAAGGGAAATGGTATGACCACAAGGTTATCGTATCGAATCCGGTCTCTCTCGATGAGGTGATTCCGGGAGATTCTCCGGAGACCGCGTCCGGGGAACCTGCTGCAGATGGTAAGAAGGCAGAGGACGGAGCTGATTCGGGAGCAGAAGCAAAACCTGCAAGCGAGGAGGACCTTGCGGCGGCAAAAGCAGTCGCTGATAAGATCGATGCGATCTATGTGCAGTCGTGGACAGAAGAGACTGACCAGATGTGTGCGGATGCCAAGGAAGCCTGGGATGCCCTGACAGACGACCAGAAAGCGCTTGTTGAGGGTGAATTCGCGGATCCGGACTATTTTGGCGCAGATACGGGGGATGCATCTGAGGACGATCCCCTTAACGGCAACGACATCGGCGAGAAGGAACTGCTTGTCGTGAGCTTCGGAACATCCTTCAATAACAGCCGCGCAGCGGATATCGGCGGAATCGAGAAGGCACTGCAGGAAGCATATCCTGACTGGTCGGTGAGAAGAGCCTTTACCGCTCAGATCATCCTTAACCACGTGCTGGCCAGAGATGGCGAAAAAATAGACAACGTAGAACAGGCATTAGAGCGCGCTGCGGCCAATGGCGTGAAGCAGCTGGTCATCCAGCCCACGCATCTGATGCATGGCGCGGAGTACGACGAACTTGCCAAAGCAGTGGAAGATTTCAGCAGCATGTTTGAGTCCGTGAAGATCGCGGAGCCCCTTTTGGGAGAAGTCGGAGCGGACGCAGCAGATGTCAATACTGACAAGGAAGCAGTCGCGAAGGCTGTCACAGAGGCGGCAGTCGCTGAGGCAGGATATGACAGCCTCGATGCGGCTAAGGAAGACGGCACTGCGTTTGTATTCCTGGGTCACGGAACATCTCACATGGCAAAGGTCACATACGACCAGATGCAGACGCAGATGGAACAGCTTGGCTATGAAAACGTCTTCATCGGAACCGTTGAGGGAGAGCCGGAAGACACTTCCTGCGAAGCAGTTATCGAAAAAGTGAAGGCAGCCGGCTACACCAAGGTTGTTCTCAGACCTCTTATGGTCGTGGCAGGCGATCACGCCAACAACGACATGGCAGGTGAAGAAGAGGATTCCTGGCTGAGCATGTTCAAAGCGGCCGGTTTCGAGAAGGTCGACACACAGATTGCGGGTATGGGCAGCATTCCGGCTGTTCAGCAGATCTATGTGGAGCACACCGGGGCGGCTGTAAAGTAAGTTCGTAATGTCGGAGGGCGGTTGCTGTAACTGAGCCCTTAGACAGTACTGTAAGGGCTCAATTACAGCAGAAGCTAAATAATCAGGAGCATAAATGCAGAAAATGAGAGCGGCCCTGGGCGGCCTTCTATTGTTCATATGGATCATAGCGGCAGCAGGCTGCGCCGGTCAAAAAACAGAGCAGACTGTTAATTCTGAAGAAACACAGTATTGCTGGGCAACTGTGACCTTGGAAGGCGGAAGCGGCAAGGCTTCTGTGGAATCGCCATGCCCTGTGCTGGAACGGTCAGGAGAATTGCTGGCCGTAATTACTTGGAGTAGTTCTCACTATGACTTTATGGTCATAGATGGAGAGAAAATCCTGCCTGTGAACACAGAGGGGAATTCGAAATTCGAGGTTCCCCTGAAAAGTGTGGCAAGATCATCCGATACAAGCCAAACGGCATCTCTTCCGGAAGACTGCGAAATGCAAGTGCAGGCCGATACTACGGCCATGAGTACAACGCATCTGGTTGATTACACGTTGTCCTTCCGCTTTTTCGAGACGAAGAAGGAGGCTGAAAGTGCCGATGAAACTCGTGAAGAAGCGGACAGTACAGGCGAGACACAGCAAGAGGAAGACAGTACCGATGCGACTCAGGAAGAAGCTGCAGCAACTTCTGACATCAAAGAAGCCCCCGAACTCTCAGGCTTGCAGTATCTCTCGAAAGATGAGAATGAATACGCTAAGTGCTTCGCGATTTGCCGCTATGAGAATGGATATGCAGTCCTTGCAGTGGATGACGGCCGGCGCTATCTGATTGTACCGGAAGGCGCAGAGATCCCGGAGAGAACGGCAGAAGACCTGATCATCCTTCGCCAACCGCTTGACCGCATCTATCTCGCCGCATCGGCAGTCATGTGTCAGTTCGATGAAATAGGTGCAGTGGAAAATGTGATTCTGTCCGGCCTCGAGAAGGACGGATGGTACATTGAAGCTGCCCGCGAAGCAATGGAAAAGGGGACTCTGGAATATGGCGGCAAGTACAGCGCACCGGATTATGAAAAGATTGTTGCCGCAGGCGTAAATCTTGCTGTTGAATCCACTATGATCCATCACACGCCTAAGGTGCAGGAGAAACTGGAAAAGCTTGGCATACCGGTTATGATCGACCGATCCAGCTATGAGAGCGAGCCTTTGGGCAGAGCGGAGTGGGTGAAGGTCTACGGGCTTGTGACGGGGCACGAAGAGGAAGCGGCGAGTGCTTTTGAGGAACAGAAAGGCTATGTGGAGGAGATTCTAAAGAACACAGAGCCGGATTCCGTCGATTCATTCCAAAACACAGAACAAGCACAGCAAAAGACCGTCGCCATCTTTTCGATCAATTCCACGCGGCAGGTCGTGACGAGAGGCGCGGGGGACTATTTTGGCAAAATGGTGGAGATCGCGGGAGGAACGCTCAGCACACCTGCGACGGATGCAGGCAGGGCAACGCAGACTGTGAGCATGGAGTCTTTCTATGCGGCGGCAGAGCAGGCGGACATCCTTATCTATAACGCTTCGATCGAGGACGCGCCGGAGAACCTGCAGCAGATGTGTGCGAAGGACAGTATTTTGACGCAGTTCCGGGCGGTCCAAGAGGGGAATGTGTGGTGTATGAGAAGTTCGCTTTACCAGAACGCGAGCAGGACCGGGGCGATCATCCGGGATCTGCATGCGATCGTGGCAGGGGAAGCGGAGGATGAGACGGAGTTTTTCTACAGGCTGAAGTGAGGGCTTCGGCAGGGAGGCAGGTATGGCGCGCAATCTGATGATCCAGGGCACCATGTCCGGTGCGGGCAAGAGCATACTGACGGCGGGGATCCTGCGTGTACTGCGGCAGGACGGCTTTCGCGTGGCGCCATTTAAGTCCCAGAATATGGCGCTCAATTCCTTCGTGACGAGGGACGGGCTTGAGATGGGGCGCGCGCAGGTGGTGCAGGCGGCGGCAGCGGGGCTGGAGCCGTCGGCAGATATGAACCCGATCCTCCTAAAGCCAATGGGCGATGCGGTCTCCGAGGTGATCGTAAACGGCGGGCCGATCGGTAAGATGCGGGCAGCCGACTATTACCGTGTCAAAAAATCGCTGGTCCCGCAGATTCTCGAAGCCTATCACAGGCTTGAAGAACAGGCGGAGATCATAGTGATCGAAGGGGCCGGAAGCCCTGTGGAGATCAACCTGCGCGAAGGAGATTTTGTCAATATGGGGCTCGCGCAGATGGTGGACGCTCCGGTCCTGCTGGCAGGCAATATAGATCCGGGCGGGGTTTTCGCGCAGCTTCTGGGTACGGTGCAGCTGATGCGACCCGAAGAAAGGGAGCGCGTGAAAGGATTGATCATCAACAAGTTTCGCGGCGATGTGAGGCTTCTCGAGCCGGGGCTTTCCATGTTCCGGGAGTACTGTGATATTCCGTTTGCAGGCATTGTGCCCTGGCTGAAGCTGAATCTGGACGAAGAAGACAGTTTGTCGGATAAACTTACCGGTGGGGCGAGCCTTAAATCGGAGCAGAAAAGTTCGCGCCCGGCAGACAGTCCCAACGCTGCCGAGCCTGTAACAGTGGATATAGCTGTGATCAGGCTCCCCTACATGAGCAATTACACGGATTTCGCGCCCCTCGAACAGGAGGAGGGCGTGAACCTCTACTATGTGTCGAAAGTCTCGGAACTGGGGACGCCGGATCTGATTCTTCTGCCCGGCACCCGCAACACGATCGAAGACCTTCGCTGGCTCAAAAAATCGGGGCTGGCGAGATGGATCGACAGACTGGTCAGTCTTCGCCGCGCCCGGAACGCAGGACTTTTGAACATGCCGGAAGAAGGGGAGTTTCCCAATACGTCGCTGCTCATGGGCATCTGCGGCGGTTACCAGATGCTGGGAAAAAGGATTCTGGACCCGTTAGCAAGCGAGGCGGGAGGCGCGGAGGAAGGACTGGATCTTCTGCCCATAGAAACAGTGTTCCGGCAGGGAAAACTAACGAAGCAAAGTGCCGGAAGGACTTGTCGGCTGGCAGGCGACTGGACCGCTCTGTCGGATCTTCCGGTTTCCGGATATGAGATCCACATGGGGGAGACCGTGTATCTGGGGAATCCGGATGGTGACAGAATCCGGCGGGAAGGTCTGCCTGCGGGATCTGTTTTCGCAAAGCTCAGCGGGCCGGACGGGGCCGTATTTGAAAGTGTTTTGGGAACATATTTGCATGGAATCTTCGATGAGCCGGCGTTCCGGGAGGCACTGATCGCTCTTCTGCGGGAGAGGAAAGGCACTGTCGCCATGGACAAAGACGCGGGAATTGTCCGCGCTGCGGGGGAGGAACTGCTGAGCGCCCGCCAGATGCAGGAAAGACAGCTTAATATCCTCGCGAATGTGCTCAGGGAGCACCTGGACTGGAAACTGATCTATGAGGCGATCGGAATCTGACGATTAAGCTTCCGGATGCTGCCGGGCCACCGTGAACAGCCAAAAAAGCGAACCGCTCAGGAAAGGAGCCGCAGTGAAGATCGATCACATAAAACCTGCAGACATAGAGAATACCAGCATGCAGATCATACGCGGCGAGCTCGCGCAGATGGGGAAAGTGATTCCTCAGGAGCCGGCCACGGTCGTTCTGCGCGTGATCCATGCAACTGCGGATTTCGAATACGCGGATACGATGACTTTCTCTCCGGATGCAGTGGAGAAGGGCAGAGAGGCGATCCGAAGAGGAGCACGGATCGTGACTGACACCAATATGGCACTTGCCGGTGTGAACAAAAAAGCGCTGGCGAAGTGGGGCGGAGAGGCCATGTGCTTCATGGCGGATCCGGAGGTCGCGGCGGAAGCTGCGGCGCGGGGGCTGACCCGCGCGGCGGTGAGCATGGAGAAGGCGGCAGCACTGGGTGGAGAGACGATCTTCGCGATCGGAAACGCGCCGACAGCGCTTTTAGCGCTGAAAGAGCTGATGGACAAGACAAGCTTCAGGCCCGCCCTGATCATCGGAGTGCCGGTAGGCTTTGTCAATGTAGTGAACGCCAAGGAACAGATCATGGAGACGGATGTTCCGTGGATCGTCAACAGAGGGAGAAAGGGTGGAAGCGGCGTAGCCGCGGCTATCTGCAATGCCCTGCTATATGGAATGTGATCAGCAGCGATGACAGAACACGAAGATCCGAAGAAGACGAAAACACCGAGATATATAGAGAAGGATGGCAAGCGCCTGCGCTGCGGCTTTACGACCGGAAGCTGTGCTGCGGCAGCGGCATCCGCGGCGGCTCAGATGCTTCTGACCGGGGAGACCGTGCAGGAAGCAGAGATCCGCACTCCGGGAGGACCGGTATTCCGGGCGCAGGTTCTGAACCCGAAGATCAGGTATGAAGACGAGCCGGGGCAGGAACCTGCAAGGCCGGTATGGGCATGCTGTGCCGTCAGAAAGGACGGAGGCGATGACCCGGACATCACGACAGGGACTCTGATCGAGGCAGAAGTTTCATGGTCTGGGGAGCCTGGGATCACTATAGACGGCGGACGGGGCATAGGCCGCGTCACAAAGCCGGGGCTGGATCAGCCCGTCGGAGCGGCGGCGATCAACCACGTGCCCAGGCAGATGATCACTGCGAATATCGAAAGGGTTCTGGACGTGTGGAGAGAAGGGCACGCCGAGAATATTTCGGACGCTTGGAGAGAAGAGCACGCTGACATGCCGCTTGGCAAATCTCCTGACACATTTTCCGGGCTGCGAGTTATCATCAGCGCGCCTGAAGGGGAGGCTCTGGCTGCCCGGACTTTCAATCCCAAGCTGGGGATCACCGGCGGGATTTCCATTCTGGGAACCACCGGTATCGTGGAGCCCATGAGCGACCGCGCCGTGGTGGAGACTATCCGCGCGCAGATGAACGTCCTGAAAGCGGAGGGTGACAAATTTGCGGTGTTGGCGCCCGGTAATTACGGGCTCGCTTTTTTGACACAGAGGTATGGGCTGCAGGAGGACCGGATCGTCCTGATCTCCAACTACGCGGCGGAAGCGGTGGAACTCGCGGCGGAAGCCGGATTTGAGGGAATCCTGCTCGCGGGCCACATCGGCAAACTTGTCAAAATAGCGGGCGGCGTGCGAAACACGCACTCCATGTACGGAGACCGCAGGATGGAGATTTTGCGGGAGATCGCCAGAGAGTACTGCGCGGAGCAGGAACGGGAAAAACTGAAGGGAGAACTTGAGGACTGCGTCATGACGGATGCGGCCCTGGAGGTCCTGGAGCGTTATGGAGTGAAGGAGCAGACGGCGCAGGAAATGGCGCGGCGGATCTGCGGATACCTCGAGGAATGGTCTGAAGGGAAACTGCGGGCGGAGACGATCGTGTTCGCGAATAAGGACCGGGAACTGGTGCACACAGAAGGCGCGGAAGAACTATTGCGGAGAGAGATTTTATGATCCATTTTGTCGGAGCGGGGCCGGGAGCCCCGGACCTCATCACAGTACGGGGACAGAAGCTTCTTGCGGAAGCGGACGTCATCATATACGCGGGATCGCTGGTTAACCCGGAACTGCTTAGGGCGGCCGGAGAGAGCTGCCGGATCTATAACAGTGCATACATGACTCTGGAGGAAGTCCTCAAAGTCATGGGAGACGCCGAAAAAGAGGGGCTCACAACAGTGCGCCTGCATACCGGGGATCCTTCCATTTACGGAGCGATTCGGGAGCAGATGGAGGAACTGGAAAAGCGGGGCATTGCTTACGATGTGACGCCCGGCGTCAGTTCCTTCTGCGGAGCCGCCGCTGCGTTGGGGATGGAATACACCCTGCCCGGCATCTCGCAGAGCGTGATCCTGACGAGAATGGAAGGCAGGACCAAGGTGCCGGAGAAGGAGTCCATTGAGTCCTTCGCTGCGCATCAGGCGACCATGGTGCTGTTTCTCAGCAGTTCGATGATCGGTGAACTGGCGGGAAAGCTTGTGGAAGGCGGGTACGCGCCGCAGACTCCCGCAGCGATCGTCTACAAGGCCACCTGGCCCGAAGAAAAAGCTTTTGTCTGCACGATCGATACGCTGGAGAAGACAGCGGCGGACAATGATATCGACAGGACGGCTCTGATCATTGTAGGGGAGGCTGTCCGCTATAACGGAGCGCAGCCCACAGCAGAGAGCGGTGACGGGAGATCCCCGCAGAGCAGGGTCATGAGATCCTGCCTCTACGACGCGGATTTTGAGACAGGTTACAGGAGCGCAAAGCCAAAAGAATGACGAAAGATCGGACAGAGGGACAACTGCATAGAGGAGGATACGCGGCGGTATTTGCTGCGCTTGCGGCGGCGGTTGTCGTTGGCGCTCTGCTTTGCACTGCGCTCGGAAGCGTATCCATTGCGCCCGAAAAGATCGTGGAGATCCTGCTGGGAGGCGGGAGCGAGGCGGAGAGGAATATTTTGACACAGATCCGGCTGCCCAGGATGTGTATGACAGTGCTTCTGGGAGGCGCGCTGGCGGTTTCGGGATATCTGCTGCAGACCTTTTTCGGAAATCCCATCGCTGGACCTTATGTGCTGGGCATCTCGTCGGGAGCCAAACTGGCCGTCTGCGCGGCGCTCCTGTTTGTCGCGGGAGGAGAGAGACAGTCGTCCGGATTATTGATGATCCTGGCAGCTTTCGGAGGCGCGCTTGTGACGACAGGAGCAATCGTCCTGCTCTCACACAGAGTGCGGCATATGGCGTCGCTCCTGGCGGCGGGCATCATGGTGGGGTATATATGCAACGCTGTGACGGACTTTCTGGTGACCTTTGCTGAGGACGCGCAGATCGTGAACCTGCGGGGATGGTCCCAGGGAACTTTCTCCGGAATGGATTGGGGAGATGTGGCGGCTGCTGCGATGATCGTGACAGCCGCGATGGTACTCACAGTTCTGTGCAGCAAGCCAATCGGCGCCTTTGAACTGGGGGAGGCTTACGCGGCCAGCATGGGAGTCGATGTAAAGCGGTATCGTGTGATCCTGATCCTGCTGTCGAGCCTTCTGTCGGCCTGCGTGACGGCTTTTGCGGGACCGGTGTCCTTTGTCGGCATTGCGGTGCCCTTCCTCATGCGTAAGCTCTTAAGGAGCTCCCGGCCGCCCGTCATGGTGCCTGCATGCTTTCTCGCGGGCGCGGTTTTCTGCCTGTATTCAGACCTGATCGCCCGAATGGCGTTTGCGCCGACCGAGCTGGGGATCAGCACTGTGACGTCGCTTCTGGGCGCGCCGGTGGTCATTTACATGTTGGCAGTAAGAAAGAGGTAACTAATGGAAAACTTCCTGTCTCTGCGCGGGCTCTCTGTGGGATACCCGGACAGAGTAGTTTTGCAAAATATAGATCTGGAGATCCTCCGCGGCGAGATCCTGTCTGTGATCGGACCCAACGGCGCCGGAAAATCGACGCTTCTTAAGAGCATAAGCGGGCAGCTTGTGCTCCTGGGAGGCAGTGTTGTCATGCAGGGAGAGGACATTGGGAAGTGCAGCGCGGCTGAAAGAGCCAGGAAGATGGCTGTTGTCCTTACGGAGCACATCCGCCCGGAATATATGACCTGCCGCGAAGTGGTCTCGGCGGGCCGCTATCCCTACACAGGGAGGATGGGTATTCTGCAGCCGCGGGACAAAGAGATCGTGGAAGAGGCAATGGCCCGCATGAAGGTGACGGAGCTCTCAGAGCGCGACTTTAACGCGATCAGCGACGGGCAGAAGCAGCGCGTCCTTGTGGCGAGAGCCATCGCCCAGGATACGCCGGTCCTCCTTCTCGATGAGCCCACTTCCTATCTGGACCTTCGTTACAGAACAGAGCTTATGGAGACACTGAAGGATCTCGCACGGGAGGGGCACACTGTTTTGATGTCTCTGCACGAGATCGACCTGGCCCTGGAAGTCAGCGACAGGATTCTGTGCGTGCAGGAGGGGCAGGACGTCTGGTGCGGAAGCCCGAAGGAAGTTCTAGGCCAGGATCGGATCAGGGATCTGTTCGGAATGCCGGAGGAGATGTACGAAAAGCTCTTCAGGGAGACTAAGAGCAGACTCTGCGGCTCTGATGCAGTGTCGGACCACACTTTCTTCACCAATCGCAGCTGCAAGTATTTCCCCTGCCACAAAGGGGCTGATCCTGAAAATTTCAATTGCCTATTCTGCTACTGTCCGCTCTATGCTATGGGACCGGACTGCGGCGGGAATTACCGCCTGACGCGGAATGGCGTTAAGGACTGCACCGGCTGTCTTGTGCCGCATCGCAGGGAGAACTATGAGAGGATCATGGAGAAGCTGCGGGCGAGAAACAGAGCGGCGTCGGAAACTGCCGCAGCCGCCACGGATATACAGCCTGCTGCTTCTTCCCTTCAGCAGGTGATCACCGAAATTCAAAGCCCTTCGGGGGAAATTCTGGACCTTGTTCGCGGCGACCTCTCGAGACTCGCTATGCCTCCCGGCAGCCTTGGCAAAATAGAGACCACAGCCGCCCGCATGGCTGCGATCCAAAAGAGGCGCCGTCCGCGCGCCGCAAAGAGGCGGATCATTGTCCTGTGCGCTGACAACGGCGTAGTGGATGAAAATGTCTCCAGCGCACCGCGGGAAGTGACGGCCAGACAGGCTGTGAACATGACAAAAGGACTCACGGGAATGTCTTCCATCGCCGCGCAGCGCGGAGATGAAGTGCAAGTGGTGGATATGGGGATCGCCACACCTTATGAGTGCGCACAGATTCTGAACCGCAGGATCAGATGCGGCACAGACAATATCGTCAAAGGACCCGCCATGACGATGGAAGAGGCCGAAAAAGCGGTCATGACAGGGGTCAGCCTGGCCGGGCAAGCCTCCAAAGAGCATGTGGACATTGTCGGCGTCGGCGAGATGGGAATCGGCAATACCACGACTTCAGCGGCGGTCATCTCTGTTCTCACAGGCGCGGAACCGGCCAAGGTAACCGGCTTTGGAGGGGGCATTACGCAGCAGGCCTATCTCCGCAAAGTGCAGTGTGTCCAGAGAGCAATAGAAATCAACAGGCCGGACGCGGCTGATCCGCTGGATGTCCTGGCCAAAGTAGGCGGATTTGATCTCGCAGCCATGTGCGGCGTCTTTCTCGGATGCGCAAAATATGGAATTCCGGCAGTTATTGACGGCGTGATCTCTGCTGCAGCCGCGCTGTGCGCCGTGAGGATGTGTCCGGCGTGCAGGGATTACCTTTTCCCGTCTCATCAGTCTGTGGAGCCAGGTTACATGGCAGCAATGGAAGCGCTCGGGATCGAACCGTGGTTCAAGCTGGACATGCGGCTCGGGGAGGGCAGCGGCTGCACGATGTCCTTTGCGGTGATGGAGGCGGCCTGTGCGATCCTGGAGAGGATGGCGACCTTTGAGAAAGCCGGAATCGACGACAGCTATCTGGAAGAGATCCGGGAAGCGGAAAAGAAAGAACTGGAATGAGGGTTTTATGATTCGTTACAGGCTGATCAGTATTTTGATAGGGGCCGGGCTGGACTGCCTGATCGGGGATCCGCACTGGATGCCGCATCCGGTGCGCCTTATGGGGGCGCTGATCTCGGCGTTGGAAAAACTCCTGCGCAGAGAGGAAGATTCGGCAGCGGTACTGCGGTTCAAGGGTCTGGTGGTAGCTGTGTTCGTGCTCTCGACGACGATCCGGATCACATGGGGACTGCTCATAAGACTTTATGGGCTACACCCTGCGGCAGGCATTGCCGCGGAGTCGATTTTGTGCTGCTATGCTCTGGCGGCAAGAAGTCTTCGCGATTCGGCGATGGAAGTGTATGAAGCGCTGACGGCGGTCGACGGGAGCCTTCCCAAGGCTCGCCGCGCGGTCTCTATGATCGTGGGACGGGACACGGAGAACCTGGACCGCGAAGGCGTCATCCGTGCAGCTGTGGAGACTGTGGCAGAGAACACGGCGGACGGCGTCATTGCGCCGCTGTTCTACCTCGCGCTCGGAGGAGCGGTCGGCGGCATGGCTTACAAGGCGATCAATACAATGGATTCCATGCTTGGTTACAAGAATGAGAGATATCAGTATTTTGGCACGGCGGCGGCTCGCCTGGACGATGTGGCGGGCTTTATTCCCGCGCGCCTGAGCGGCCTATTGCTGGTGGCGGCGGCCGGCCTGACCGGCATGGATGCGGCGGGTGCATGGCGGATTTTCTGCCGCGACCGGTATGCTCACAAGAGCCCCAATTCCGCGCAGTCGGAGAGTGCCGTGGCAGGCGCACTGGGCGTGCAGCTGGCGGGCGACGCGGTCTACGGAGGTCTGCTTGTGCACAAACCGACCATTGGAGACCCTTGCAGGGAGATCGAAGCGGAAGACATTCCCCGGGTGTGCAGGCTCATGTATACGGCGTCAGGGCTGGGGCTTGGACTGGCGGCTGTTGTGCTTGCGGGAGCTGCTTTCTTGGGGGAATTTCCCCGGACGGAATAAACGGAGAGAAAAATGGATGCAGGAAAAGTTCAGGTTCACATTCTGTATTTCACGCAGGCCGGCGCGGCTCTGGCGGATAAGTTAACGCGCGAACTGGCGCCGGAAGCGAGTGTCACATACAAATCCGGCAAAGGCTGCTGCAAAGAGTGGACTGCGGAGCATTTTCGAAAAGGGAATGTCCTGGTCTATATCGGAGCATGCGGGATCGCAGTCCGCGCGATCGCACCGCACATTGGCAGCAAGGATACGGATCCGGCAGTGATCGTCATTGACGAAAAAGGGGAAAATGTAATTCCGATTCTGGCAGGGCACCTGGGCGGAGCCAATGAGTGGGCGCGGAAGATCGCGGAGTGCACAAAAGGGAAAGCCGTGCTGACAACGGCGACCGATGTGAACGGGGTATTTGCTGTGGATCTCTTTGCTAAGGATAACCAGCTTCTGATCAGTGACCTGAAGAAGGCGGGCCGCTTCACCGCATCCCTTCTTGAAGAGAGAGAAGCGAGTGTGATTATTCCGAGCAAATATGCGGATGTAATCCGATATGAGGACGGGATTCCGGCTGAATTGAAGGTATATGATCTGTCGGATGAGCAGTTGGAGAGCCTGCAAGGAACAAACGCGGCTCTGATCACGCCTGAGGCAGAATCTTCAGATAAAGCGAACACTCCTTTAAGACTCATCCCGCGTTGTGTCATTCTGGGCGTTGGCTGCCGAAAAGGCAAGTCTTATGAAGAACTCCGAGACTATGTGGAAGAAGCTCTGCAGGAACTCGGCCTTTGCCGGGAAGCAGTCTGTGCGGTCGCAAGCATCGATGTCAAAAAAGAGGAACTGGGCCTGATATCCTTAGCCGCTGATTTCGGCGTTCCGCTGCTGACCTTCAGTGCTGAGGAGCTGGAAAAGGCTGAGCTGGAGAACTGGACTTTTGCCGAATCTGACAGGGTCAGAGAGCATGTCGGCACAGGAAATGTGTGTGAGAGAGCAGCGGTGTCTGCGGGCGCCGGGAAGATTCTCAGAGGAAAGACCGCAAAGGACGGGATGACCATCTGCGTTGGGATGAAGCCGGTGGAACTGTACTGGAAACCGGAGGACAGCTCCCGGAGAAATGATCCCAAAGGACACTTATTTGTCGTGGGGATCGGCCCCGGAAACCCCGAAGGGATGACCGGGCAGGCTGCGGCGGCCCTCGAGAACAGCGATACGATCATCGGCTATTCAGTCTACAACGACCTGGTAAAACCGTATTATCCTGACAAGAGATATCTCACAACGCCGATGACCGGAGAAGAGGCGCGCTGCAGGATGGCGATCGAAGAGGTGAAGGCGGGGCATACTGTTGCCCTGATCTGCAGCGGCGACCCGGGCGTTTACGGTATGGCCGGCCTTGTGCTGGAACTTGCCGGGAATGAGAAGGAAGACGACAGGTCTTGCGGGATGGACATCGACATCGAGATCATAAGCGGTGTGACGGCGGCGCTCAGCGGCGCGGCTCTTCTGGGAGCTCCGCTGGTGCACGATTTTGCCGTGATCAGTCTCAGCGACAGACTGACGCCGTGGGAAAAGATTGAAAAAAGATTAAGGGCCGCAGCGGTGGCGGATCTGTGCATCGTCCTGTACAACCCGTCGAGCAAGGGTCGGAAAGAGCATCTGCACAGAGCGGCTCAGATTCTCGCGGAGCACGTGCCTCAGAGCCGGATCTGCGGGATCGCGGACAGAATCGGCAGAGAGGGCGAAAAGACCAGAGTGATGACACTCGGGGAACTGACGGATGCTGAGACAGACATGTTTTCGACAGTTTTTATCGGAAACAGCAGCACAAAGCGGCTGGGCAACAGAATGGTGACGCCGCGCGGATACAGATCGGAAAAGTAAGAAGGAGCAGACAATGAGTGAATTTGGCACAGAGATTCTTATCTTTGCAGGGACAACAGAGGGCCGCGAGCTGGCGGAGCATCTTGCAGATGCAGGAGTGCGCTGCACGGTGAGTGTGGCGACGGAATACGGAGCGCAGATCCTCGGACCGGGAAAAGGACGGAGTGTCCTGCAGGGAAGGCTCACGGAAGAGCAGATGGAGTTTCTGATCCGCGAGGAGGGCTATACCTGCGTCGTTGATGCGACGCATCCTTTTGCGACGGAGGTCTCGGCGCAGATCAGAAAAGCCTGCGAGGAGACGAAAGTCCCTTATCTGCGCCTTGCAAGGGACACGGAAGGGGAACTGCCTGATGGCGGCTTTGGAATTTATGAAGCGGCTTCGATGCAGGAGGCAGCGAAGATCCTGCGCAGCATACCCGGCAACCTGTTTCTTACGACAGGGAGCAAAGACCTGCCTCTTCTGGCCGAAGAGATCGGAGAGCCCGAGAGGCTGTATGTGCGTGTGCTGCCATCGGTAGAGAGTCTGAGAATCTGCATGGAGTGCGGGATTCCCGCCGGGCACCTGATCGCCATGCAGGGTCCTTTCACACAGGAACTCAACGTGGACATTCTATTGCAGACTGGGGCGAGAGCAGTACTCACCAAAGAGAGCGGCAAAGTCGGCGGATTTGACGAGAAGGTCGCAGCCGCAAAGGAAGTCGGGATCCCGGTAGTAGTTGTCCGCAATCCGGAAAAAGGGTCAAAAGACAGCGACCTTCTGTCCTTTGAAGAAGTTTTGGAGCGACTTGCGAAGATCACAGGAGTCCGCGCGCTGGCGCAGCCGGAGCGGGAATATATCATGGTCGCGGCAGGCCCCGGCGACGCGCGCCATCTGACGGAGGAAGCCAGAGAGGCCGTGGAAGGCGCAGATGTCGTATTCGGCGCTCCGTCGGTCATCGCGCGGGCGAAGGAGACCGGCCTCCTGAGAGCCGGCAAGCTCAGCCAGCCTTTTTATAAAGCGCATCAGGTCCTCCCTTACATGAAGGAGCATCAGGAATTGCGGCGCGCGGCGGTCCTTCTGTCCGGCGACACAGGCCTTTACAGCGGGGCGGCGCAGCTTCGCGCTGCACTCGAAGAAGAGGCGGAGCCTGTACGCTTCCGCTATCTGCCCGGTATCTCATCGGTGGCAGTGCTTGCGGCAGCCTTACAGGTGACCTGGGAGGACGCGGTCATCCTGAGCACCCACGGAAGAGAGCGGGATGTCGTCGGCCATCTGCGCAGGGAGCGCAAAGTCTTCCTGCTTGTGTCGGGGCTTGGCGGCGTTCACAGCACTGCGGAGCTCCTGAAGGAGGCCGTGGCAAACGATGTTTTGCCTCAGGAGATTCGGATCGGTTACGGTTTCAATCTGTCCCAGGACTCAGCAGAGACAGGATTTGTCTCTTTGGAGCAGCTTGAGAGTCTGGACAAGCGCGGTCTGTACATCCTCTACCTGGAGAATCCGGCGGCGGACGCCTGCCCGGTCACACCCGGCATGGAGGACGAGGCGTTTGCGCGCGCGGAGGTCCCCATGACCAAGGAGGAGGTGCGCGTGATTGCCCTGAGCCGCCTGCGCCTGACCCGGAAATCCGTGCTCTACGACATCGGAGCCGGGACGGGTTCCGTCAGCGTGGAGGCATCCCGCCTATGTCCCGACGCGAAAGTTTATGCGATCGAGAAAAAGCCGGAAGCGGCCGCGCTCCTGCGCGCGAATCTGTCAAAATACTGCCTTCCGAATGTATCCGTCATCGAGGCGGAAGCACCCGAAGGGCTGCAGGAACTTCCTGCTCCCACCCATGTCTTCATCGGTGGAAGCGGGCACGCTATGCCTGAAATCCTGAAGACAGTGCTGGATAAGAATCCGGCTGTTCGCGTAGTGGTGACTTGTGTGACACTGGAGACGCTTTCGCAGACATTGCAGGCTCTTGGGGAACTTCCCGTCACGGAGCCGCAGGTCCGCCAGATCGCGGTGACCCGGGCGCATAAAATGGGCAGCTATCACATGATGAAAGCTCTGAATCCGATCTATCTGATCGACTTTGAGGGAAAAGCTGAATGAAACAAAACCATTCCTCAGAAATCCGAATACCGAGGATCCTGATCGCAGCGCCGGGAAGCGGCAGCGGCAAGACGCTCCTGACCTGTGCCCTTCTGCGCCTCTTTCAGAGAAAAGGGATCCGGGCAGCGGCTTTCAAATGCGGGCCGGATTTCATTGACCCCATGTTCCACAAAAAGGTGCTCGGAACGCCCTCGAGGAACCTGGACCTGTATCTTGCCGGCGAGGACGGCGTGCGCAGGTCGTTCGCGGCGGGATGCGAAGGTGCGCAGATCGCCGTCATTGAAGGCGTCATGGGATATTTTGACGGGACAGGGTCTTCCGGTATGGAAGGCTCGTCTTATCATCTCGCTTCAGTGCTGCAGGCACCTGTGCTGCTTGCGGTCGATGTGCGCGGCATGAGCCGGTCGGCAGCAGCCCTGATCAAAGGATTTGCCGACTATGGAGAGCAGCGGATGATCCGCGGTGCTTTCCTGAACCGCGTCTCACCGGCCATGGCGAACCGAATTTCCGGCTGGCTGGAGAGTGAAGCGGGGATCCCTGTACTGGGAAGCTTTCCTGTGGACGACGCGCTTCACATTGAAAGCAGGCACCTTGGGCTTGTGGAGCCCGATGAGATACCGGACCTCCTGCAAAAGATCGACCACGCAGCAGATCTCCTGGATCAGACACTGAATCTGGAACTTCTGCTTGAGATCGCTCAGAGTGCGCCGGTGCTGCAAGTGGAGAAGATGAGCCGGGAGAAGCCTTCGGTGGAAGTATCTCCGGTCACTATTGCTTTAGCGGAAGACAAAGCTTTTTCTTTCTACTATGAGGATAACCTGGAACTACTGAAGGAACTGGGGGCACAAATCGTGCGTTTTTCTCCTCTACATGACAGAGAAATCCCTGAAGCTGACGGACTCCTGATCGGGGGCGGCTATCCGGAACTTAAAGCTGGGGAACTGGCGGCAAACACTTTTATGATTTCGTCCATTCGCCGGGCGGCAGAACAGGGAATGCCGATTCTCGCGGAATGCGGAGGCTTTCAATATCTGCAGGAGAAACTTGTTGATTCTGAGGGAATCGAGCACCGCATGTGCGGTGTTCTGAAAGGCTTCAGCCGAATGACAAAAAAACTGGTTCGATTCGGTTATGTGGAAGTGAGCGGTGAAGGGGGATATTTTGGCTCAGGACAAACAATCCGGGGACATGAATTTCACTACAGCGACAGCACAAATAACGGAAATGCATGCAGAGCTGTGAAGCCTGACGGGAGAGCATGGGACTGCATGGTTGTTCAGGGGCGCATCACAGCGGGATATCCGCACCTGTACTACAGGTCTGACCCTGCTTTTGCGGAAGCGTTCGTCGCGGAGTGCAGGAAGTTCAGAGAGGAAAGAGGCAGGAATTAGCTTAAGAACTCAGATAAGAATCCTTGGACATTGATTGCTGTAATAGAGCCCTTAGAGGGTGCTCTAAGGGCTCAGTTTGGTCAGAAAAAAAACTGCCGTTTGAGTGCCCTTCAAGCACCTCAAAGGGCATCAAAACGGCAAACCGAAAGAAAATGTAAAAAACTGCCGTTTGAGTGCCCTTCAAGCACCTCAAAGGGCATCAAAACGGCAAACCGAAGGAAAATGTAAAAAACTGCCGTTTGA
>DJXS01000025.1 GCA_002448395.1 Lachnospiraceae bacterium UBA6998 | reverse complement strand
TCGGCTACGGCGCAGGCGACTGGATCCCTTATCTGACCGTTGATTACGCAATCATCAATTCCAAGGGTGAGACCGCTGCAGAAGGCACCTTCATGCCCATGAGCGCATCTGATGGCCCTCACTATGGCGCAAACATCAAGCTGGCTGATGCTGACACCTATTCCGTCAAGTTGACATTCCACAGCCCCGCAGAGAACAATTATCTGCTGCACACCGATGCAGAGACAGGCCCCGGCGCAGCTTCCTTCGATGAGTACTTCCCCGATGGCAAGCTTGAGCTCGAGCTCAAGGACGTCTGGGATTATACTCCTCAGGAGTGGTAATCTGCCGCTTTTTCGGTGAATAATGCATGTGAAACGAGTCAATACTGCCATTTTGGCAGTATTGGCTTTCACTATGTTCTGATACATGTATACAGAAGATGTGCATAAAGCGGAAAAATGCACATATGGAGCAAACTGATATGATTAAATATCTGATCACGACAACGGAAGCGCTGGCCGTTCCGGGCGTACTGCTCGGGATGCTATTCGCCTGGATCTACGGCCGCGCCGGAAGTATTGGCAGGAGAATTCTAATAATCTCCGCTGCAGCGGGATTTATTGCAGCCTGTGTGATGTCCTGGTTGAAAAACAATACAAAACTGATCAATACAGGTAATGTGAACCTGTATATCTTTTCAATCTCCATCATCGCATTTCTTATTCTTGTGATCCTGGATATCGGGCCAATCCGGAAAATTCTGGGAGAAAAGTCCGGCCTTGTTTTGACTATTCCTGCAGCAGTGCTGACTTTTCTGCAGATTCTCTACAGTTTCCCGGATATCCTCGCTTCTCCCTATACGATCACACTGAGCGGAAATACCTTCTTTTCGACAGGTTTTCTGATTCGTTTTTCCGGTGTTCTTCTGGGAATTATCCTGATGATCGTATTGTTTTTTTCGGCATACCTGGTAGTAAGCAAGATCAAGATCGGTCCTGCGGGCGCGCTTGTAAAGCTTGCCTTTTTCGTCATGGCTCTCCAACAGGCGAGCAAGATTCTGCAGACCCTCCTGTCCAAGAGGATCATTGTCAGTAAACAGTTGTTCCAGGTCGTGAAGTATACCTATAACCATCAGAATATGTTTACTTATGGCATTCTGCTGACGGTGGTCTTCCTCCCCATCGTTCTGTGGATACGCAGTTTTCATGTAAACGAGCCCTATGAGAACCCGGCCCAGCACCGAAAAATCAAGGCGCGCTGGCGCAGTATCCGGCGTTGGTCATCAGCCCTTCTGGCGGCTATGCTCATTACTACCCTTACCATCACGGCAGTCAAATCCTATGCAAACAGGCCGGTGGAGCTTTCCCCGGTAGAAGAATGCGAACAGCGCGATGACAGCCTCTATATTTCCTTTGATCAGGTTTCGGACGGTCATCTGCACAGGTTTGCGTATACAACGGATGACAATATCACCATACGTGTGATCGTCATCAAAAAACCCGGTTCCTCTTCCTACGGTATCGGCCTGGATGCCTGTGATATCTGCGGAGAGACGGGCTATTACGAGAGAAAAGGACAGGTCATCTGCAACCGCTGTGATGTCGTCATGAACGTCAACACGATCGGTTTCAAGGGCGGATGCAATCCCAAGGTCATCGAGTACAGCGTCGAGGGCAATTACATCATTATTCCGTTCTCAACGCTGATTGAACATAAGTCGGATTTTAAATAAAAATCCGATTACCATTCAATAAGCTTTATAGATTATTAACACAAGAAGGAAACAATATGTTTTTTCGAATGATTCGGGGTGCTTTTGCACGTCAGAAAATGAAGATGCTGATGATTGCCCTGACGATCGCCCTGGGCGCCTCGCTGGCAACGGCGATGCTCAACGTCATGATGGACGTAGGAGACAAGGTCAATCAGGAACTCAAGGCATACGGCGCAAATATAACCGTCGTCCCCAAATCCAGATCCGTCCTGGACGATCTCTATGAGATGGAGGGGTCGGAGACAGACCAGGGATCCTATCTGCGGGAGGAAGAACTCGGCAAGATCAAGACGATCTTCTGGGCATTCAATATCGTGGACTTCACGCCTTTTATCGACACGCAGGTATCACTTCCGTCCGGAAGCGAAGCAAAGATAGTCGGTACATGGTTCAACCACCATATGGAACTCCCTACCGGAGAGACGCTTGATACCGGCATACAGAACCTGAGGTCCTGGTGGTCGGTCACGAGCGGAGAATGGCTCGATGAGCAGGCGCAGGAGAGTGCGGACGTCTGTATGGTCGGAGAAGTTCTGGCACAGAACGAAGGCATTTCCGCGGGCGGCACAATACATGTAAAAACGGCTGCAGGAGAAAAGGATCTGACCGTGACCGGTATTTACAATGCCGGCGGCGACGAGGATAATCAGATTTTCGCGCCTCTGGATACGGTTCAGGCACTTTCCGGCACAGACGGAAAGCTCACCAGTATCGAGGTAAGCGCACTGACGACTCCCGACAATGACCTTGCCCGTAAAGCGGCCAAGGAGGGACCGGAGTCCCTGTCGATTTCCCAGTACGAGACCTGGTACTGCACAGCTTATGTCAGTTCCATCTGCTTCCAGATCCAGGAAGTCATCACGGATTCCGTCGCCAATCCGGTCCGCCAGGTTGCGGACTCTGAAGGCGCGATCATGGAAAAAACAGAACTTCTGATGGTCCTCATTACTCTCCTGTCTCTGCTCGGATCCGCACTGGGCATCACCAACCTGGTCACTGCAAGCGTCATGGAGAGAAGCCAGGAGATCGGTCTGCTCAAGGCAGTCGGCGCTACGGACGGCCGCATCTCCGCCCTGATCCTGTCAGAGGTCATGATCACCGGTGTGATCGGCGCCGTGATCGGATATTTTGCAGGATTCGGCTTTGCCCAGATCATCGGACAGACTGTTTTCGGCTCCTCGATCGATATGAAGCCCATGGTCATTCCGATTGTGATCGCACTGGTCCTTGCTGTAACTCTCCTCGGTTCCATTCCTGCAATCCGAATGCTGCTGCGGCTGCGTCCCACCGAGGTTCTCCACGGAAGGTAAACAAAAATGTCCAAGCGAAGTTTCTTTATCAAAATGATCACATCGTCCCTGATCCGGCGCCGTTCCCGCATGCTGGTGGCTCTTTTGGCCATTGCCGTGGGCGGTACGATCCTGTCGGGTCTTGTGACGATCTACTATGATGTACCGCGCCAGATGGGAAATGAATTCCGCAATTACGGCGCCAACATGATTTTTCTTGCTTCTTCCAATGATGTTCAGCTCAACGCGGAAAATGTGGAGGAGGCAAAGAGCCTTATTAAAGCCGATCAACTGATCGGAGCTGCTCCCTTCCGCTACGAGATGGTGCAGATCCACGAGCAGCCCATAGCGGTTGCCGGCACCGACATGGAGGGCGCAAAGGCGACGAGCCCCTATTGGCTGGTCGACGGCGAGTGGCCGGCAGAACCCAATGAGGCCCTTGTCGGCAAGGACGAGGCGGAATATCTGAACCTTAAAGTTGGCGATACCTTTGACATGGTCTATTCCACTGAAAACGATGAAGTCCTCGAAAACGGTGAGACGGTGGCGCCGACGGCGAAAATGACAGTGACCGGCGTACTGGAGACAGGCGGATCTGAAGAGGAATACATCTATATTTCGACCGAAGATCT
>DJXS01000105.1 GCA_002448395.1 Lachnospiraceae bacterium UBA6998 | reverse complement strand
CGATCCAGTCGATCTTGCCGTACTTAAATGAGAAGAACGCGACTGCCCTGAATACCTGATCGTAATTCTCGAGGGAATCGACCTTGTAGTACTCCGTCAGCGCACCCTTGAGTCCGTCCTCCAGACCGTCATACGGCGCGTCGCCGATGCCCAGAACATTCACGCCGTTCTTTTTGAGCCGGTCGCAGAAGTTCCAGTAAGTGTGGGGGAAGTTGGGCGAAATGAAAATAAAGTTCATAGTGGCACCTTCCTTATATAGAATTTATATTTTGGCCAAAATATCTCAGCACCGCGTGAAGACGCGCTCCGCCTGCATCGCCGCGGTTACTGCATGCCCCATCTCTCGAGGATGATCGGGATGAAGTAGCGCATCTGCTTGAACCACCAGGGCCAGTCGTGGTTTACGTCATAGCCCCAGAAATCGCACCACGCGCCGATACCCTTCTCGCGGAAAACGCTCTCGAGATATCTAAGCGAACGGACGCCGTCCTCTTCCCAGGCGCCCTGGCCTACGCAGATGATGATCTGCTTCTGATTGTACTCGTCGATATAGGGATGATCCGGAGACATATTGGGCAAAAAGCACTCCGGAGAATTGTCGTAGAGCGTCTCGTTCATCCAGCCCTTGAAGAAGACATTGCTGTCATAGACACCGGACAGAGCCAGGCATCCTGAGAACAGATCAGGCCTTCTGAGCATCGTGATCACAGCATGGTTCGCGCCAAGACTGCAGCCTGTAGTCATTGGCAGCTTTCCGCCGGTCCTCTCCAGTATGATGGGCATCACTTCATCAACGATGTAATGGAAATACAGTTCCTGCTTCCAGGCCCTGCGTCCCAGGTCCCAGTCTCCCTCCGACCAGCTTTCCTTGTCGATGGTATCTACCACGAAATACTGAATCTTGCCATCTTCCAGATAGTCGCTCAGTTCATTAATCATGCCGAATTCTTCATAATTGTGGCATTTCGAATCCTGAGTCGGAAACGCAAGAAACGGCACGCCGCCGTGGCCGTATATGCAGATGTGCATATCTCTGCTCAGGCAATTGCTGTAATGTGTAATTTCTTCCTTATACATAAGTTGACTCCTTTCGGGATACTAAAGGTAAGTATAGCATAATTTTCTAATATGAGCAGAAAATGGAAATGTATTATTGTCAAAACAACTATTGATTTGTTTTTAACAAACTGATACAGTATCGGGCGTAAAACAAAGACAAGGAGTACAATAAATGGTTATAAAAGATACGATCTGGTACGCACCCGCGGCCGAGCCCCGCGGCCTTCATATCTATCTTCCGGACAACTACGACAGCACAGACGAGCGCTATCCCGTCACCTACTTCTGGGACGGCCACAATCTCTTCTATGATTCCGACGCCACTTTCGGCAAGTCCTGGGGTCTTCGCGAATTTCTGGACGGCTGGGACAAAGACATGATCATCGTCGGACTTGAGTGCTCCCACGAGGGCGATCACAGACTTGACGAGTACTGCCCCTATGATGCCAACCTCCTGGGTAAAAAGATCCGCGGCGAAGGCGATGAGACCCTTGACTGGGTCACAAAGAGCCTCAAACCCTTTATCGACAGAAAGTTCCGCACCTATCCCTCAAGAGAGGCCACTGCGATCGCCGGCTCCTCCATGGGCGGACTTATGTCACTCTACGCCGTCACCAAATACAATAATGTCTTCTCCAAAGCAGCCTGCGTCTCCTCCTCCATCTTTATGGTCATGCAGCCCCTCATGGACGACATTTACCACAGTGACATCGATCCCGATACCCGCGTCTACCTCTCCTGGGGAGAAAAGGAAGGCGGAACCGATCCGGACTCCGGTTACTGCAAGTTCCTTACCAATTCAAACCGGAAGGTGGAGAAACTTCTGAACAGAAAGGGAGCGATCACCCGCCTCTACTGCCAGCCCGGCGGCGGGCACTGCGAGGCCGACTGGGAGAAGGAAGTACCGGACTTCATGGACTTTTTATGGAAGTAAATCCGGCAAAATATACACGGCATAACCATATGGCAAAACTACCATAGCATAAATAAAACGAGGCATCCGTTACACGGTGCCTCTTTTTTTATTGCTTGATCTGATATCAGACTTTCTATTATTTGAGCAGGTTCAGCGCTTTTTTGCCGTCGATCACTACGGTGATATAGTTGACTGCCTTTCCGACAAAGTCATCAGGGTATCTCTCTTCGATTTTCTGCTTGGTCCTCTCCAGCACTGCCGCCATCTCGGCATCCCGCATTTTGAGCCCGAGATCGATAGGGAACTGATAATAATACTTGTCCTTGATCTGGATGACCTGCATCTCCAGTTTCTCTGCCCCTTCTCTGCGCGTACCCTTATCGTCAAGGATCCTCACAGCCAGCGCATCCAGCCTGTCGCGAAGTTCCGAGCCGTGCCGTTTCTGCGCATAGCCGATCACAAAAGCGTTAGCTTTCGTCTCGCTCTGGTGCTCCCGAAGTATCTTATAGTACGAGAGGATCATCTTGATCTCAGAATCCTTCGCTCCGGCTTCGACCCCCTTTTTGGTCATCTGCTGCTGCAGCGCGATCATCGCGAAGAATACCATCAGAACGAGAATAATAAAAGCCATAACAAACCATCCTTTCAAGATCAATCTTCAAACAGGATACAACAATTCCCCGAAATAGTCGATACTTTGCCGATCTCCTCCGCAGCCTCACATGCCAAATTCTTTGCAGAGCGCCTCAAATCTTACCTTCTCCTTGTCCTTCACCGCCTTCGAGAGATCGTTCATGCAGTGATGGATCACATCCGCATCCTTGAGCACTTCGTCCATCGGGCCATCCACGACCAGTTTGTCATCGTGGTGATAGATCGCCGAACAGATCAGATCTGTCTCTTCCGCACCGGTCAGCCCCAGTTCCTCCAGAATTCCTCTTGCCAGTTCAGCACCCCTGTGGGCATGGTCGTCATAAGACCCGGATTTATAAGCCGCCAGGTCGTGCATCAACGCAGCCATCGCGGCCAGTTCCGGATCCAGCCCGCGCTTCTTAGCGATCATTGTAGCCGCCAGTGACACTCCGTACAGATGATTGACTGCGCCGTTACGTTTGTCCGGATTCTCCATCTTATTGAGTTCCGCATCCACAACTTTTCTCAGTTCTTTGAGTCTGCTCATAATAACCTCCCCTGGTTTTCCATCCCTCTTTTAGCTCAATTAAATCAAAACCGCAGCTTGTCCATTACTCCGAAAGCGCGTCCAGCATCTGCTGCGGATTGTCCGCCGCCTTTACTTTGCCGATCGCCTTGACGATCACTCCCTCTTCATCGATCAGATATGTCGTCCTCACAACTCCCATGGAAACCTTACCGTAATTTTTCTTCTCTTTCCAGACGTCATAGGCCTCGATCACCGCGTGATCGGGATCCGAGAGAATCGTGAACGGCAGGCTGTATTTTGTCTCAAAATTCTTGTGCGACTTCACGCTGTCCTTGCTGATCCCGAGCACAACAGCGCCCTTCTCCTGAATCTGGGGATATCTCTCCGCGAATCCGCATGCCTGCTTCGTGCAGCCGGCCGTGTTATCTTTCGGGTAAAAATACAGAATTACTTTCTTTCCTCTGTAGTCTTTTAGTGAATGCATCTCTCCGTTCTGATCCGGCAGGGTGAATTCAGGTGCCTTGCTTCCGGTTTCCAGCATAGTTTTCTCCTCCTCTGCTTCTGCTGATTCTATTACGTTTATTAATGTCATTATTTATTGTTTTCCGTAAATTCTCTGTACAGACAAGTGTACACATCCTTATAGTAGAATACACTGGAATATTTAATTAAGGAGCCGCCATGTACCCGCCGATCCACGAAAAGCCGACAATCACATATTCATTTGACCGCCTCAGGATGCTCTGGGAGCGCTATCCTCAGTACCACGAAATGACCACCTTCTCCACTCTTGATGCTCTGCTTGAGGAACATGAGTCCTATCAGAAGGACTTTGAAGACCTACGGGAGGAGTATATTTCCAACGACTATGAGCGTTTTCTCGTTCAGCTGTCCTGGTCAGACCTCTCTTACCGTTATGCGACGATGAAGCTGATTGAAAATGATGAGTTCTCTTCCAATCCCTATGTGGACGCTTTCCTGAGCCAGTTCGAAGACATCGACACTGACCGCAAGGCCTGTTTCCTCTTTCCGGAGAGCTTCGTTTCTCAATTTTTTGTCATAACAGAAGTCTGCAGGCAGGCAGAGGTCTTCCGCCCCGTCAACAGCCTTTTTCCCGACGAGGAGAAGGTTCATTACCTGGCAGTCTTTGACAAGGAGAATATGGATACCGTGCTCCTGATGTACCATCTTCTCTACACGAACACGTCCCAGGAAGTTTTCGGCGGCTATTCACTCTATGATTATTCACTGTCCTGGTATCAGACGCACCTATGGCAGGAAGGAGTCGTACTGCGCTCGCCGTATCTGCCCGACCGGCTGGCGAAGTTTCAGGGAAACCTGCCCTTTCATCACAACCCGGTCAAGACAGTCCATGTAAGGCACAATATCGAACACATTCTGGAATGCGGTTATTTCAAGTCGGAACTTGATTTCTTCCTGAGCCTAACCAAAGTCATTATGCCCTTCTTCCAGTGGTGGTACACCGATCTTGCTCTCTATGAGGAGAAGGACGGCCTGCGCGCGAACTGGCGGCTCGCCCGGACGAAGATCCGAACCAAGCTCACGGCAGAGGGCGTCATCAAGCCTAAGTGGAAGCATGAACTGACCCTGTTCCACGCGGTGCGCGGTCTCTATCCTGACACTCTGTACCAGTATCGACCGGACTGGCTGGGCAGGCAGAGCCTGGATCTCTACATTCCCTCACTCAGGACAGCGATCGAGTACCAGGGGATCCAGCATTATCTGCCGGTGGATTTTTTTGGCGGGGAGGAGGCGCTCACCCAGCGCCGGGACCTGGACCGCGTCAAAAAAGAACTCTGCACGGCAAACAGCGTTCAGCTGATCGAATGGCCATACAGCGTTGATCCTACTGACAAAAATGTAAGGAAAATGCTCTGCGAGGGCGCCTGATCATTCCTCCTGTAAAACCTTCCCTTCCATGTTATCTCATTTCGTGCACAAATATCAACTACCGCGCAGATGCTATGGTACAATGAGAGCGGGAACGGTCCAAGGCCGGTTCCCGGATACAGTTTCCCGGTTTTCAGGAGTGCACGAGTATTCCGCAAGGGTGATTCTCATGGAAAAAGATCGAGACGCGAACTATTCAGAAAAAATGAATACGAACGGATGGCCGTATGAGGATCTGACAGATATATCTGTTTCGAGGCAGGATCCGTCCTATTTAAGAGACGAAGAATCCAAGGCCTGGGAGCGCAAACTCATGGCCCCCGATATGGGCCTCGACGGAACTTCTCTACAGGTATCCAAAGAGACCCGCAGTTTCCTGTGGAAAGCCGGCATGGTGCCTTACGTCTCAGATCAGCAGCTCACCGGCGCGCTTCCGGAGAAACCGGGCACTGAGATCGAACGAAAGGACAATGGCTCCGATCAGACAGGCAGCAGCTCTGGTCACACAAGCAGCAGCTTCAATCGGACAGGCAGCCGCAGCTCCCGTCCCGTCGCGAGCCATGCTTCGAACAGGACTTCCAGACGCAGCGAAGCCTGGGATATCCTGAGCGGGCAAGGCCCCACCAGCTATGCAAGCAATACGGGCTCCGGCACCCAGTCAGGCGTAAACTCCGGCAGCCGGTCACGCTTCAGGCGAAAGAGCGGCGCAAGCCGCTCCCGTTCCGCAGTATCCGCCGGTGTCAAAAAGGCTACTTCCACCTACGAGAGCGTCCGCAAATCAATGCAGGCTAAACCGGCTGTTCGCAGTAAAGGAAACCCTGTTCTCATTCTTTCTCTCGTAATCGTCATTACGATTTTAATTACAGCAGGCACATTCTTCTTCATAAGGAATGCAGCTACAGGCCCGGACAACATTCCGGTCGATCCGCCCGTCTTTGTCGGCGGCGATGACAGCGGGAAAGGAAATTCGGGAAGCGATATTTTGGCAGACTACGGATACGATTACAGCGACTTCTACACGCCGAAATATATTGCTTCCTACGAACAGTCCGAAGATTCTGCCCGATATAATGAACTGTGTGTGATCGCCCCGGAAGCCTTATTCGGGACTGCGGAGCAGCCGGCGGATGAGAGAAAGAAGCTCTTCTACAGCAGCGTGTATCCTACATGGATCACTCTCGGTTACATGAACACGGACTCTTACCAAGACCTTGGCTATACGATCATGTACGCCGATCCCGAAGACGCCAATCCTTACGGCATGCCGGATATCCTGCTTCCTCCACAGCTGGCTGATCAGGGCAAATTCTTCGAAGCGGTGATCCGCGGTTTTACTGATCCGGATTCTTTCTCCAAGGACAATTACAATGACTGTAAAATTGGCAAAATAGAGATGGCCGCAGTTGCTGACCACTATGTAACATACCTGACGGTCACTTATAAAGACAGTATCGGCCGCGAGATCCTCGATGTGTATTCCTTTGAGCAGAAGCCGCTGGGATCCGCCTTTATTGCGGTGTGCCGGTGCGAAAGAGACGAAGTCGCGGATGGTAAAGAAGCTCTTTCAAATCTCTACGGAATGCTGACTTTCCATACAGAGGATTTCGAGGCCATAGATGCGAGCAGACACCTGTTCACCAAATCGCGCGTCTACAACAGCCCTAACAACTGCTCAGCGGAGATCGATGTTTCCGATCTCGGTGATCTCAAATACAGCAGAAATTTTTACAAGAATCTCGCCGCTTTCGGCATCGGTGAGTACGGCGGTTACGGCGATCCTCTGATGCAGCTCGATCTTAACTATCTGGCTTACAGTTCTGTTGAGGATCTCGGCGGCTATGAAGAATGGATCGATTATGCCCTTGAAAATGAGAATGACCGCGGGAACTATATAGAGCCTGCCG
The DNA here is from genome assembly GCA_002448395.1 of Lachnospiraceae bacterium UBA6998. Lineage (GTDB taxonomy): Bacteria > Bacillota > Clostridia > Lachnospirales > Lachnospiraceae > CAG-791. The sequence continues at coordinate 5,339 of DJXS01000105.1, read as the reverse complement.
TAGAAACGGGCCGCGCGCAGTTCTTATTAGAAGACAACACTGTCTATTTCCTGTCGATGGCAGGCACCGGGAAAATGCGCAAATCCACCGAAGATGTCGCTCTCTTCATGTACCGGATCGAGACTCCTGATGGAGAAGTCACACTGGATCTTCGTTTCGAGCATGAGATCCCTGAAGACTGGGATCCCGAAGGATTCCTCAGAGAGCATATCAATATAGAAACATCAGAGTAAAAAAACCTCCGGTGTGGTTTACAGACATATGTCCGCAAATCACACCGGAGATTTTTTATGCTCATAGAGCCCCTATCCTACATCATCTTTCTCAATTCATCCGCCACTTTCTGGACCTTGAGGCCGATCACCACCTGAACACTGTTCGCTCCGGTCCTGACGACTGCCTTAGCGCCTGCTACCTTAAGCACATCATCTTTGACCGCCTCCGAGTCTTTCACCTCAACACGAAGTCTGGTGACGCAGTTGTCCAAAGTATCTATGTTTTGCCTGCCGCCGAGTCCATCCAGTATTGCGTTCAGATCGCAGCCCTCCACGATCACAGGCTCTCGCGCCGCGGCAGCCGTATCGGCGGCGGTGCCTGACCCCGCAGCGGTAGTGGTGCCGGCTGCGGCAGTGGTGCCTGACCCCGAACCGGCGTCGTCCTCCCGCCCGGGCGTCTTGAGATCAAACGCCGTGATCATAAAACGGAACACCAGATAGAAAGTTACAAATGCTGCTGCCCCGAGAGGAATGATCAGCCATGTCTTCTGAGCCGCGGGAAGAGAGGCCGAGAACATCAGGTCGGTCGCTCCCGCCGAGAACGCAAACCCTGCCCGGAATCCGCTCAGAACTGTTATATAGCTGAAAATCCCGTACAGAACCGCGTACACAAAATACAATACCGGTGCTGCGAACATAAACGAAAATTCAAAAGGCTCGGTGATACCGCATACAAAAGCGCACAGCGCAGTGGACGCGACCATTCCGATCACAGCTTTTCTCTTTTCTTTGGGCGCGCAGTGTACCATCGCAAGAGCCGCTCCCGGAACTCCGAACATCATGCAGGGGAAGAATCCCGACATATACATTCCCCAGCGACCAGGAGACGTCCGCCGACGTATGCCCCGCCCAGTAGTGTGTGATATCTCCCAGCCCGATCGTGTCAAACCAGAAGACATTGTTCAGCGCGTGGTGCAGACCTACCGGGATCAGCAGCCTGTTCAAAAAAGCGTATATTCCTGCTCCCGCAGTTCCCATTCCGACGATCCAGAGTCCCAGCCCGGTCAGTCCCCCGAACAGCGTCGGCCAAATGACCATCAAAACAGCAGAGGCAGCTACTGACACAAGTCCGGACACGATGATCGTGCTTCTTTTCCCGCTGAAAAACGCCAGCCACTCAGGAAGCGATGTGTCTTTGAAGCGGTTGAAACTCCATGCTCCTATGAGACCCGAAAGAATACCTATAAACGGGTTCTCTATTTTGACAAAAGCCAGCAGTGCAGATTCATTAGCTGAAAACATCTCAAGTATCGGCTTCACGTTATCCGGCTTCAGAAGCGTCGTGATCATCAGCCATGAGGCAAGCGCAGCGATTGCCGGCGTGCCGTCCCTCTCGTCCGCCATTCCGACGCCGACGCCCACCGCGAACAATACCGCGATATTGTCGATCAGCGCTCCGCCCGCCTTTACAAGGAACATACCGATCATCGGCACTGCTCCCGTCATCTCGCCGCCTTGCATGGAAGCCGGACACAGCAGATACCCTACGCCCATAAGAATGCCGCAAAGAGGCAGGCAGGCCACCGGCAGCATGATCGCCTTGCCTAGCTTTTGCAGATATTTCATGATTTCCTCCTTTCCGGGGCAGGACGACCCCCGGGATACTATACCACTCTATAATTATAATACGAATAAATCCGGCAAAAAAGGAGGGCGCGCCCTCCTTTTAGTCCTTCGGTATGTCTGCCAGGAACTTCTCCCTGTAAGTCTTTCTGTATTTAGCCGGCGACATTCCCTTCGCCTTCCGGAACATCCTGCTGAAGTACATCGGATTGTCGTAGCCGATCACTGCCGCGATGTTGGCTATGGAATAGTCCGTCGTCTCCAGCAGCACCTGCGCATTGCGGATCCGGATATCCAGAATATACTTCATCGGCGATGTACCCACAGCGCCGCGGAAGCTCCGATTGAACCAGCTTGTAGACATACTTCGGGACGCCGCATACTGCTCAATGCTGATCTCCTCGTTATAATGTTCCTCGAAATAGGCCTTCGCGCGGTCGATCTCCTCCTGGATGAATCCCGAGACCTGCGGCATGGCCTCCGTCATCCGCCGATGGATCATCAGCATCAGCTCCCGGAAAAGGTACGTCAGCATCTCCTCGTAGCCCCAGGAGCACTTTATCAGCTCGTCGCGCATCTTGCGAAAGCACTCCTCGTACTCCCGTGAGATCCCCGTGTGCAGGATATACCCGTCCAGCGGGATCTCATAGTGCTTCAGAATACTCTTAACCTGCCTTCCCGTGAAATGCACAAACCACACCTGCGTGCGGTCCTTCCCGTAGTAGAAATACTTCTGCTGCTGTTTGGGCTGGTACAGTACCATGTTGCCTGCAGGCACGATGACCTCCTGCCCGTCCAGCATAAAATGCCCCTCTCCGGCCGCGATATAAATGATCTGCCAGTCCACTCTGCCCTTAGGCCTCCAAGTCGGAAGCTTAGGCCAGGTGAACAGCTGATAAGTCCCTGCGCTCAGAATTCGGAGCGGCATCTTTTTCTCCTTGAAAGGCACCCTTGTATTGAACAGATATCCTGAATTCACATACAGATCTTTCCCCAGAACTTCGTTCTCTTTCTTATTTTCTCCCATGTTTCTATTACCCGTAATTGATCAAAACAACCCCTCGCTTAACTGTTTCCCTCGTCTTTATTGTATTACTCTTTCTTCCCTTTTCCATACCTGTACAGTTCCTGTATCGGTTAGTGCAGATTTTGAGTCGGTTCGTTTATATGGTTCTGAATTCCTTTTCGCTATGCTTTTTAATAGGGGAATTAGTAACCATTTTACAAATCGAAACAGAAAGGGGGTTCCTATTTTGATCGTTCCAAGACTCTACGAGGACCTCTCTGTCCTCCATCTGAATACCATGCCGGACAGGGCTTACTTTGTCCCTTGCTCTGCCCGCAATGATATGCTGCCCTGGCACAGAGAGAGTTCGGACCGCCTGCAGATGCTGAGCGGGTGTCCCTGGCACTTCGCCTGGTATCCCAGCATCCATGATCTGCAGGATCATTTTTATTTGCCGGACTATGAGGCCGGCAAGTGGTGGGCCAAGGAGGAGGTGCCCTTCTGCTGGCAGATGCGCGGTTACGACAGTAATCAGTACACCAACATCCGCTATCCCTTCCCCTTCGACCCGCCCTACGTCCCTCAGGACAATCCCTGCGGGGCCTACCTGCACCGTTTTGAGTGGCACCCCAATCCCAAAGCGCCGCTCTCCTTCCTGAACTTCGAGGGAGTGGACTCATGCTTCTACGTGTGGCTCAACGGTTCCTTCGTCGGCTACAGCCAGGTCTCCCACAACACCGCTGAGTTCGACATCACAGATCTCCTGAAAGAGGGCGAAAACCTTCTGGCTGTGCTTGTTCTCAAATGGTGCGACGGAAGTTATCTGGAGGACCAGGACAAGTTCCGCTTCTCGGGGATCTTCCGGGACGTGTATATTTTGGCCCGTCCCAAGGAGCGTATCGTCGACTATGTTGTCGAAACGGACCTTTCTGAGGACTTCTCGGATGCTGAACTGAGGCTCCGCTTTAAATTCAGCGGCTCTCCCATCCCGGTCCGCCTCACACTGCAGAGCCCGGATGGCAAAACATTGTTCGCCGAATCCCTCGCTCCCGGACCGGATCAGCCTGTCTCCATCCACGTGGACAAGCCCTCTCTGTGGAGCGCGGAAGATCCCGTCCTCTACACCCTGATCATGGATACCGGCAGCGAAGTCATCACAGAAAAAGTCGGCTTCCGCCGTGTCGAAATTCGTGATCTCGTTCTGACTCTGAACGGTGCGCCGATCACCTTCCGGGGCGTCAACCGCCACGAATCTGACCCGCTCACAGGCGCGGTCATAACCATCGATCAGACCATGAAGGATCTGCAGATGATCAAGGCCCACAACTTCAACGCTGTCCGCGCCAGCCACTATCCAAACTCGCCCTGGTTCTACCAGCTCTGCGACGCAATGGGATTCTATGTCATCGACGAAGCGGACAACGAAAGCCACGGCACAGGTCCCCTCTCCTTCAACGAGGACGATTACAACGAGCGCATGCGCAGGGCTCATGTCAGGATCGCCGACAATCCCGATTTCATCGAGCCGACACTGGACAGGATCCGCTCTATGGTCCTGAGAAACCGCAACCGCCCCTGCATCCTTGTCTGGTCCATGGGCAATGAATGCGGCTACGGGTGCACCTTCGAGACAGCGCTTCGCTGGACCAAACAGACAGACCCCTCGCGGCTGACCACCTACGAGAGCGCCTACTACGCTGCTTTCGACCGCGAATACGACATGTCGAACATCGACATCGTCGGCCGCATGTACCCGGGCTTCAATGAAGTCACGGACTATCTGGACAACAACCCTGAAAAGCCTCTTCTGCTTGTGGAATACTGCCACTCCATGGGCAACAGCCCCGGCGATTTCAAAGAGTATCTGGATCTTACCGAGAAATACCCCGCCCTCTGCGGCGGCTTCGTCTGGGAGTGGTGCGACCACGCCATCTACAAAGGCTTGGCTGACAATGGAAAGGCGATGTATTGGTACGGCGGCGACCACGGCGAACTTCAGCACGACGGCAACTTCTGCCTGGACGGCCTTGTCTATCCGGACAGGACACCTCACACCGGCCTTATGGAGTACAAAAACGTCCACAGACCTCTGCGCGCTTCCTATTCCCCCGACCGGCAGCTCCTCACCATAGAAAACCATCTGGATTTCAAGGATCCTGCCTGCTGTATAAGCGCCGCGTGGTCCCTGACCCTCGACGGCTCCATGATCGCTCAGGGCTCTCTGGATATTCCTTCCATAGCCCCTCATGCCTCTGCTCAGATACCGCTTGCTTTCACTATTCCTGAAAAGGGCCGCTGTTTTCTCACAATAAGCTATGTTCTCAAAGCAGAGTGCTGCGGACTTCCCTCCGGACACGAACTGGGCTTTGACGAGCTCAGGATTCCCACAGCGGAGCCCCGCGCACTTAAGGCGGCGGGACTGCTCGCCGGAACGGGGAAGGTATCTCCCGCTCCCCTTACACTCACTCAGGGCGGAACTGATCTTGTCTTCAAGG
>DJXS01000040.1 GCA_002448395.1 Lachnospiraceae bacterium UBA6998 | reverse complement strand
ATGTAGCAGTTGCCCTCCATCCCGCACCCGCAGGCACCGCATTCGGCGGTGCCGCAGCGGTGGAGGACATCCCTCAGGGCCACAAGATGGCGCTGAAAGACATCGCAAAAGGCGACATGATCATGAAATACGGCCTGCCCATCGGGCACGCCACCAAGGATATCACAGCCGGCCAGTGGGTTCACACCCACAACATGATGACCAACCTCAAGGGCGAGGTGGAGTATACCTATGACCCCGCCGTTCCCTGTGTCATGCCTCTAAAACCTAAGACTTTCATGGGCTATAGGAGAAAAGACGGAAGAGCGGCGATCCGCAATGAGATCTGGATCATCCCTACAGTCGGCTGCGTAAATGATGTGGCAAAGACGCTGGTGCGCGACAACCAGGATCTGGTCAAGGGCAGCATCGACGGACTCTATACATTTACTCATCCTTTCGGATGCTCCCAGACCGGTCATGACCACGCTCAGACCAGAAGGCTTCTGGCGGCACTGTGCAGGCATCCCAATGCAGGCGCCGTTCTGGTCCTGCACCTTGGATGCGAGAACCTGACACATGATCAGTTTGTGACAGAACTCGGCGATTATGATCCCGACAGGGTGAAATTCCTTACCTGCCAGCAGGTAGAGGATGAGCTTGAGGCAGGATCAGCTCTCCTTAAAGAACTGGCGGAGTACGCTTCCCAGTTTAAACGCGAAGAGATGCCTGTCAGCGAGCTGGTAGTCGGCATGAAGTGCGGCGGATCGGATGGTCTGTCCGGCATCACAGCCAACCCTACAGTCGGCAGATTCTCCGATCTTATGACTGCTATGGGAGGAACTACGATCCTCACGGAAGTGCCCGAAATGTTCGGCGCGGAGAACTTCCTGATGAGCCGCTGCGTGAACGAAGGCGTTTTCGAGAAGGCTTCCAACATGCTCAACGGTTTCAAGGATTACTTTATCAGCCACAATGAAGTCGTCTATGACAACCCCAGCCCCGGCAACAAGCAGGGCGGCATCACCACTCTCGAGGACAAGTCCTGCGGATGCGTCCAGAAGGGCGGCAGAGCTCCGATCATGGACGTTATCAACTACGGCGAGCAGGTTAAGACCAAGGGTCTGAACCTTCTGTACGGCCCCGGCAACGATCTGGTCTCCTGCACAGCTCTTACGGCAGCGGGATGCAACCTGATCCTGTTCACCACCGGCAGAGGAACGCCTTTCGGAGCACCCGTTCCCACAATGAAGATCGCTACCAACACACCTCTCGCGACGAAGAAGGCCAACTGGATTGACTTCAACGCAGGTGTTGTCGCTGACGGTGTCAAGACTCTCGACGAGGCGGGCGCGGATCTTCTTGATCTTGTCTGCGAAGTTGCCTCCGGCAAACTGACCAGCACAGAGCGCAAGGGATTCAGAGAGATTTCCATCTTTAAGGACGGCGTAGTGCTGTAAAGCGCTTGCGAACCTGTTAATGTGACGGATCACAGTTAAGAATGCAGGCGCGCGCATCGGAAGGATTTCATGAAGATGTGCGCGCCTATGTAATATGACTGTTCTGTCAGGTGATTTTTGCCAGCTCGAGAGAGCAGTTTGACCAGTCCTTCTGTGACACGATCATATCGATCCACCGCTGGGAGATGCTCGGATATATCACGCTGGGCATCAACTCCGCGTGCAACGCGCTGATGCTCGGATACGGATACGCCAAGAGAACGATGCTCCTGAATATGGCGAGAGTGTTTGTCTTCAGGATACCTGTCCTATGGTACCTGCAGAACTATACAGGAATGGGAGCGGAGGCTGTCGGCGTGACTATGATGGTCAGCAATATCGCGACAGGAATGTGTTCCGCGCTTGTGGTAATCCCTGTGATCCGGGAGATCCGCAGGATGTCGGAGAGGTATGAAGCCGGAGAGGCCGGCGGTCAATATTTTGGATAATTAGGAGGAAACCTATGCAGCTGGGAATTCGCCTGCATGATATTCATGCAAAACTCGGTCCTGAATTCCAAACCATGGAGAAAAGGGCACAGACGGCAAGAGAGGAAGGGTTCACCTGCGTTCATCTTGCTTATTCCAAGGTGATCAAGGGGTATACCTTTGATGACTGCGCGCTGACAGAGGGCCTGGCAAAATATACCAGAAGGGTATTTGAAGGCCAGGGCCTGGATGTGGCTGTCCTTGGCTGCTATCTGAATCTGGCCCATCCGGATCCGGATAAGCTTAAGGAGATCCAGAGCAGGTACTACGGGCACCTTCGCGTGGCGTCCCTTCTGGGAGCCGGCGTGGTGGGAACCGAGACCGGCGCTCCTAACGCCCAGTACAAGATGGATGCCAATACGCATTCAGAGGAAGCGCTCGATACATTTATCCGGGGGCTTGCGCCTGTAGTGGAGAGAGCGGAGAAATGCGGCGTTACGATGGCCATTGAGCCCGTCTGGAAGCACATCGTATACAGCCCGGACAGAGCAGTGAAAGTGCTGGAGGCGATACAGAGTCCCAACCTCAGGATCATTTTTGACCCGGTCAATCTCCTGTATCCCGGAAACCTCGACGAGCGCGGCAAAGTGATCGGAGAGGCAATGGAGAAGCTGTGCGATCGGATCGCAGTCGTTCATCTCAAGGACTGTGTCCCTGATGGAGATGACCTCAAGAGCATCGCGGCGGGAACCGGCGTTATGGATTACAAGGAGATCCTGAAGTTCATAAAGGCGAGAAAGCCTTATATTCATACAACTTTGGAAAATACTACGGACGAGAACGCGGTGAGCTCCAGAATGTATCTGCAGGAGATCTATGACAGACTGTGATCCGGGAAGAGTTTTACGGGAAACACTATGAGAAGGAGGAAAGAAATGGTTCATAAAAACCCGCTGCTGGACAATGACGGCGGACAGAAATTTATTACTTTCGGCGAGATCATGCTCCGCCTGACGCCTCCCAACTACGGAAAGATCCGTGTGGCGAACAGTTTCGACGCCAGTTATGGAGGAAGTGAGGCCAACATCGCGCTGGCCCTGGCAAACCTGGGTGTGGACAGTACCTTCTTTACAGTGGTACCGAACAATTCCCTCGGAAAGAGCGCGGTGCGCATGCTGCGAAGCAATGATGTGCACTGCACGCCTGTGATCCTCTCGAGCAAACAGGAGACGCCGACCCACAGACTCGGAACTTACTATCTGGAGACCGGTTACGGGATCCGCCCCAGCAAGGTCACCTATGACCGCAAACACAGCGCCATCACAGAATATGATTTCTCAAAGATCGACGCGAGAGAGCTTCTGGAAGGATTCGACTGGCTTCATCTGAGCGGAATTACGCCTGCCCTTAGCGAGAGCTGCGCGGAGTTCATGATCCGCCTGATGCAGACCGCTAAGGAAATGGGCCTTAAGGTCAGCTTCGACGGCAACTTCAGAAGTCTTCTGTGGACCTGGAACGAGGCGAGGGATTTCTGCACGAAGTGCCTTCCTTACGTGGATGTGCTCTTTGGCATTGAGCCCTATCATCTCTATAAAGATGACGAAGACCCTTCAAAGGGAGACGTCAAGGACGGAATCCCGCTGCAGCCCAGCTATGAGCAGCAGGATGAGGTCTTCCAGGCCTTTGTGGAGAAGTATCCCAATATCAAATGCATCGCGAGACATGTGCGTTATGTCCACTCCGGAAGTGAGAACAGCCTGATGGCCTATATGTGGTACAAAGGGCACACTTTCGAGAGCCGCCTGTTCACTTTCAACATCCTGGACAGAGTCGGCGGCGGCGACGCATTCGCCAGCGGTCTGATCTATGCGTATATGCATCATTTCAAACCTATGGATATGGTGAACTTCGCGGTGGCTTCGAGTGTCATCAAGCACACGATCCACGGCGATGGAAATATCACAGATGATGTCGACAGCATCATCAACCTCATGAACATGAACTACGATATCAAGCGCTGATATCACAACAAGAAAAGGAGAACAACATATCATGAAACCTTTTATGGACAAAGATTTCCTGCTGGAGACCGAGACCGCGAAGCACCTGTTCCATGACTACTCAGATCCGATGCCTCTGGTGGACTATCACTGCCATATCTCCCCCAAGGAGATCTATGAGGACCGCCGCTTCAACAACATCGCTGAAGTATGGCTTGGCGGCGAGAACCCTGACGGCACCTATTTCGGTGACCACTACAAATGGCGTGTAATGCGTTCCAACGGAACACCGGAAGAGTATATCACAGGCCACAAGCCGGACTTCGAGAGATTCGTGAAATTCGCGGAGGCTCTGGAGATGGCAATCGGAAATCCTATGTATCACTGGTCCAACGCCGAGCTGCACAAATACTTCGGCATCACGGAGCCTCTGACGGTTGATAACGCCAAGGAGATCTGGGACAAAACCGCTGATATGCTGCAGAATGATCCCAACATGTCGGTCCGCGGCCTGATCAAGCAGTCGAACGTGGCTTTCATCGGCACCACCGATGATCCGATCGACAGCCTGGAGTGGCACGAGAAGATCGCAGCAGATCCTTCCATCGAAGTCAAGGTCTGCCCTTCTTATCGTCCCGACAAAGCGATCAACATCAACAAGGAAGGCTTCGCTGAGTACATCGGCAAGCTCGCAGCATCGGTAGGCAAAAAAGAGCTGGCCAGCGCACAGGAAGTCATCGACGCTCTGATCGAGCGCCTTGAGTTCTTCGCTAAGCTCGGATGCCGCGCAAGCGACCACGGCCTGGATTACATTCCTTTCCGTCCTGCGACTGCTGAGGAAGTTGACGCTGTTTATAAGAAAGTAATGGCAGGCGAAGCCATCACTGTTGAGGAAGCTGAAAAGTACCAGACCGCAGTTCTGATTGCTCTGGCCAAGGCATATCACCGCCTTAACATCGTTATGCAGCTCCACTATTCCTGCTACCGCAACGCTAATGAAAGGATCTTCCGCAAGATGGGTCCCGACACCGGCGTAGATATGATCGCGCAGAACACCTGCGGCGAGGACATCGCGCGCCTTCTGTCCGCACTGGATATGACAAATGAGTGCCCCAAGACCATCATCTACTCCCTCAACCCCGCTGACAATGAGCAGATCGGCACCATGCTGGGCTGCTTCCAGTCTGACGAGGTGCCCGGAAAGATCCAGCACGGCAGCGCATGGTGGTTCAACGACACCAAGAGCGGCATGGAGGACCAGATGAAGTCCCTCGCAAACCTCGGCCTTCTGGGCAATTTCGTGGGAATGCTGACAGACTCCAGATCCTTCCTGTCCTATGCAAGACACGACTACTTCCGCCGCATTATGTGCAACCTGATCGGCAAATGGGTTGAGAACGGCGAGTATCCCAACAACGAGGCTTCTCTTAAGAAGATCGTTGAGGGCATCTCCTACAAGAACGCAGCGAGATATTTCGGACTGTGATCTGTACGAAAACCAGAATAAAACGGCTCCAAAAAAGCGCCGCCGCATTTGAAAAAATGCGGCGGCGCTTTTTTTGTTTAATTTGTGCAAGAATCTTCCTTATTGTTTAGAAGAAGTTGCCAACAGTTAATATATGTTTAAATGTAGTTTTGCCCAGTTTAGTAATTGTTTATATTTATCTTCCATTTTAAGCGTGCGCATTGTATAATTTAATAGATACATTATTGAACACAGCCTGGCTCAAAAAGGGAGGTGACAATGTTTTTTTGTAACGTCAGCATCGCTGAGAAGTACAACTATTTAGATGAGAAATTTACAGTTGCGTACAAATGGCTTGCCGAGACCGATATCAAGAATCTGCCGGAGGGCTTCTATCCGCTGATGGGAGACGATGTCATCGCAGGGGTTCAGGAATATTCAACTTCACCGTGGGAAGAGCGGAGATTCGAGACACATGAGAAGTATTTCGATATCCAGTACATGGTGACAGGGGATGAGATGTTCGGCGTATGTAAGAGGGACGGACTTAAGGAGATCGACAGGATCGATGAGAATGACGTTGTGTTCTACAGCGATCCGGATCTCTACGGACAGGTGCTCCTGAGGGAAGGCGATCTCATCGTCGTTGCGCCTGAGGACGCCCACAAACCCCGCTGCGCGGCAGGCGTGCCCGCTCCGGTCAAGAAGGTCGTTGTAAAAGTCAAAATATAACTGTTTCAACACATGTTTAATAAGTTAGGAGGTTAATTATGCAAGTAGTATACGATATGGGTAATGGCATGCGCCTGGTCGATCTTTCCAAACTGGTAGATCCGGCAACCGAGACCAGAAGATGCAAGCTGTACCGCTTCAACACCGGCGGCCCGATCCCGGATTTCCACACAAACTTTGATATCATGAGCCATCTTGGAACCCACGCTGAGTGCCCTTATCACCACGATGATAATTGGCCGGATGTCACAGGACTTCCTCTGACAACATTCGTAGGCCGCGGCGTCTATGTGGATTTCAAGGACACTGTAGCTCCCTACACACACATTACAAAGGCTGACCTCGACAGAGTTGCTTACAAGGTAAAAGAGGGCGATATCGTCATCATCGACTCTTCCTATAAGCTTGAGCCCTTCACGAAACTGACCAACACGGAAGTTGACAAGAGACTCCTGATCGATGCTGAGTCCGCAGAATGGTTCCGCGATCACAAGGTCAAGGCAGTAGGCTTCGGCGACGGCGTTTCCATCGAGAACTGCAACGAAGATGTCAAGCCTTTCCATGACATTCTCCTTGCCGAGAACATCATTTTCATCGAAGTTCTCAAGAACCTCGAGTACCTTGAAAAGGATGTATTCTTCATGTCCTTCTCCCCGCTTCCGATCGTCGGCCTGGATTCCAGCCCGGTTCACGCATATGCAATCGAGGGAATTAAGGAATTTTCTGAATAAAGGAGTTTTGACAGTATGAGAATAGCAGTTATCGGCGCAGGCGCCATGGGCTCCATTTACGGAGGACATCTATCATTACATAATGACGTTTACCTTGTTGATACCAATCCGAATGTAGTCGCGGCAGTCAATGAAAACGGACTCAAGCTTCAGGAGTACGGAACTGATAATCTGTATCATCCCAAGGCGGTCACTTCCACAGAGGGTATCGAGCCCGTGGATCTGATCATCCTGTTTGTCAAGGCGCTGTTTTCCAAGGCGGCACTGGCTGGCAACAAGGCACTGATCGGTCCCAATACTTATGTGCTGACTCTTCAGAACGGTTCGGGCCATGAGGATATCCTGGGCGAGTTTGTCGATCTGGATCATATCATCATCGGCACGACCGAAGACAACGGTGCGGTGCTCGGCATGGGCTATATCCGTCACGGCGGAGAGGGCAATACCAACGTCGGCATGCTCGTAGAGGACAAGGAAGGCTTCCTTCCCAAGCTTAAAGAATCCTTTGATTCCTGCGGCTTCAACGTGCGCATTCATTCCGTGATCCAGCAGCTCATCTGGGACAAGCTTTTCACCAATGTGTCGCTCAGCGCAGTGACCGGTGTTCTGCAGTGTGAGATCGGCTACATTTACGCTAACGAGTACGCATGGAAGATGACCACCGCGCTGATCCACGAGGCGGTGGAAGTCGCGCACGCACTGGGACTTAAAGCTGACGAGGAAGAGATCACCGAGAAGGTTAAGAAGACGTCGGTCGGTTCCCCCGAGGGCGTGACCTCGATCTGCGCGGATATCCGCGCGGGAAGGAGAACGGAAGTCGACACCATCAGCGGATCTGTAGTCCGTGCCGCCAGGAAGGCAGGTGTCGCGGTTCCGACTCACGAATTCGTCGTTAACACGATCCACGCACTGGAAGGAAGGCCGAAGGCCTGATGACTTTTGGAAAAATGTAAAGGATTTACAGATAAATCTCTTTGCTTTTTTGCATAATTAATTTTTTTAAGGAGGGTAACATATGAAAAAGAGAGTTATCGCACTCGCGCTCACAGCAATCATGGCACTGAGCCTTGCAGCATGCGGCGGCGGCGGAACGACCACCAGAGAGGACAACAATGCATCTGCAGGTGCTGCGGCAGGCGGAAGCAGCGCTAAGGTAAAGGTTGATCCTTATGCAGGCGACGAAGTCAAGATCGCTTACATCGCACATGATATCGGAACTCCCAATAACCAGGGCTGGAAAGAGGGTATCGAGAGAGAATGCGCATCCTGGTCCAACATCAAAGTCGATTCTTACGGCGCTGAAGAGTCCGCAGAGACTCAGGTGCAGATCATGACAGACTGCATCAACCAGGGCTACAATGCGATCATTCTGCAGTGCTCTGACGGAACTGCTCTGGCTCCCAGTGTAAAACAGGCTGAGGAAGCAGGCATCCCGGTTATCACAGTTAACCTTGACTGCTCAAGCGACACGATCCACAGCGCGCTGGTCATGGCTGTTGACTACGACGCAGGCCGTATGGCAGCAGACAAGATGGCTGAGCAGATGGGTGAGGCCGGCGACATCGCGATCATTCAGGGTGTTCCCGGACTTGAGCGTACTGATAACCTTGAGAAGGGCTTCCGTGACACAATCGCTAATTATCCTAACATCAAGATCGTTGACGCACAGTCTGCATCCTTCCAGAAGGATACAGCTATGACAGTTATGAACTCCTTCCTGCAGTCCTATCCGGATCTTAAGGGCGTATTCGCAATCAACGACGCAATGGCAGAGGGCGCTGCGCTTGCAGCACAGTCCGCTAACAAGAAGGGCCAGATCTGCATCTGGGGCGCTGACGGTGAGAAGGACGCACTTGCAATGATCGAGAGCGGCGACATGGCAGGCACGATCTACACGAACAGCTGGGACGAAGGTTCCACAGCAGCTAAGATCGCTCTGCTTATGATCGGTTCCGAGTATGATTACACATGCCTGACCGCAACTCCTAAGGTCATCATGGAGCCCATCGTTGTTACTGCTGAGACCGTTGGCAACATTGCACCGGAAGACCGCTGGTAATCAATTTTTTCCAGTGAATATGAGCGGGCGGGAATCTTTATGATACCCGCCCTTATGCACTCCCGTCGAAAACGTGCTGACGTATTTATACCTGTCAGTGGCGGAAGAGTCCGGCAGCAGTATATATTTTGCGCGGGAATGTATAAGAGAGGAGGAAATAACAAGTGAAACGGATGAATCAGACAACGATGCGGCGCCTGATTTCGATCGGTATGCTGGTCATACTTGTTGTATTGTTCACCATCCTTGCAGGAGCGGGCAAAGGCAAGTTTTTCAACTTTGACAATCTGATCGAGGTAGTCAGAGATGCATCCATACCGGCGATCATAGGCGTTGGCGTTACATTTATCATAATCACAGCAGGCATTGATCTTTCAACCGGAAGTATGATGGCGCTGGTAGGCATGACAATGGCAAACATTTATGCCTATACACTGCTTCCCTTCTCGGTAATGATGCTCGCCGGAATTCTTGTAGGACTTCTGTGCGGACTTTGCAATGGCGTGATCGTAGCCAAGTTCAACGTTCCCGAATTCATTGGTACGTTGGCGACCATGAGTATTTTCAGGGCGTTGACCTACATCATCGCAATCAGGGACGCCAACGGCGTCATCAAGAGTCAGCCGATGAATCACTCCCAGTACACCTGGCTCGGAGGCGGCATTGGCAAATTCTATTATGTCATCATGGCTATGATCGTGATTGTCGCTGCAGGACAGATCGTCCTGAAGTTCACACGTTATGGCACAAACCTTTACTCTGTAGGCGCCAGCAAGAAGGCAGCAACCCTCTCCGGTATCGACGTCGCGAAGACGAGACTGATCGCTTATGTGATCACCGGCTTTACCGTAGCTGTAGGCGCTATTTTCACAACAGCGAGACTGCAGAGTGCTACCACTGCAATCGGTATGGACTTCGAGTTCAACCCGATCGCGGCAGCAGTTGTCGGCGGCGTGGCGCTGTCCGGCGGATCCGGTGATGTCATCGGAACACTGATCGGTGCGCTTTTCATGGCGACACTGGAAAACGGCGTACGTAAACTGTCGATCAATACGGCATACCAGTATGTCATCAAGGGCGCGATCATCATCGCTGTCGTTATCTTCGATGCTACATACAAGGCCCGCATGGATCGCAAGGCAAGAGAAGAAGGAGCTAAGGAGGGGCTTGAATAATGGCAGGAAATACATTAATTGAAGCCAAAGGCATTTATAAGAGCTTTTCCGGCGTTCCGGTTCTTCAGGATGTTCACTTTGAAGTAAAAGCCGGTGAAGTACATGCGCTGATGGGAGAGAACGGTGCCGGTAAGTCCACACTGATCAAGATCATCACAGGCGTTTACACAAAAGATGCAGGCCAGATTTACTGGGAAGGTCAGCCGGTAGAGATCAACAACTATCAGGACTGCCAGAAACTGGGCGTAGCGTGTATCTATCAGGAGCTTTCCGTAATCCCGCCTCTGACGGTAGCACAGAACGTTTTCCTCGGCAGAGAGCCCCGCAAAGGTGTCTTTATTGATTATGCCAAGATGAATCAGATGACCCAGGAACTGATCGACAAATATCAGTTCCCCTTAAAGCCCACAACGGTTGTGGACAATCTGGGTATCGGCCAGAGACAGCTGATCGAGATCCTCAAGGGTCTGTCCCAGGATTCCAAGCTGCTGATCATGGACGAGCCCACAGCTTCCCTTTCCGGTAAAGAAGCGGAGATGCTGTTCAAGATCATCCAGAAGCTGCGCAGCGAAGGCGTTTCGATCATCTATATTTCCCACAGACTTGAGGAAGTTTATATGCTTTCCGATCGTCTGACGATCCTGCGAGACGGTAAGAACGCGGCGATCCTTGAGAAACAGGATATCATTCCCGCCAAGGTCATCGAGACCATGATCGGTAAGGTAGTCGACGAATCCGCCGGCTCCCGCAAGATGCTTCACTCTGATGACAGCGCGGAAGTCAGACTGGATGTCAAGAACCTCACAGACAAGACTGACCGCTATCGCAATATCAGCTTCCAGGTCCACAGAGGAGAGATCCTCGGCCTCGGCGGTCTGATCGGTGCAGGAAGAACAGAAGTTGTCCGTGCGATCTACGGTGTGGACAAGGCCGCGTCCGGCGAAGTATGGCTGGACGGCAAGAAGCTCGATCCTTCTCCTAAGGCAAGCATCCTCGAAGGAATCGGATTCGTTCCGGAGGACAGAAGAAATCAGGGATTCATTCCGCTTCTGTCCACGATCAAGAACGTTGCTCTTACCAACTACGACATTGTCAAGATCAGCGGTACCTCCATTTCGGATGCGGATGAGCTGGCAATGGCCAAGAGAGCGATCCAGGCCATCGATATCCGTCCCGCCGATCCCAACAAGCAGGTCGGCGTTATGTC
>DJXS01000069.1 GCA_002448395.1 Lachnospiraceae bacterium UBA6998 | reverse complement strand
ATTGCGAAATTATCGGAATATCGCTTTCGTCCCGAAATGAATGCAAAATGCATATTATTCATTTCTCAACTTCCGTATACACCCTTGTCAGAACCCTTTATTCTTTCGAAATGGCCAAACCCATCAAATCCGTGATTTTTTATGCGCGGTATGCACCTTTTATACATTTCAAACGATTGAGTAAAATTGCACACACAAAAATGGCCCGTCGCAGCAATTATTCACAATATGCATTTTCCTTGCATAACGTTTTCAAAAAAATGGCCTTTCAGAACTTTTTCAAGAATAAAGGGTTCTGAAAGGCACATATTGGAGAATTCAGATATGCATAATAATGTATTCTGATGAATATTTCTGTTACAAAGCATGCAGGTCAAAATATCGTTTACATATCTTTTGATTGCATTGTCTGAGCCGGAGCCGCCGCTGCCGGAGCAGGGGCAGGAGCCGCCTCCAGCTTCCATTTTCTGTTCCAGACCTCGCGGATCTGCTCTGTTTTGGCATCACGGAGTAACCAGAATGCTGCTACTGCCATCACAGCCGCCATTGCAAGGTTGAAAACGTCCCCCCACCAGAATGCCCTTGCGGCCACAAGGCCGTTTACGGAGACGTTGCTCTCGCAGGAAATCGCAATTATGTCATGCAGCACATGGTAAAACATGCACGTGAGAATGCTTCCGGTGCGCAGATACACAGCTGCAAACATAAAGCCGACGCACACGGATGCGAGCACCTGCATAAGCGTCTGCAGAGGATCCGCACCTGCAAAAATGTTCGCCGCGTGGATCAGGCCGAATACAATTCCTGAAACCAGCGCAGCCTGCCTGAACAAGTTCCTGTCCTTCCACTGGCGCATCAGAGTGCTGATGATCACGCCTCTGAATATGAGTTCTTCTTTAATACCGGCTGTGAGTGAAACCAGGATGATGGTCCACACCAGCGGCTTAATACTGAAGCTACCATCGATCAGATTAGGGACATACGAGATCAGTACATAGCCCAGTTCGATGAGGCCCAGAAGGAACCCCAGCCGAAGATCGCCCTTCAGCATTCCCTCGAACTCAGGCCTGAACCACCACTTATACAAAACCAGCATGATCGCAGTGCTTGCAAAGAGTCCGACCGGTCCGGCTGCGACATCGTACCCGCTGATCACCATATGAATTCCAAGGTTGATAACGCCTTCGATGAGCTCGAATAAAAACATCCAAAAGATAGCCATAAGAATTGCGGCAACCACAGGGAATTTCTCAACAAACTTGTGCTGTCTCGTTTTTTGACTGTTCATTTCTTCATTACTCCTTACGATTAGTTATTTATTATCTGTATAAGGCTGCCCGCGCTTTATGTCGCATCGCGCCGCGTCTCATTTCAGGAAGGCTTCGGTCTCCTTCATGACCTTGCGCAGCTCTTTCATATCTGCGAACACGTCTTTGCTCTCCAGCGAGTGGTTCGCGTGAGGGACCAGGTGGTACGGGATGCCCTGCTCTTCGCAGAGTGCGGGAATCCGGCTGTTCTCTTTGCCGACCCACGGATCGTCATCGCCGGTAAAAGCAATCGCTTCTCCGATCGGAAATCTGAAAGTATCTTCAAGCGGCGTGTAGAGGACCTGGCGGATCCGGTCTTTTGCCGGACTCTCCGCCGCGATCTTCGCCGCCACGATCGTTCCAATACTCTTTCCGATGAACACAACATCGTCGTACTCCGTAAAGTCGACGCCGGCAAGCATCTCCTCAGCCTGGCGCAGCGCAATAAAAAACGACTCCTCCATCCGGTTCCGGTCGCCCTTCACCTTCGGTGGAAAGCCTTTATAATCCATAATACGGATCTCATATCCGCAATCCACGGCGATCCTTCTGCCAAAATATAGCAGCGGCTTGTCCGCCGTGTATCCGATTCCCGGAAAAATGACTGCCAGCTTATGTGATTCTTTATTCATGATCCTGCCACCTGCCTTGTGTAATTCCAGTTCAGTAGTCCCCGCGTTCCCGGCATATACGTGTGCCTAATCCTCGTGTTCCTAAATCACCCGCGGCAGCCGCCGCGGGTGATACTTGAATTAAAGATAACTGACCGTCTCCGCCAGCGGCTTCCTGCTGCTGTGATTCGGAAGCGGGCCTGCGCCCTCCGCCGCGTAACCGAGGTCAAGCAGCATCAGGATCTCTTCGTTTTCCGGAAGGCCGATCGCCTCCGCCATCTTATCGGGATCGAAGAAATTGATCCAGCAGCTGTCCACGCCTTCATCTGCCGCGGCCAGGATCATGTGAGTCGCCACGATCGTCGCGTCCTCCACACCTGAATCGCGCTTTCCGCCGGGATATGTGAACACATTGTTTTTGTCAAAAGCTACCACCAGCACAGTAGGCGCGCCATAGCGGCAGGGGGTTACGCCGTCAATCTTAGCCAGAACCTCTTCCGACTGAACGACGTAAACGTGCTGCTCCTGCAGGTTCTTGGCAGTGGGAGCAAGTCTTCCGGCTTCCAGGATTGCCTCAAGTTTTGCTGCTTTCAGCTTGCGCGCACTGTATTTTTTGCAAGAGTAACGGTTCTTCACAACTTCTTTGAATTCCATGTTTTGCCTCCTTTGGCTCTATTATTTGCTTCGCTCACCCAAGTACAAAAGCGAAGTATCTCTCCATCTCTTCTCTTTCCTTAAACTTCGCCATGTAAACATAGCGGCCCATGGACGGCCAGTCGATCGGCGGCATTTCTTCCTGCATTACGATGTCGCTGCCGTAGCGCTCCGCGATCTCTTCCGGCGTGTGCGTGTAGCTGCCGCCATCTCTGCGGGCAGCGTAAGCGCAGAAATAGTGCTCCGGTGCAGCTCCGTCCTCCGCAGCGCTGTCTGCCGCAGTTCCTTCTCCCGTAACCATCCGCGCGTAAATGTCAAAAACATCGATCGACTGCGCGTAATTCATCATATCCGGGTCATGTCCGCCGGCCGGGCGCATATTGACTTCCATGATCGCGAAATCGCCGGCCTTGCCGATGCCCTTGTAGTCCTTCGTGATGTTGATGAACTCGAAATGGACGAAACGACGGTCCGCGCCGAACGCCTTCGCGGCTTTTCTTCCGAATTTCTTCAGCTGCTCCGGGACCTCTGCGACCGTGTAGAATTTGATCTCATCATTGTTCAATACGGCGTCGATCACCGGCGGATACGTGCACGTGGACTCAAAGATCGGCTCGCAGTCGGCGTCAAGGATCGCATCGTAAGTGCAGATATCGCCGCACAGGAACTCCTCCATGACATAAGGTGTTTCCGGCAATTCCCTGTAAAAACTCAGCAGATCTTCTTCGTTATTGATCTTCATCGTGCCGTTCGCGCCGACGCCGATGTCCGGTTTTACGATCACAGGATATCCCACCTGCTCAATGAACGCCTTCGCAGCTGCCAGGTCAGATACTATGTGTTGGCGGGCAGTCGGTATTTTGGCATCAAGAAAGACCTGCTTCATGCAGGATTTCCTGACGAGGTTTCCGATCCCGTCCTCGCGTGTGCCAACAGCGATGTTGAAATCCGTGCGGAGTCTCGCGTCCACAGGAAGCCAGTATTCATTCAGGGATTCCAGCCAGTCGATCCTGCCATACTTGTGTATGAAAAAGGCGACTGCGCGGTACACCTGATCGTAGTCCTCGAGTGAATCCACATAATAATACTCCATCAGAGAAGCCTTGAGCTGGTCGTTCAGCGTATCATAAGGCACATCGCCGATTCCAAGCACGTTCACGCCGTGATTGTGCAGGCGGTCGATAAACAGTGTGCAGGTGACAGGATATGCAGGGGAAATAAAAACATAATTCATGGTATTGCCTTCCTTTGCCTTGCCTAATTACTCTTCATTCTTAATTTATAGCATATGCGGCAAACCGTGCAAATATAAATTGAAAAACGCCGGACAGACTCTGATAAGCCTGTCCGGCGTCACCTCACTCTAATGTCCTAATCGGTCTTTACGGCGTTCGCCTCACTCTTCTGTCCAGAAAAGCTCGTCCAGAGTCTTTCCCAGAACCTTGCAGAGGGTGCTCGTTACTTCTCCCTTCGAAACGCGATCCTGAACACCTTCGTCATCAGCGGTACATACGTCACGGCAAACACTCCCGCTGCCGCTCCGACCGCCGCTTTCTTGTATTTGTCAGGCACCTGCGTGCCCGCCGCCAAGCCCATGGCAAACAGACAGAACTTCACAAGTGCAAAGTCCTTCCAGGTGCTCTCCTTTGCATAACGGTTTCCAAAATCCAATAACTTGCGCATATTTTTCACCTCCACAATAGACAGGGAATGATCCTCTATCTCCTATGCTATCAGATTTGATATTCTACAGCACGATAATATCGTATTTCGTGTAAAATATACTCATGAGGCTCATGCAGTTATAAGCAGGTTTCGCGTCAGGATACGGGTGAAATATGAGACTGATAATACATAGAGAAAAACTGAACATAATCCGAGCCGCAGCTCTTGTAGTCCTTGCAGCCATTCTTTGTTTTGCCGGTTGCAGCACAGGCCAAAACAGTGCGGGCCAAGGCAGCACAAGTCAAAACAGTGCCGGCGCGCAAGGCACTGCAGCCGCACAAGGCAGCACCGCTGCCGGCCTCCATCCCGAAGAAATGGCAAGACTCTGCTACTACAGAAATGTAAAAGATGAGAACTTCGACACGGATATGGAGACCGTGGAAGGGCGGATCAATGCTTTGACTGACGGCAATTATCTCAAGGAGGAGACGGCGCTGGAGACTCCGATAGGAATTCTGGATGCCGTCAGCTTTTACGTGCCCAGGGAAGTATACGGCGAGTACAGCCTCAGGGATATCAGCCGCATACTGATCAGCCGCCCCATGAATCTGTGGCTCGGCAACGATACGAGCACCGGGACATGGAACAACTTTACAGACCAGATTGCTCTTCCCAGGAATGCGATCGAGTCTGTGGAAGTCCTTTACGGATGTCCGGAACACTTCAACCCGATGGATTACGGCATAAAACTTGAGGAATTCAATTATCTTAAAATCACGCTGACCGAGGAGTTCTGCCGGGAGAATCCGCAGATCTGGGAGTGGAAACAGCCGAATATTCTGCAGGACATTGAGGGATTTGAAGGCTATGCGCATATGAGAGTTTACCCGGATGCGGAGAACCGCTGCATGATCTTTACTGAGAATGAGGATCGAAAAGGCTATTGTGAGCCCCTTTACTATGCTTTTACGCATGAGCCGCTGTCCGATGCTTTTAATCTGATCTCGTTTCCCGTCGTGGAATGGGAAAGCGGTGAGGCTGTAAAGGGCGCGGGACAGATTGAAAATACCGGATTTGATACCGCGACGATGATCAATGAATATGAGCCTGAAGAGGTGTATGTGAGCGACAAGAACTGGGAGCAGACGCTGCAGGCGGTCCGCGAGAGATTGGATGCCTCGGGAGTTCCCTATGCGCTGGGACGAAGGCCCGGTGTTGACCGCTCGATCGTGATCCGCATGGAGAAGGGACTGTTTACCGACAGTTTTCTGGACTACGTGATAAGCAATGTGGCTATCGATCTCAGCGCATGCGGGGAGACCCTGCGTGAAGCCTCATCCGGCATAGAGGCGTCTGTTCAGGAGCGATCCGGCAAAAAAGTGCTGGCCCTTGATATGTCCGCTCTCAGGAAGGAAGCTTTCAATAAACTGTCAGCGAACTGCATGAAAAAAGGCGGCGGCAGGATCGTCCTGACGATGAATTCGAACGCTGTCGCCTATGGCTATTGTGACAGTATGATCAATGACGGTAAATTCGTCATGGACTATAACGCGATAAACGCTGAGAACGGATTTGCGGGAGAAATGGAGTGGATGGCGGATTTTTGGGCGGCAATGATCAGCGGAACGCAGATCCCGACGATCTATTCCAGTACACCTGCTGTCACGCTGGAAAACAAGGAGCAGATCTTTCTCAATGAGGAAGGAGAGCCCTGTATCTTAGAGCAGTACAGCATTCCGAGGGACAATCTCTATGCTGAGATAAAAAGCGGGCTCGGGGATTTAGAATATGCGCGGATCGGTATTTTGACAAGCGGAAAGCCATGCCTGCAGTTTGCGCTGCCGGAAGGCGAGACAAGAAATGAGCAGATCGCAGCAATCATGAGCAAGGTGTTTAAGAGGCTTGAAGATGAGATCTTCACCTATTGGTTCAGGCTCGATTTTATCGACAGCAACAACATGCCGCAGCTGATGTTCCTTACTCGCACGCCCGGCTCAGGCAGTAAGATGAAAATCGGTTATTCCATGTATTACGATTCCGGGTTTACGGAGGAGGATGAAGCGGAGATCCGGAAGCTGCTGACAGAGGACGAGTCTTTGGCAAACCTCATAACAGCGGAATAATAGCGGGGGCGTCTTATGGAATATCACTACAAAGCATTTATTTCATACCGGCATGCAGAGCTGGACACCAAAGTAGCCGTGGAGATCCAGAACCGGATCGAGCGCTACATCATACCCGGGAGCATCCGCAGAGAGCTGGGTATCAAGTCGATCGGCAGGGTTTTCCGCGACAAGGATGAACTGCCCTCTACCAGTGACCTCAATGACAACATCAAGAACGCGATCATTAACAGCGAATACCTGATCTGCATCT
>DJXS01000005.1:3665-7457 GCA_002448395.1 Lachnospiraceae bacterium UBA6998 | reverse complement strand
GCAGATCATATCCACGTCGGATTCTAAATTTTTCTATATTTTGCCAAAAAAGTGATTCACAGCCACTTTTTCTTGCGGAACCAGACCACTCCGCCGATCAGGATCACCGCGCTCACAATGAAGACCACCAGATAGCTGTATTTCCAGTGGAGCTCCGGCATGTAAACAAAGTTCATGCCGTACCAGCCGACGATCAGCGTCAGCGGCATGAAGATCACCGTGACTACTGTGAGCACCGTCATGATCCGGTTCATCTTGATGTCCAGCTGCGTCGAGAACATTTCCCTGAGCTGGACCGTATAGTCTCTCAGGGACTTTACCTGGTCCATTAGGCGCATGACGCGCTCCGTGAACAGGCGGAAATAGCGCAGGTTCTCTTCCTTGAAGAAGCCGTTCTCGTTCTCTTCAAGTTCCTGGCCGAAATCCAGCATCTGCTCGTAATGGATCCGCATATCCATCAGAAAACTTCGGATATCGTTGAGTTTATCAGGGTATTTGTCCAGATCGCTCTCCAGGATCTCGTCCTCGATCAGCCCCAGCTCATGCTCTGTATCCACGAGCAGGCGCAGGTCTCTCTCGATGAGAGCTTCCAGGAAATCATACATGAACCTTTCCAGAGACGGCAGTTTCCATCTCTTGCGCCAGCTGATCTTCTGCACGACGAGCTGCGCGAATTCGCCGTTCTCTATGAATATGATACCCTTTTCATCCAGAGCGAAGGCGCATCTGTGCGGAGGGCCGCCCATCTCTGAGCGCCTTGGCACATAGAAAGTGCCGGTCAGTGAGTCGAAGTTGACGATGGCCTTTGTTTCCAGGACTTCCGACGGATCCATGTCCATATCAATGACCATGTCGAATTTCTCTTTCGTCAAGTTCCAGGTCTCCGGGTCCATTATGACGACGTAGGGGGGATCCCCCGGTTTTCTGCAGAAGATCTCCTCCGCACTGCACGGCGTGAGCATTTCTTTAATCTGATAGAACGTAGCGTTTCCCATAGTCTTGTACTCTCTTGCAGCCTGTGTTTTCTGCCGGTAATTCCTTCTGGTATCTCAGCGCTCCAGGAATGTCTCCTTCAGCGACACGTATTTGTCAGCCAGACACACGATCCATGCCTCGCGGCTCCTGGGCAGGTGCGTCAGGTTCAGCGGCCACATGTGGCTGTAGATGATGTGCTGCACTTCCTCATCCGCGTCAAAATATTTCTCGGCGTTCTCTCTCGCCCTCTCCGCGTGGATATATCCGTGAAGATTGTGTTCGCCGTTATCTTCGTGATGCCAGTCATACAGATAGAAATCATGCAGCATGGCGCCCTTGATCAGAGTCGGCACCTTGGCGTGAAGGTGCAGTTTTTTGTTGAGTTTATAGCTGAGTTTCGCGACGCGCTCACAGTGCTCATATGTGCTTACTTTCCCGTGCTGCGTGTAGTTCTTCATCTGCTGAACATGTTCATCAGACTCGAGATCCTGCAGTATTTTGTCCATTTTTTGTTTGTCAGTCATTTATCTCTCCTGCTGTCAGTCATTGATTGCCATGTATTATTATACAGACTAAATCTGCATTTTTCGATATACTAAATAAAGTCTCTGCTTTCTATCGCGGAACATGCTATTATGGAGTAGACAGTTTCACAGGTCTTTCCGGTGAAAGCTGTATCTACTGTAAGGGGGTATTTATTATGAATAATAACAATGACAGGATCCAGCGCAGCAATTACATACTGCTCGGTCTCGTAATTCTGATGCTGCTCTACGGCGTAATATATCGTTTTATGAGCGGGGACGATTCACTCTACATCTTCGGAATCCCCGTCATCCCGGGTTCGAACAAGGAAGAGACCACTCAGGAAGAGACCACAGGCAGCGATGCGCCCGCAGACAGCTCGCGCGCACTGTTCCAAGCCATAGACGAATTGCTCGTGTAAATGGCCGCCAGGCGGGGCTCCTTTCCCCGATTTCTTAAGTGCATCTTAAGATTTATCATTTTTTTGATTAAAATTGTTCATTGACGCACAAATTCTACCGGTGCTATCATTCTTTCAGGCTTTAACAGCCTAAAGTAATTATTGAAACAGTAAACCGAGGATTTAACCATGAAGCGCGATCTTTACAACAACAACTTCTTCTTTAGCTTTAGCTTTAACTTTACTGACATAGGCAGTAAGGTTGATTTGCTATGCTAAGGATTATTGATCGCAGAATTCAAAGTCAGTTAACTTAGGGCGTGGCACTTCAACAAGTGCCGCGCCCTTCTTGTTTTTAACCAAGGAAAGGAGCCACCATGAAAAACTATTACCAGAAAGAGATCGAGACCGCTTCCCGCGAGGAGATTCTCAGAATCCAGAACGAAAAGATCGTCAAGCAGGTCAAATACGTCTATGACAACGTCCCCTACTACCGCGATCTGATGGACAAAAAAGGAGTTAAGCCTGAAGACATCCAGAGTGTAGACGACATCCATAAGCTTCCTTTCCTGAGTAAAGACGACCTCCGCGAAGCCTATCCCTACGGCCTTCTCGGCACGGACCTCAAGAAGTGCGTCCGCATTCAGTCCACTTCCGGCACGACCGGAAAGCGCGTAGTCGCTTTCTACACACAGAAGGATGTCGATATGTGGGAAGAGTGCTGCGCAAGGGCGATCGTAGCTGCCGGCGGCACTGACGAAGACGTCGTGCAGGTTGCATACGGCTACGGCCTCTTCACCGGCGGCCCCGGCCTCAACGGCGGTTCCCACAAAGTCGGCTGCCTCACACTTCCCATGTCCTCCGGCAATACCGATCGTCAGCTCCAGTTCATGATGGACCTGAACGCGACGATCCTTTGCTGCACACCTTCTTACGCCGCATACCTGGGCGAGTCCCTGGCAGAGCGCGGCTATAAACCCGAAGATAACAAGCTCAAAGCCGGTATTTTCGGCGCGGAGCCCTGGACCGAGGAGATGCGCCAGAGCATCCAGAAGAGCCTCGGAATCAAGGCTTATGATATCTACGGTCTTACAGAGACCTCCGGCCCCGGCGTGTCCTTCGAGTGCGAGGAGCAGACAGGCATGCATATCAATGAGGACCACTTCTACGCAGAGGTCATCGACCCCAAGACCGGTGAAGTGCTCCCTGAAGGTAGCAAGGGCGAACTCGTCTTCACATCCCTCGACAAGGAAGGCTTCCCTCTCCTGCGCTACCGCACCAAGGATATCTGCATCCTCTCCAGGAAGCCCTGTTCCTGCGGCCGCACCCACGTCAAGATGACCAAGCCCCTTGGCAGAAGCGACGACATGATGATCATCCGCGGCGTCAACGTATTCCCGAGCCAGATCGAGGCAGTCCTCCTCAAGGAAGGCTATCCGCCGAACTACCAGATCGTCGTAGACCGCGCGAACAACACAGATACATTCGACATTTACGTCGAGTTCTCCCCCGAGCAGTTCTCCGATAAGATCGCGGACGTTCAGGCCCGTGAGAAAGCATTGAACGGCGCAATGCGCTCCATGCTCGGCATCGGTCCCAAGATCCACCTGGTGGCTCCCAAGACCATCACAAGATCCGAAGGCAAGGCTGTGCGCGTCATTGATAAGCGCAAACTTCACTGATAACAGTATTTTGACAAAGGAGGAAAAACCATGGCGATCACACAGTTGTCCGCATTTCTTGAAAACAGACCCGGAACCCTTTACGATGCAGTAAGCGCTATCTCCGACGCAGGCGTCAACATTCGCGCGCTGTCCGTCGCGGATACCAGAGATTTCGGAATTCTCAGGCTCATCGTCTCCGACGTCGAAAAGACCAAAGAAGTCCTTTCC
>DJXS01000005.1:2029-3476 GCA_002448395.1 Lachnospiraceae bacterium UBA6998 | reverse complement strand
GCGTCAATATTGAATATGTCTACGCTTTCACCTCTTCTGTCGCAGGCTCCGCCTACGTGGTCCTGAGAGTAAACGACATCGAAGAAGCTGAGGCAGTCCTTGCACGCAGCGGCATAGAGACCCTCTCCGACAGCGATATGACGGGCCTTCTGTAAAGCCGTAATTCTGCTTTCACGGCTTTCCCGTCAAAATAAAGACTCCGGCAAGTACCGTCCCTGAGGCTCGGTATTTGCCGGAGTTTCTCTTTTTATAAACCGAATATTCCTTTTACGAAGATCTCGATTCCGATCGCGATCAGGATACATCCGCCCAGTATGGACGCCTTCCAGGAGAGCCTGGTTCCCGCTTTCCGGCCGATCAGAAGGCCGCCGACGCAGATCACGAAGGTGACCGCCGCAATGATCAGTCCTGCGGTGTTCGCCATGATCAGATCATATTCCGCAATGGTAAAGCCCACGGAAAGCGCGTCGATAGAAGTTGCGATGCCCTGGATGAGCAGGTCCTTGTCTGAGGCGCTGCGGTCCTGGGCGGCGAGCTCTTCTTCATCCGCTTTTCTTTCTTCCAGTCCCTCCAGGATCATCTTCCCTCCGATATAGAGAAGAAGGAGCAGGGCGATCCAGGGAATAAACTGCCTGAACTGTGAAAAGGCCTCAACGATCGTATGGACGCAGATCCATCCGATCATGGGCATTATATATTGGAAGAAGGCATACACGCCCGCAATGGCAAAAATCCTGTTTCTCTTCATGTAAGGCTCGTGAAGTCCGTTCGCGAGAGAAACGGAGAACGCGTCCATTGCCAGGCCGACTCCGAGCGCCGCGCTGGTCGCGACAAAAAATAGATTCATCTTTACCTCTGTTTTACAAGAACATTTTCTTTTTTGTTACCTACCTATGGCAACACAAAACTCCCCTGTTAGTCAACATTAATTAGTGACCTTCTGAGACGAAAAAATCCCGGACGCCTGAAAACCGGTGTCCGGGAATTGTAAACTGTAAACTTTCCTGTCGGCTTGTTATCAGCCGATGATGTCCTTTACGACTGCCTTCAGGCTCTCGTTGGTTGCATCCGCGAAGAAGTACTCCTTGAAGTTCTTGCCTGCGAAAGCGCCCTTTACCAGTTCCTGATCCAGAGCGGGAAGGATCTCTTCCATGGTCTTGTAAGTGACAAGCTTGACCTGGTCAAGGATCTTCTTATTTCTCTGCTCCGGTACTGCTCTCTCCTTGGGATATCCGCCGCCGGAGGGCTCGCAGAAAAGTTTCTCGAAGATATACTCGAGATTGAGGTCTCCGCCCCAGCCAAATCCGAGCGCGAAAGGAAGGGAGATCGCGTTTCCGTCGTTGATCTGTGCGAAAGTATAGGCATCCAGAGGCGTTGCGACGTGTCCGCAGATCACGCCGGGGAAGCTGTTGAGTGCCAGCATAGCGCCTTCGCCTGTGCCGCAGCC
>DJXS01000005.1:0-1934 GCA_002448395.1 Lachnospiraceae bacterium UBA6998 | reverse complement strand
CATGCGCCTGCGTTCAGCAGTGTAGCTGCGAGGATTCCGTTCTGCACGTATGTAAGCTGAGCCTCGTCGTCAGCTGCATACATACCATAGTTTTTGACTTCAAAGCCCATGGGTTCCACGACCTTGCGCAGGGCCTTCTCAATAATGCTGTTCTTGGCCGCCTGGCTGTTCTCGTTGATCAGTGCGATTCTCATATTTATTACTCCTTATTAAAAAAAACAGTTATGGAAGTTCATATTTATATAAATAAATATACCATCGCTTTAATCAGGACTGCTATGGATTTTTTATATCAAAATATGGACAAAGCGGAGATTTATTCACTCTCCACGGATCTGCACCAGCACGATCGCGGCGAACATGATCACACAGCCCAGAAGTTCTCTGCCGGTCATCCTCTCTCCCAGGAGCAGAGCACCCGCAATAACCGCAAACACCGATTCCAAACTCATGAGAAGTGACGCAACAGCAGGATCTGTGTACTTCTGCGCAATGATCTGCAGCGTATAGCCCAGTCCTCCCGAGATGAGACCGCAGTAAAGGATCGGAATGGCGGCTGACACTATTTTGGCCCAGCCCGGCTGTTCCAGGATCAGGGCCGCTATTGAAGAGATCACCGTGCAGGAAGCGAACTGGATCGCAGAGATCCGGATCGGATTGCCCAGTTTAACAAAGTAATCACAGCAAAGGATATGGCCGCTGAACAATACAGCGCAGATGCAGACCAGCGTATCTCCCCGACCAAGGTGCAGGCTCTCGGTCATGCACAACAGGTACATCCCGACAACCCCCATCAGCACTGCGAGCCAGACGATCCATGAATTGCGCTTTCCCAGGAACAGAAAGCCGATCACAGGCACAAGCAGCATATACATCGCGGTGATAAATCCTGCTTTGCCGGCTGTCGTGTACACTATGCCCATCTGCTGGAAAATGCTCGCGGCTGCGAGAAATGCCCCGCAGCATATACCGCCGACGATCGTGTTCCTGCGGTACGCCGCGCGCGCTTCACGGCTCATGATGGCGAGCTTTCCCTTTTCCGAAGCCATGGGCAGCATCGACACAGCCCCGACAGCCACAGCTGCGAGCGCCATTCTGGCCGCGTTAAATGTGATCGGCTCTATGTCCTCCATTCCGACGCGCTGGAATACGAATGCCGTGCCCCAGATCATTGCGGTCAGCATCAGCAGCACATTTCCAAGCATCCTCTTGTTGTTTCTCATTCCCGGTTAATTTCCTTTACGTAAAACTGAGTCAGGGGAGACCCCTGACTCATAGTAGTCATTGATTATCAATCCTCTATAAACGCTTTGACTTGATCGTATACACCTTCGCCGTCGAGCATATACCTGTGGAGAAGCTCGCCCGCAGGACCCGACTCGCCGAACACGTCTCTGACGCCGATGCGGTACATCTTCGTGGGGCACTTCTCAGACAGGCACTCCGCCACAGCTCCTCCGAGGCCTCCTATGATGCTGTGCTCTTCCACTGTCACGACCCTTCCGGTCTTGGAGGCGGTCTGTACGATCAGATCATCGTCCAAAGGCTTGATGGTGCAGATGTTGACGACTTCCGCGTCAATTCCATCCTTAGCCAGCATGTCCGCTGCCTCAAGAGCTGACGCCACGCAGAGTCCGTTCGCGACAATACTCACATCCTTGCCTTCGCGGAGGATGCTTCCTTTTCCGATCTTAAACTCATAGTCCTCGTCGAACACCACCGGCACCGGAGAACGGCCAAAGCGGATATAGACCGGTCCGTCATGCTCCACAGCTGCCTTGACAGCTTTTCTGGCCTCTGTGTCATCCGCGGGGCACATTACGACCATTCCGGGGATCATGCGCATAAGCGCCAGGTCTTCCAAGCACTGGTGGGAAGCGCCGTCCTCGCCTACGCTGATACCTGCGTGGGATGCGCCGATCTTCACGTTCAAG
>DJXS01000075.1:41158-46382 GCA_002448395.1 Lachnospiraceae bacterium UBA6998 | reverse complement strand
TCAAATCGGATGGGCGCAAAAAGTCCAGTCCAACTGAATTTCTACATCCACTCTGGCTTGTTGCCAAATCGGATGGAGCTCGAAATGTCAGTCCAACTGAATTTCTACATCCATTCTAGTTTTTCGCCATATCCGGTGGATTTCGAAAAGCTTGACTTACTTGAACTCTACATCCAAATCAAGGCATAGGCTGAATTCGATGTATCGCAGATTAATAAATGCCAATACAGGCTACATCCATATATGGTCTTTAGTCGAATCCGATGGAGCACCCAGCAAGAAATGCCAATACAGGCTACATCTAAATATGGCCTTTAACCGAATCCGATGGAGAACAAGTTGCACTGGAGGATTTAGTCGCAAAATACCGGGATCCAGCTCCCGGTTCATCCAGCCGCTCATTCAAAGCAACTCTAAAAGGGACATGCCGCAACCGCTAAGGTAATCCCTGCCACATAATGAACAGACCTCTTTTACATCAGATACAAGAATAATGCCGCTCCAGGAATTCCTGAGAGCGGCACTTTTGCATTTTTCGGGGTGCTGAATTTTTATATCAGTTATTGATCAGCATATCGCCTTCGTTGTTCCAGCTGTACATCTTGCGGATCTCAGCGCCGATCTTCTCAGCGGGATGCTCAGCATTGAGTTTTCTCATAGCGTTGAAGTGAACCTGCTGGCCTGCGTTGGGGCTCATCTCAAGCAGGAATTCCTTAGCGAAGGAACCGTCCTGGATGTCAGCGAGGATCTTCTTCATAGCTTTTCTGGTCTCGTCTGTGATGATCTTGGGACCTGTGATGTAGTCGCCGTACTCAGCGGTGTTGGAGATGGAATATCTCATTCCGGCGAAACCGGACTGATAGATCAGGTCGACGATCAGCTTCATCTCGTGTACGCACTCGAAGTATGCGTTGCGGGGATCATAGCCGGCCTCTACCAGAGTCTCGAAGCCTGCCTTCATCAGAGCGCAGACGCCGCCGCAAAGGACAGCCTGCTCGCCGAAGAGGTCGGTCTCGGTCTCGGTTCTGAATGTGGTCTCAAGGATACCTGCGCGGGAAGCGCCGATGCCTGCGCCGTATGCAAGTGCCTTGTCAAGAGCCTGGCCTGTAGCATCCTGGTAAACAGCTACGAGGGAAGGAGTTCCCTTGCCTGCCTGGTACTCGCTGCGGACAGTGTGGCCGGGAGCCTTGGGAGCGATCATGGTTACGTCTACATCTGCCGGAGGCTTGATCAGACCGAAATGAATGTTGAAGCCGTGAGCAAACATCAGCATATCGCCGGCCTTGAGGTTGGGCTCGATGTCCTTCTTGTACATAGCGGCCTGCTTCTCATCGTTGATCAGGATCATGATGATGTCCGCCATCTTAGCTGCCTCAGCAGTATTGTAAACTGTGAGTCCCTGCGCCTCAGCCTTAGCCTTGGACTTGGATCCCTCGTAAAGACCTACGATGACGTTGCATCCGGACTCCTTGAGGTTGAGCGCATGCGCATGGCCCTGGCTGCCGTAGCCGATAATAGCGATTGTCTTGCCCTCCAGTACTGACAGGTTGCAGTCTTCCTGGTAATAGATCTTAGCTTCTGACATTTTTCTTTCCTCCATAAATATCTTTGTATATCTCCACCGGACCAAACAGTTTCCGGTCCGGACAGAAAACCATGTTGAGGCTCTTTAAATGAGCCGCTGTGCCTCTCAGACGAGCTTGTCCAGATAGATGACGTTCTTGGTTCCTCTTCCAAGACCCGCGACGCCCGTTCTCGCGAGCTCCAGGATCTCGTAGCCGCTGACAAGCTTCAGGAACGCATCGACTTTGCCGGAGTTGCCTGTAACTTCGATCATAAGGCTCTCATTGGATACGTCGATGATGTTTCCCCTGAAAATATTGGCGAGGGCGATCACATTCTCTCTCTGGTCCGCGTTCGCCTTGACCTTGATCATCGCAAGTTCCCTGAATACGCTTTCCTCAGGCTTGAGCTCATGTATGTCCCTGACGTCCACAAGTTTCATAACCTGTTTCTCGATCTGCTCCATGATGTCGTTGTCACCGGATGTCACGACCGTGATCCTGGTGATGGTGGGCTCAGCAGTTACACCCGCCGTAATGCTCTCGATGTTGTATCCTCTTCGGGAGAACAGGCCGGAAATACGGCTCAATACACCTGAATTGTTGTCAACGAGGATCTGGAACACCTTTCTGTTGGTCACTTCACTCATTTCATCTTATCCCTTCATATGATGAATCATCTTCATTCATCTGATGAATATTTTTAATGTTTTGCCAAATTGCAACTATTATAACGCCGTGCTCCCATCAAGTCAAACCCAAAAAGGCCCTGAGAGAGACCGATTTAGCCGGATCCGCGCCTTTATCTGCCCTGTTCGGAACATTTGAGGAGGGCCAGGGTGCCGGTCCTCGCGATCTCAATGATGCTGACAGTGCGCAGAGTGTCCAGAAAGATCTGGACGCGCTCGGGAGTATCGCACATCTGGATCGTCATCATAGTCTTGGACATGTCCACTATTTTGGCATCCATGATCTCGCAGTTCTCCATGATATCTTTGCGGTTGGTGCGGTTGTAGCGCACCTTGACCAGCATCAGCTCGCGGTTGATGCTCTCCGTCTCGTCGAAGGTCTTGACCTTGATGACATCGAGCTTTTTGTTGAGCTGCTTCTCGATCTGTTCAAGAGTCCTGCGGTCGCCGCTGGATACGATGACCATGTTGGAGACATTCTTATCCTCGGTCTCTCCCACCGCAAGGGAGTCGATGTTAAAGCATCTGCGCCAAAACAGTCCCGCGACCTTGCACAGCACACCGGAACGGTTCTCAACCAGTACAGAATAGATTCTCTTCATGCCTGTTCCCCTTTGTATTATCCGAATTCGTCACCCTTGTACCGGATCAGACTACCAGCTTGGGATCGATGATCACTTCCAGGAGCGTAGCCTCGTCATCCGAGAGGAAATCCTCAATGCCGCTGTCCATATCTTCCACTGCTGCGATCTGCAGATATCGGATGCCGTAGGCGTCAGCGAGTTTTCTGAAATCCGGAATGGAGTCGCCCAGGTCGATGACCGAGTAGCGGTCCTGATAGGTAAAGTGCTGATACTGGCGCACCAGGCCAAGGACATTGTTTCTGAGAACAACGATCTTGACAGGCACCTTGTACTGCTTCATGGTAGCAAGTTCCATCATCGTCATCTGGAAACCGCCGTCGCCGCACACCGCTACGACCTGCCGGTCCGGAGCCGCGAGCTTGGCGCCAAGCGCCGCGGGAACGGAATATCCCAT
The DNA here is from genome assembly GCA_002448395.1 of Lachnospiraceae bacterium UBA6998. Lineage (GTDB taxonomy): Bacteria > Bacillota > Clostridia > Lachnospirales > Lachnospiraceae > CAG-791. Next base: position 43,093 of record DJXS01000075.1, on the reverse strand, counting down.
AGTCCCCATACCGCCGCTCGTCAGGAACCTGCTTTTTTCCTTGATGACGCAGTTCGCGCAGGACCAGAGCTGGTTCTGTCCCACGTCGGCGACGTAGACAGCGTCGTCCTTCATTGCTCTGGACAGGCGCTTTATAAAGATCTCAGGGTTGACCGTGAGGGCGTTGATCTCTTCCTCGGTCAAAGTAGAGGAATACATGTGGCGCTTTCTGCGGGACGCGTTCTGTGTATCGTCCTTGTAACCGTCGAGCTTGTCGATCCACAGCGAGTGATCCGCTATGATCTCCGCCTTATTGAACTCCTCAAAAACATGTTTGATATCACCGACCAGCGGGATCGTGGGACCGGCGTTCTTGCCGATCTCCGCGGGGTCGACGTCAATATGCACCAGAACTTTATTCTCTGTGATCAGATCGGGCTGGCTGAAGGACCTGTCCGCTACTCTCGCGCCGACCATGATGATCATATCAGCGTCGTTCATGGCCCTGTTGCCATAGGCCTGGCCATTATTGCCTACCATTCCGTAAAAGAGGAAATGGTTGGTGGGAAGGACACCCAGTCCCATCATTGTGCAAACTACAGGTATATCCTTTTCCTCCACAAATCTGCGCACTTCTTCCCTCGCGCCGCTGCTCAGGTGAACGCCGCCGCCGACGCAGATAATGGGCCTCTTGGCTTTCTGGAGCTCTTTGATCACTCTTTTGATCTGAACTGCGTGTCCCATGACCGTGGGCTTGTAGGTGCGGATGCTGACGCTCTCGGGATACGCGAATTTGCGGATCTCCGCTTTCTGCACATCGATCGGAATATCGATGAGGACGGGGCCCTTTCTGCCGGTGCTGGCAATGTGGAAGGCCTCTTTCATGATCCTGGGGACATCCGAAGCTTTGCGCACGATATAGCTGAATTTAACGACGGACTCGCAGGCACCGGACACATCGACTTCCTGGAAGACGTCGCTTCCCATGAGGTTAGAATCCACCTGGCCCGTGATGCAGACCAGCGGAATGCTGTCAGCAAACGCGGTGGCGATTCCCGTGATCAGATTGGTCGCGCCGGGACCGCTGGTGACAACGGCGACGCCGACCTTGCCCGAGATCCTGGCATACCCGCTGGCCTCGTGGGCCGCGTTCTGCTCCTGTCTCACAAGGATGGTCTTGATATTGGTATTCAAAATGCTGTCATAGAAAGGACAGATGGCGACTCCGGGATATCCGAAGACGTATTCCACCCCCTCAGCCTCGAGACATTTCACAATTGCATCTGCTGCTATCATCTATGTTCCTCCTGCCATCACTTCTGCGCCGCGGAAACCATCACTGCCAAAGGAATGCCTGCAGCAAACACTACAGGCATTTCTCTTTAGTATCTCAGCACTTGACGAGCTTGAAGCTCTTCTTGCCTCTCTTGACGAGCTTGCCGTCTTTGAGGTCATCCTTTGTGAATACTGCCTTGAAATCCTGAACCTTCTCGCCGTCTACGGTGACGCCGCCCTGGATCACGTCCCTGCGCGCGTCGCCTCTGGATTTCTCCAGGCCGGCCTTTACGAGAATTGTCAAAATATCGACTTCGCCGTTCTCATTAAAATCCTCTGCAGCGAGCACTGCAGTGGGAACATTGTCCATGCTGCCGGGAGTAGCCGCGCTGAAGAGCGCCTCTGCGCCCGCCTTGGCCTTGGCTGCCTCATCGCTGCCGTGGACCAGTGTGGTCAGTTCTGTAGCGAGGATCTCCTTGGCGGTGTTGAGCTGGGCGCCCTCCCACTTATCCATCTCATCGATCTGCTCAAGAGGAAGGAAAGTCATCATGCGCAGGCACTTAAGGACGTCCGCGTCGCCGATATTTCTCCAGTACTGGTAGAAATCGTAAGGAGAAGTCTTGTCGGGATCGAGCCAGACTGCGCCCTTCGCTGTTTTGCCCATCTTCTTGCCCTCGGAGT
>DJXS01000075.1:27348-41004 GCA_002448395.1 Lachnospiraceae bacterium UBA6998 | reverse complement strand
AGCTCTGTGCCGGCCAGCATGTTGCTCCACTGGTCGTCGCCGCCGAACTGCATGTTGCAGCCGTAGGTCCTGTACAGGTTGTAGAAGTCAAAAGCCTGCATGATCATGTAGTTGAATTCAAGGAAGCTCAGGCCCTTCTCCATACGCTGCTCGTAGCATCTTGCGCGGAGCATCTCGTTGACGCTGAAGCAGGATCCGATATCCCTGAGGAATTCGATGTAATTGAGGTCTCTGAGCCAGTCGGCGTTGTTGACCATCATGGCCTTGCCTTCGCCGAATTCGATAAAGCGGCTCATCTGTTTCTTGAAGCACTCACAGTTGTGGTCGATCTGCTCGACGGTCATCATGGAGCGAAGATCCGTGCGGCCGGAGGGGTCGCCGATCATGCCTGTGCCGCCGCCTACGAGCGCTATGGGCTTGTTGCCTGCTTCCTGCAGTCTCTTCATAAGAAGAAGGGCCATAAAGTGGCCGACATGCAGGGAATCAGCGGTGGGATCAAAGCCGATATAGAAGGTGGCCTTGCCGTCGTTGACCAGGTCCCTGATCTCGGCGGGATCCGTAAGCTGGGCCAGAAGGCCTCTGGCCTGCAGTTCCTCGTAGATTTTCATGTTCTTTTCCATCTTTTTTCTTCTCCTAAATGTATATTATTGCCATTGCAGTCCGCTGCTCTCGATCCTGCCCTCGCGCAGCATCAGGTCTTCCACGGCCTGTCCCGGCGCTTCGTTTCCGAACAGGACCCGGCTTACAGTGCGGATGATCGGGGCTTCCACGTCGTATTTGTCCGCGAGCTGCAGAGCGGCTTTCGCGCTGTAGACGCCCTCTACGACCTGTTTGACCTCTTTCATAGCTTCGTCAGCTGTCATCCCCTTGCCGATCAGGATACCGGCTCTGCGGTTTCTGGAATGCATAGAGGCACAGGTGACGATCAGATCGCCGATGCCGGTGAGTCCGGAGAAGGTCTCCGGCTTTCCGCCCATGGCGATGCCGATCTGGGAGATCTCGGCGATACCCCGTGTGATCAGGGCAGCCTTTGTGTTGTCCCCGCAGCCCAGGCCGTCCGCGCAGCCCGCTGCCAGCGCGATGACGTTCTTGAGCGCCGCGCCGACCTGCATGCCCAGCATATCAGGGCTTGTATATACGCGAAAGTTGGTTCCCATAAATACAGACTGGATATACTCCGCCACTTCCCTGCGGGATGCTCCCGCCACGATCGCTGTGGGAAGGCCTGCGCCGACTTCCTCCGCATGGGTGGGACCGCACAGGACCGCTGCTTCACAGTGAGGGATCTCTTCTTTTATCACTTCCGTCATTGTCAGAAGTGTATCCTCTTCTATACCCTTGGCCACAGATACGATCAGCTGACCGTACCTGCAATATTTTGCCATATTCTTGGCGGTGCTCCGGGCAAATGCGGAAGGAACAGCCAGTACGAGCATATCCTTGTCGCGCATGACCTGTTCAAGGTCAGTGCCCGCTGTCACAGATTCATCCAAAATGACGCCCGGAAGCTTGACGGACTGCTGGTGGGTATTATTGATCATGTCCACCTCGTCCTGCATAATGGACCAGATCTCCACCTTATGGCCGCACTCAGCCAGATGAGCAGCCAGAGCCGTTCCCCAGCTTCCCGCGCCGATCATACCGATTCTAGCCAACGTCTTTCTCCTTTTGTCAAAGTATCGCGATCACTTCTTGTCGCCCAGGTCCAGCTTCTCCGAGTTGGCCTTGAAGAGATAAGTCTTTCTCTCCTTTCCGCTCAGAAGTCTTCCGATGTTGGCCCTGTGTCTGTAATAAGCCATAAATGTGAGGAAGAACTGGATCAGGTACATCTCGATCAGGGTGGCCTGGCTGGCAGGTCCGAAAACGCCCATCTGGCCCTCAATGATCATCTGGATGAATGTGCCGCCGTAGACCATAAGGGAACCCAGGGACACAAACTTGGTGGTCAGATAAGGGATAAAGAACAGCAGGATGGAACTGGGAATGAAGCTCCAGTGATATCCGAACGCGAATCCGGCCATGACTGCTACACCTTTGCCGCCCTTGAAGTTCATATAGAAGGGGAAATCGTGCCCCAGAACAACACCCAGGAAGGCCCAGGATTTAAGAAGATACACCGCTTCGGGATGAGATTTGCCGAAGAGCGCGCCGACTAAAAGGAGCGCGATCAGGCTCTTGAGCATATCTCCCACAAAAACAAGCAGACCCGCCTTTGTGCCCAGAACGCGGATCGCGTTTGTCGTTCCGGCATTTCCGCTTCCATATTCGCGGATATCAATTCCTTTCATTCTGCCCAGAATGTAAGCAGTCTGAAAACAACCAAATAAGTATCCGATTGCAAGACATAAAATTCTAAGTCCGAACATCACTTTTCCTCCCTTTTTACGGATCGTTCACGGTTTCTTATATGATGATATCTTTCCGATATGATCCCCGGTTTATTCTTATTTCTTCTCCTCGCCGCGCTCGCGCACGATGAATTTAAGAGGCGTTCCCCTGAATCCGAATGCGTCCCTGATCCTGTTCTCAAGGTATCTAAGGTAGGAGAAATGCATCAGTTCCTTCGTATTGACAAACAGGACGAATGTCGGAGGCTTCACCCCTACCTGGGTCGCGTACATGATCTTAAGCATGTGGCCCTTGTCGCTCGGCGGCTGCTGCATCACGCACGCCTCGCTGATGATCTCGTTGAGGACGCCCGTCTGGATGCGCATGTTCTGGTTCGCGCTCACCAGATCGATCTCATCATAGAGCTTCACCAGTCTCTGTCCGGTCTGCGCAGAGATGAAGATGATCTCCGCATAGGAGAGGAAGGACAGGACGGAGCGGATCTTTTCCGTGAACTTCTTGACGGAGTGGTTGTCCTTCTCCACGAGATCCCATTTGTTGACTGCGACAATGACAGCCTTTCCTCTCTCGTGGGCGATTCCGGCGATCTTGGCATCCTGTTCAGTAATGCCCTCCTGCGCGTCGATCACGAGGATCGTTATGTCCGCTCTCTCGACCGCGCCTACCGTGCGGACGATCATATAGCGCTCAAGGTTCTCCTTGATCTTGTTCTTGCGGCGAAGTCCCGCCGTGTCGATAAAGACGTACTCTTTGCCGTCATGCTTGACGCGTGTGTCAATGGCGTCCCTGGTCGTCCCGGCGATGTCGGAGACGATAACTCTGTTCTCGCCGATCAGACGGTTTACGATGGAAGATTTGCCTACGTTGGGTTTACCTACCACCGCCACGTAGGTCGCGTCGTCCTCTTCCTCTTCGCCGGTGCCCGCCCTGAAGTTTTTCACCACTTCGTCGAGCATATCTCCGATCCCGGTGCGGTTGGCAGATGAGATCGGGAAGGGATCTCCGATCCCCAGGTTGTAGAACTCATATACATCCGCCATCTGCTTGGTAGGATTGTCTGTCTTGTTGACACACAGGACCACCGGCTTCTGCGCCCTGCGGAGCATATCCGCCACTCTCATGTCGGAGTCCACAAGCCCTGTCTTGAGATCCACCATAAATATGATGACATCAGCCATATCGATCGCGATCTGGGCCTGCTCCCGCATCTGGGAGAGAATGACATCGCCGGAATCCGGCTCGATGCCGCCTGTATCGATCAGTGTAAAATCATAATTGAGCCAGCTGCAGTCCGCGTAGATCCGGTCTCTCGTTACGCCCGGCGTATCCTCCGTGATGGAGATCTGTCTTCCCGCCAAAACATTGAAGAGCGTCGATTTGCCCACGTTGGGCCTTCCGACCACTGCCACAATAGGCTTATTTTTTTTCTTGCTCATTATATACCTTTCTGTTAAGAATCCATATGTCTCTATATTTTATCCAATCTGGCCCTCAATGTAAACAACGCTTTTGCTTGTATTTCTTCTCTTCTGCCTATAGAATGATATTGAACTGCAGGCTTTGCGACTGCAGCCGCACACAATTCCTGTTTATAAAACACTAATGAAGGAGATTTCATGGCCACAGAACACGTATTACACGACAAACTCGAGCAGACAAGCAACCCCGTTGCGCCTCTTGCCCTGATCGTTCTTCCTTCCGCGGAAAAGCTCGGTGAGAAAATAAACAGATGGATCCACTACTTCCGTATAGGCGACCATAATGCGTACCGAAATGATCCCACTTACGAGGGATACTATGAGGAAGATTACAGGCTTCCTCTCGTACTTCCCCGATTTTCGACCGGCGAAGGAAAGGCTGTGCTTCAGGATTCCACCAGAGGCAAGGACGTCTACATTATCGTGGATATCACCAATTACTCCATAACCTATAAGATGAACGGTTTCACGAATCACATGTCCCCTGACGATCATTTCCAGGATCTCAAGAGAGTGATCGCAGCCATCAACGGCAAGGCTCACAGGATCAACGTCATCATGCCTTTCCTGTATGAGGGACGCCAGCACAAGAGAAGCGGCCGGGAATCTCTGGATGCCGCCATTATGTATAAGGAGCTCTGCGATCTGGGGATCAAGAATTTTATCACTTTTGACGCCCATGATCCCAGGATCCAGAACGTCAATCCCCTTGTGGATTTCAACAACTTCACATCCCCTTATCAGTTCCTCAAATCCCTGATGCGCTCAGTCCCGAACCTGATCGTGGACAAGGAGCACATCGTGGTCATTTCGCCTGACGAGGGCGCGCTGGACAGGACTGTGTATTTTGCCAACGTGATCGGGGCGGATACGGGAATGTTCTATAAGAGAAGAGATTACTCTACGATCGTCAACGGCAAGAACCCCATCGTGGAGCACAGGTTCCTGGGCACAGACCTGGACGGCAAGGACGCCATCATTATCGACGATATGATCTCCTCAGGCGGATCCATTCTGGACACCTCCCGCCAGCTCAAGGAGAACATGCACGCGAGAAGAGTCTTTTTGTGCACCACTTTCGGCCTTTTCACGGACGGCCTGAAGGTCTTCGACAAAGCTTACGAGAAGGGATATTTTGACAAGCTCGTCACCACAAACCTCACGTACCAGCCCCCGGAACTGGCGGACAGAGTGTGGTTTGAGCCCGCGGACATGAGCAAGTTCACCGCGATGATCATCGACTTTATCAACCACGATTCCAGCATCTCCAATATGAGCACCTCGACCGATAAGATCCACGGGATCCTTGAAAAGATCAACCGCAACGAGCAGAGCGAGTTCGAGCAGATGCAGTTCGACCAGACTGAGTTCTGACGGACATAAGATCACAATCAGTAATGCATAAGAAGAGGCCGGGAAGCCGCCGGGGTTCACCCCCATAGCTTCTCAGCCTCTTTTTGTTCTCAGTCTCTACCACACTCTCCAATGCGGCTTTGCGCGGCTGTAGGATATGTAGGAAAAGGCATTGCGGATCCACCGGACGCTGCAGTCCTCTATTCCCGACGAAGACCCTTCTTTTTCTTCCGGTATAGTGATCGCGATCACATCGAACCGGATTCCCGTGCTGTATGGATCGATGCCCTTCTCGTGCATGTAATAGTCCGCGCACCTGCAGATCCTCTTCTGCTTGGCGGCGCCTACCGCCTCAAGTCCGCTGCCGCTCTTCTCGCCGGCTTTGCGGGCCTTCACTTCGATAAAGAGCAGCGTCTCATCCTGCTGCCCGATGATGTCGATCTCCGCTTCCCTGGACCTGAAGTTCCTCTCCAGTATCCTGACGGCGCGCGACGACAGATACTCTGCCGCCAGATCCTCCATCTCTTTTCCTGTCTTTCTCAGGTTTTCTCCCGGCAACCTTCGGTTCCCTCCCGTCACTCCTGTACGATTCTGGTGATGAAGGACCTTCTGTGGATCGGGCACGGTCCAAACTCACGAATCGCGTCCATATGCTCCTTAGTCCCGTACCCCTTGTGCTTCGCGAATCCGTACTCCGGATACTTCTCATCCATCTCTTCCATGATCCTGTCCCTGGTCACCTTGGCCAAAATAGAGGCGGCCGCAATGGAAATGCACTTCGCGTCTCCCTTGATGACAGGAACCTGGGGAAGCGCAATGCCCGGGATCGTAACTGCGTCGTTGACAAGCACTGTGGGCTTTACCTTCAGCTGACTCACTGCAAGGCGCATCGCCTCGTAAGTTGCCTGAAGGATATTGATCTCATCGATGCGCGCAGGGTCCACAAGGCCGACCGACCACGCCAGCGCCTCTTCCTTAATCTGTTCGAACAGCATATCTCTCTTCTTGGCCGAAAGCTTCTTGGAATCGTTCAGGTAGAGAATGTCGTGGTCCGCGGGCAGAATGACGGCTCCCGCAGCTACAGGCCCCGCCAGCGGTCCTCTCCCCGCCTCGTCGATCCCGGCGATCACAAAAGCTTCGCTCCCGGCGGTTTCCTTTACGAGTTCAGTCTCGAACTCCCGCATTCCCCTGATCCGCACTTTTTCCAGTTCCAGTTTGATCTTCTGTTTCTCAGTCATAATAATCTTTCCGTAATCACTTTCCCGTAAGAAGTCCGAAGTCTCCGAAGGGATACAGGCGCAGCCAGGCTCTTCCGATAATGATGGACCGCGGGATATTCCCCACTTCCTTATAGCGGCTGTCCAGGCTTACCTCCCTGTTGTCGCCGAGGACAAAATATTCATCCTCCCCAAGGACGACCGGCTCCAGCATCTGCTGCGGCTGCGTGATCCCGTAGCCGTACTCTTCCTCCAGCAGTTCGCCGTTTATGTAGATCCCGCCGTCTTCGCTGATCTCTACGGTCTCGCCGGGCATTCCGATGATCCTCTTGATATAGAATTCATTCACGGGCTCATGGGGAAAGACGATGATATCGAATCTCTCCGGCTCCCGGAAGCGGTATGTGATCTTATCCGTGATCAGCTGGTCCCCGTCCTGGAGCGTAGGCACCATGGAATTTCCGATTACTTCCGTGCGCTGCCCTACATATCGCACGATCAGAAAAGAGAGCAGAAGAACCGCCGCGATATACAGCACATTGGAAAGAATGCTCTTTACCTCTTTACTCACTGGATTCTCCTCCTTCCGGCGGCGTCTCAAGAGAGATCCTGCCGGTCTTTCCGTTCCTGAAATCGTCCAGGACCATTTTGGCGGCTCTCTGCCAGTCCGGCTCACCGCCCGTTTTGAGAAGATTCCTCGACAGGGCGATCTCTCCTAAGAGTTTCGCGTTGTCCATAGGAAATTCCCATTCCGCTCCTTCAGGGGCGTATCTTTCCTTGAGAAGGGCGGGATACTCTCTCTGAAGGAAATCGAGCAGCTCAAGAGACAGCTCCTGTTCCTCGAGCAGTTCCTGCCTGATCGCACCTGTAAGAGCCAGGTTGACCCCGACCTGCCTGTCCTCGAACTTGGGCCACAGAATTCCGGGGGTATCGAGAAGCTCAAGGCTCTTGTTGAGGCGGATCCACTGTTTGCCCCTCGTAACGCCGGGCTTATTGCCCGTCTTGGCGCTGGCCTTGCCGGCAAAAGAATTGATAAAAGTGGATTTCCCGACATTGGGGATCCCGACGACCATCGCCCGCAGGGGGCGGCCGACGATCCCTCTCCTCTTATCTCTCTCCCGCTTGGCGGCACATGCCTTTTCCACGTACGCCTTGATCTTTTCATTGGCCTTTCTGGTGCGCGCGTCCATGGCGATCACCATAAAGCCTTTGTCTTCAAAATATTTCTGGAACTTTGCCGTCCGGACCGGGTCCGCCATATCCGCCTTCGTCATAAGAAGGATCCTGGCCTTACCTCCGCACAGCGAATCGATGTCCGGATTGCGGCTGCTCAGCGGGATCCTGGCGTCCGCCAGTTCGATCACCAGATCCACAAGGCCGATATTTTCCTGCATCATCCTGCGGGCCTTTGTCATATGCCCCGGATACCACTGATAATCCATCCGCTCCTCCTTTTATTGTAAACTAAATATGCCGCACTGTATTCACAGCGCGGCATACCTTCAAACTCGCTTTTATTGATCAGCGGTCGTTCAGAGCCTTGACCTTGGCTTTCTTGCCGCTCAGGCTGCGGAGATAGTTGAGCTTCGCTCTTCTGACTTTACCGCGTCTGACAACGTCAACCTTCTCAACGTTGGGGCTGTGAAGGGGCCATGTCTTCTCAACGCCGATTCCGCTGGATTCCTTGCGGACGGTGAAAGTAGTTCTTGCGCCGCCGCCCTGGATCTTCAGGACTGTTCCCTCGAAGATCTGGATTCTCTCGCGGTTACCCTCTTTGATCCTGTTGTGGACACGTACTGTGTCACCGATGCTGAACTGGGGAGCGTTCTCCTTGAGCTGTTCTTTCTCGAGTTCCTTGATGATTTCGTAATTCATTTCAATCTCCTTTATACTGGGGACGTTCTTGCCGTCATTCACCGCCTGACGGGCTGCGGCAGAGGACCGTCTTAGATTTGGGACATGCTGCCAAAGCAACATTAATAATTTACCACAACAGCCGCACGTATGCAAGCAAAAAATTATTTACAATATTTTGCCGCGTCCGGGTGCTCTTGCATATACTTTTCATACAGATCAGGCCTTCTGAGCCTTGTCCTCTCCAGCGACTGTTCCTTTCTCCAGCGGTCCACTTTCGCGTGGTCACCGGACAAAAGAACCGCTGGTACTTTTTTGTCTCTCCAGACCTCGGGCCTCGAGTACTGGGGGTATTCCAGAAGCCCGTTCATAAAGGAATCCGTGTCCGCGGAGACGCCGTTTCCGAGCACGCCCGGGATCAGCCTGGATACCGTGTCTATGACCACCATGGCCGGCAGCTCGCCGCCCGTAAGGACATAGTCGCCGATCGAGATCTCGTCCGTCACGATCTCCTCGAGGACTCTCTCGTCGATCCCCTCGTAGTGGCCGCAGAGAATGATGAGATCTTCCTCCTGCGCCAGTTCCTGCGCTTTCGTCTGGTTGAATGTGCTGCCCTGGGGCGTCATATAGACGACTCTCGCAGGTTTTTCCAGCGTATTCTGAACCGCCATGCAGGCGTCGTAGACGGGCTGCGCCTGCATCAGCATGCCGGCTCCTCCGCCGTAAGTGTAATCATCCACTTTTCTGTGCTTGTTGGCGGCATAATCCCTTATGTTGACCGCGTCCAGACTGACAAGCCCTTTCTGCATTGCCCTTCCGGTTATGCTGGTGGCCAGTCCCTGTTCGATCATTTCCGGGAAAAGTGTCAAAACATAGAATCTCATATCACAGGTTCTCCAGTCCGGGGAGAAGATGAACTTTCATGCTTCCCTCTTCCAGGTTCACGTCCAGGATGCAGTCGGGGATTGCAGGGATCAGAATGCTCTTCCCTTCGTCATTTCTCACATCATAGACATTGTTGGCGCCTGTCTCGATCACATCCTTAATGGCGCCGAGCTCTCTCCCGTCATCCGTTGTCACCTTAAGCCCGAGAAGGTCCGGGATAAAGTATTCCCCTTCCTCCAGCTCGATAGCGTCCTCTCTGGGGATCAGAAGCTCCGATCCTTTGAGTCTCTCCACATCCTCGATCCGGTTCATCTCTTCAAATCCGAGGATGACGAACTTCTTGAAGAATTTGACGCTGCGGATCTTCAGCACTCTCTCCTCGCGCCCCGTATCCATAATGACCTGTTTGAGGTCCAGAAATCTCCTCGGCTCATCCGTGGTGGGAAATACCTTCACTTCCCCGTGGAGTCCGTGTGTTCCGGCGATCACGCCCACTCGAAATCTAGATACCATATCTTTCCTCATTCACAAAGCGGCGGCAGCGTTTGCCCGCTGCCGCCGCATGATAAGCTATTCAATCGGCTGCTCAGTCGATGTCCACATCCACTCTGATATCTTCTCTTGAAGCGGCAGCCTTGACAACAGAACGGATTGCCTTAGCAATTCTGCCCTGTTTGCCAATGACTTTGCCCATGTCAGAAGGTGCGACATGAAGCTGGATCCGGATGCTCTTGCCCTCCTGCGTTTGCGTGACGACAACTTCATCGGGATGATCGACAAGCGCCTTGGCGATCAATTCAACTAATTCTCTCATAAATATTCCTTCCGACTGTCAGGTCCGAACTATTTGATCAGTGGTTCCTGATCTTGATTATTTAAGGCCGGCCTGCTTGAACAGCTTCTTGACAACAGTAGTGGGCTGTGCGCCGTTGGAGATCCACTTCTTAGCTGCTTCCACGTCAACCTTGACAACAGCGGGATCTGTGTTGGGATTGTAAGTACCGATCTCCTCGATGGCTCTGCCGTTCCTGGGAGTGGATGCCTCTGCAACAACGATTCTGTACATCGGAACCTTCTTCTCACCGATTCTCTTCAATCTGATCTTAACTGCCATGACTTTGATTTCCTCCTTAAGAAAATGTTTGCTTTTTAAAATGCTGCGTTCTGCGGCAGATCACTGCCGAACGCGGGTATTTGAACAGAATAAATTCTGATTCATACTATTTAATATCAGGTCAGAAGGGGAATCCTCCTCTTCCTCCCATACCGCCCATTCCGCCGAAGCCGCCCATTCCGCCGAACGGATTGGCGTTTCTGCGTCTCTTGCCTTTCTTGCCGACTCCGGACTGCTTCATCACCTTGGACATCTGGTTGAACTGTTTGATGAAGCGGTTTACATCGGCGATATCGTTGCCGGATCCCTTGGCGATCCTGAACTTTCTCTGAGGCGTGAGAAGCTTGGGATTTGCGCGCTCTTCCGGCGTCATGCTGAGCACGATCGCCTCCGTGCGCTTGAGCTGTTTCTCATCGATCATGTTATCGATCTGGTCCTTGTTGATCCCCATGCCGGGAAGCATGCCGAGAACGCTTGAGAGACCGCCCATCTTCCTCATCTGCTTGAGACTGTTGAGGTAGTCGTTGAAGTCGAACTTGCCCTTCTTGAGATGCGACACCATGTCGCGGCTCTCCTGCTCGTCCTGCTTGTCAAGATTCTGCTGGGCTTTGTCAATGAGAGTCAGCACGTCGCCCATGCCCAGGATCCTGCCCGCCATTCGGTCAGGGTAGAACTGCTCGAGGTCGGAGAGCTTCTCGCCCATACCAACATAAAGAATGGGCTTTCCGGTCACTGCCTTGATCGACAGAGCCGCACCGCCTCGGGTGTCGCCGTCCATCTTGGAGAGGATCACGCCGTCCACGCCTACCTTTTCGTCAAAGGTCTTGGCGACGTTGACAGCTTCCTGACCGGTCATGGCATCCACTACCAGGATGGTCTGGTGAACGGTCACAGCTTTCTTGATGTCCTCAAGCTCCTGCATCATCTCCTCGTCGATCTGCAGACGACCCGCAGTATCGAGGATGACAAGATTCTCTTTGTTCTTATTAGCATGCTCGATGGCCGCCTTCGCTATGTCGGCCGGATCATGCTTGTCTCCCATGGTGAAAACATCGACGCCCTGCTTCTCACCGTTTACCTGCAGCTGTTTGATAGCCGCGGGACGGTAGATGTCCAGCGCCACGAGCAGGGGCTTCTTGCCCTTCTGCTTGAACTTGCCCGCGATCTTGGCTGCGGTGGTAGTCTTACCTGCGCCCTGCAGACCGACCATCATAACGACTGTCATCTGCTTGCCGGGCTGCAGCTGCAGCTCTGTGGTCTCGCTTCCCATCAGCGAAGTCATCTCTTCGTTGACGATCTTGATGACCATCTGCGCGGGATTGAGGCCGTTCATGACCTCTTCGCCGACCGCCCTCTCCTGGACGGAACTCACAAACTGCTTGACGACCTTGAAGTTGACGTCTGCTTCGAGCAGAGCCATCTTGACTTCGCGCATCGCGCTCTTGACATCGCTCTCCGTGAGCTTGCCCTTGCCGCTCAGTTTGCTGAATATACTGTTTAGCTTATCTGTTAAGCTGTCAAATGCCATATAGACGATCCTCTGAAATCTTGTACTTTGCCCTGTACGCCGATACCCGGCGCATAGCTCTGTGCAGGCTTCTTCAGGTCTCCAGATCCGTGCAGATCTCGTCTGCGATCCTGCGAAGTACCGATGCCTGCGCCTGAGGGATCTCCCCGGAGGAAGCGATCTGTCTCAATCTGTCAGCGGATTCCCTGATCCTGCCGAAGCGGCGGATCATACCGAGTTTGTTCTCGTATCCGCGCATGATCGTCGTACACCTTCTCACAAGATCATGCACCGCCTGCTTGCTGACACCCTCGGTCTCAGCGACCTCATTCAATGATAAATTGTCATAAACGACCTGTTCATAGATCTTCTGCTGATGCCCGGTGAGAAGCGAGCCGTAGAAATCATATAAAAGGCCCTGTTCAACGATTTTTTCCATCACCTGCATTATATTACAGTCCAAGTCTGCGTGTGTCAAGTGTTTTTTCTTTACTCCGTCGATACACTCAGATCCAGCGCCACATCTCCCTCGATGCCGTTCACTGTTCCTTTCAGGCTGTACTGCCAGCACTTGAATTTATAAGGGAAATAGAGATAGTCTCCATAGTCCGCGATCCACTTGTCGTACTCCTCAAGCTCGGCCATGTTCAGCAGCATGTGGAAAGCCGCGGTGTTGGCGCAGATGACGGAGTCGTAGCCCGCTTTCTTTATTTTGGCACAAAAAGCTCTGACTCCCTGTGTCCATTCCTCTCTGGTCTGCCCGCTGAGGGAACTGGAATGATCGGGGATCTGCACGCGCACCGCGACCGGAGCGCCCATCTCCTGCTGGCTCATGGTCAGATTCGAGAGAACAAAATCCGCGATCTCCTCAGCTTCTTTTTCATTATCCACGTCCAGGTCCACATAGCAGCCGGTCCTGATCCCTACGGATTTAGCTCCGCTCATGTTTTCCTGGAATCTCTCATCCTGTTCGAGCGCCCCGTCAGTATTTCTGACCGCGGCGCGGATCATCGCAAACGCGATCTGGTCCTCTGCCACTCTGGCCCAGTCTATCTCCCCGTTGAGAGCAGAGACGTCAATGCCTCTGTTCACCTTCACGCCCGTGTCCTCTCCGATATACTCCATTGCCCCGTTTTCACCCAGGGCAAAGTCCATCTCGGAGAAGGGATTTGTCTCAAGGTACCTGTCCACGGGATAGAAATAATACCGGCCCTCCCACATGACGACCAGATCCCCGGGAAAGAGGTCCCTCAGCATCGAGATCGTGCTGTTGCCGGATTCGAAGGAAGACTGGATTTCAAGCAGGATCCTGTTGCGCTCTGACTGCGCCGCCCCGTATCTGATCTTCTCGATCTGGCTGTCGGTATAGAGGGTCCCCTCCTGCTGCTTTTCACTTCTTAGTCTCTCGAGGCGCACAAAGAGGACCACTGCCATCGTAAGGGATGCGACTGTGATCATGCACATAAAAAGGATGTTCAGAAAATAGAACACTCTCCTGTGATTCGGATTTGATTTTTCTGGTTCTCTGTTTTCCATTTAATGCTCCGGGAATTCCTGAAAAGCCTTACAGGGTCAAAATATCGCTTAAATACTCACCACTGCCTGATGGACCTTGTAGCCGTTATCTGAAAGAGCCTTGATGATCTGTTTCTTGTGTTCTGTGCCGAAAGCTTCCAGTGTGATCCGCAGTTCTACCGCCGCGTTGCGGTTGATGGAGACGAACTGGTTGTGTTCCAGCTTGATGACGTTTCCGTTTACGCCGGCGATAATGCCGGACACCTTGTGCAGCTCGCCCGGCTTGTCGGGAAGGCGCACAGAGATCGTAAAGATCCTGTCTCTCATGATCAGTCCCTGCTGCACGACGCTGGACATCGTGATGACGTCCATGTTGCCGCCGCT
>DJXS01000075.1:20183-27202 GCA_002448395.1 Lachnospiraceae bacterium UBA6998 | reverse complement strand
GTCAGAAGGCCGGAATTCTCGACGATCATCTTGTGGTTTTCCACCATGTCGAGGAAAGAGACCACCAGGTCTGAATCCGGAACAGTGATCACTTCGTCCAGATTTTTCTGCAAATAAGGGAAGATCTGTGTGCCCGGCGTCTTCACTGCTGTGCCGTCTGCAATGGTGCTTACCTCGGGGAGCGTTACCACTTTCCCGGCCTCCAGAGAGGCCTTGAGGCACGCTGCGCCCTCCGGCTCAACCCCGATGACTTTGGTACCGGGCTTAAGCATCTTGACCAATGTGGAAACGCCGGCAGCAAGTCCGCCTCCTCCCACGGGGACCAGGATGATATCTACCAGAGGCAGATCTTTTATGATCTCCATGGCGATGGTTCCCTGACCGGTCGCGACATCAGGATCGTCAAAAGGGTGGATGAAAGTATATCCATGCTCCGCTGCCAGTTCCAGCGCGCGGGCGCAAGCCTCGTCGTATACATCTCCATGGAGAACGACCTCCGCGCCCAGGGCTTTGGTCCTGTTCACTTTGATGAGCGGCGTAGTGGTCGGCATCACAATGACTGCCTTCGCGCCGAATCTCTTTGCCGCGTAAGCCACGCCCTGCGCGTGATTGCCCGCGGATGCGGTGATCAGGCCTTTCGCCCTCTCCTCATCGCTCAGCGTGCTGATCTTATAATAAGCGCCCCTCACTTTGTAGGCGCCGGTCCTCTGCCGGTTCTCAGGTTTTAAATAAACCTTTCCTCCCGTCCTCTCACTGAAATAATCCGAGTAGATCAGGCTGGTATCCAGCGTTACCTGCCCCACTGCCTCGCAGGCTTCCTCGAATTTTTCCAGTGTCATTTTCTCTTTCAGTCC
The DNA here is from genome assembly GCA_002448395.1 of Lachnospiraceae bacterium UBA6998. Lineage (GTDB taxonomy): Bacteria > Bacillota > Clostridia > Lachnospirales > Lachnospiraceae > CAG-791. The sequence continues at coordinate 26,348 of DJXS01000075.1, read as the reverse complement.
CATGTATAAGTCCTTTCAGAGGCAGTATTGAGTACAGCTGCCTTTATTTATTAGTAGAAAATCGCATCCACGAACTGGTCGGGGTTGAACTTCTGCAGGTCCTCGATCGCTTCTCCGACGCCGATGAACTTCACCGGGATCCCCAGTTCCGCCTGTACGGCAATGGCGATGCCTCCCTTGGCGGTTCCATCCATCTTGGTGAGGACTATACCGGTCAGATTCGTGACACTGGCAAACTCTCTTGCCTGGAAGATCGCGTTCTGGCCTGTAGTGCCGTCCAGCACTACCCAGTTCTCCCTGAAGCACCCGGGATACTCTCTCGTAATGATCCTGTCGATCTTACTGAGCTCCGCCATCAGGTTCTTCTTGTTGTGGAGACGGCCGGCGGTATCCACAAGAAGGATATCTGTCTTTCTCGCCTTGGCTGCCTGCACTGCGTCATATACGACCGCCGCGGGATCAGAGCCTTCTGCGGCACCGATGATATCGACGCCGGCTCTCTTCGCCCACTCAGTAAGCTGCTCATTTGCCGCCGCGCGGAAAGTGTCAGCGCTTGCGATCAACACTTTTTTGCCCTGTTTGCGGTAATTGGCCGCAAGTTTTCCTACAGAAGTAGTCTTGCCGACGCCGTTTACGCCGATCACAAGGATCACCGCCGGTCCCTCTTCGAAGGCGTAGGCGTCCTTGCTCTGTTTCATTTTATTTCTGATCCCCAGGATCAGCTCCTGGCGGCAGTCAGGGCAGTACCTGATCCGCTCATCCTTTACCTTCTGCCGGAGATCGTCCAGAAGTTCTTCCGTCGTCTGAACGCCGATATCTCCCATGATCATCGTCTCTTCCAGTTCTTCGAGAAATTCCTCGCTGACCTTCTCGTACCCGTAGGTATTGAAAATGATGTCCATGTTGTCGGAGATATTCGCCTTAGTCTTGCTTAGCCCCTGTTTAAGCCTGTCAAATAAACCCATATTCACCTCTTTAGATTAATTGACTTCTGATTATATACTTCCCGCCCCGTCATGTGCGCGGGGATCAGGAAACAAGATCCTTCTCGTCGATCAGATCCACGCTTACGAGGGCTGAGACGCCCTTTTCCTGCATCGTGATCCCGTACAGGCGGTCCGCCTCCTGCATAGTGCCTCTTCTGTGGGTGATCACGATGAACTGTGTATACTGCGTGAGTCTGTGCAGGTAGTCCGCGAACCTGTCCACGTTGCTCTCGTCCAGAGCCGCTTCGATCTCATCGAGCAGGCAGAAGGGCGAAGGCTTCAGATTCTGGATCGCGAACAAAAGAGCGATCGCCGTGAGTGCCTTCTCTCCGCCGGACAGGGCGTTCATGTTCTGCAGCTTTTTCCCCGGCGGCTGCGCGATGACGCGCACGCCTGCCTCCAGAATATCCCTGTCCTCCATCAGTTCAAGGCGGCCCTTTCCGCCTCCGAACATGAGCTTGAAGACCTTGTCGAACTCCTCCTGGATCCTGCTGAACTGTTCCTGGAACTGCTTTCTCATGGAAGCGTCCAGTTCCGCAATGATCTTTTCCAGGCTCTCTGCCGCCTCGGTGAGGTCGTCGTGCTGGGTCTTGAGGAAAGTATACCTCTCCATCAGTTCCCGATACTCCTCGATCGCGTCCACATTGACGCTGCCCAGCGCCTTGATCCTGGCCTTGATCTCCGCGATCTCCTTTTTGAGCTGTGCAATGTCGCTGAGCTGCTCGTCCCGGAGTTTCACTGCGTCGCTGAGAGTGATCTCGTATTCGTTCCACATATAGGTGACGCGGTTGTCCACTTCCTCCTGCAGGCGCTCCCTGCGGTTGTGCAGCCTTACGTCCTCCTTGTCGAGGGCGTGGATCTGCTCGGACAGCGAATCCTTCTCGGTGAGCTGCCTCTGCATCGCCTCTTTGAGTCTGTCTCTCTCCTGATTCTTTTCCTCCAGTGCCCGGCGGCTGCCGTCCTGGGCGTCCTCAGAACCTGAGAGCTGTTCTCTGAGACCGCGGATCCTCTCTGTGCCGCTCTCGATAACGGCGTCTCCGCGGGCGATCGCTGTCTCGATCTCCTCAAGTTCTCTTCCGCGTCTTACCAGGTCCTCCTGTACGCGGTCCAGGTCTTTAAGTTCAAAAGATTGCTGCTGCAGCGTCTTCTCGATCTCCGTGTCCCATTTGGACAGGATCTGGGTCTGGACTCCTTCCTCTTTGCGGAGCTGCTCCAGCTTCTTTTCCAGTTCGCTGACAGCCGAGTTCATCTTCTCTTCGCCTTCAGCTGAAGAAGCCAGTCTTTTTTCGGCGCTTAAGCGCTCCGCTTCCAGCTCTTTCTTCTGCTGCTCGATCAGTTCGCGCTCTCTGGCCATTTCTTCCGCGCTGCCAGCCGCCTCTTTCTTCTTCTCCTGCTGGCTGGCAATGCTCATTCTGACCGTATTCTGCTTCAGGAACGCTTCCTGCTGCGCCTGGCGGTTCTCTTCCAGTTCTGTTCGAAGGTTCGTCCTCTCGGATTTAATATCTTCGATGGCCTGTTCGTGCTGCTGCGTCTCTCTGGCAGCTTCCTTGACCTTCTCCTGCAGTTCCGCCATTTCACGGCGTCTTCCCAGAAGATTGCTGCTGTTTTTATAAGCTCCGCCGCTGATGGCGCCTCCGGGCATGAACAGCTCGCCCTCCAGAGTCACCATTCGCACGGAATGCCCATATTTCTTGTTCACTGCCGCCGCGTGGTCAAATCGGTCCACGATCACGATCCTTCCAAGGAGGGAAGCCGCTACGGGGCGGTACCTGTCGTCGCAGCGCACAAGACTGTCTGCAAGGCCGATCACGCCCGGCTCCTGCAGCACTTTCGTATTTTTAAATTCCTGGGGCCTGCCCAGATCATTGAGGGGGAGGAAAGTAGCTCTTCCGGCCTTTTCTCTCTTGAGCAGCTCGATCATGCGCCTCGCGGTGTCCGCGTCTTCCGTGACGATGTTCTGGATATTTCCACCCAGAGCTACCTCAATGGCAGTCTCGTATTTTTTGTCCGTCTTAAGAAGATCCGCTACTACGCCGATGACGCCCTTTTCCGCCGTCCGGTTCTGCATGACCTTCTTGACGCTGCCGCCGAAGCCCTCGTATCTCTCAGTCAGGTTGACCAGCGCGTCAAGGCGGGATTTCTCCTGGTGGAACCTGAGCTGGCTGGCGCGCAGCTGCTCGTCCTCGTCTCCCAGTCTCTTCTTCATGCCGGAGATGGTTGACTCTATCTCCTTCTGACGCGCCTGCAGCGCTTTTACGGACTCCGTGATCTCTCTGAACTGTCTTCGCAGATCATCTATGATCTGTGTCTGTTCTGTCTCGCTCGACTGCGCCTGCTCTATGCCGGCTGACAGTTCCTGTCTTCTTCTCTCGTTTTCCTCCTGACGGGCGCTCAGACTGGCAATGCTGGATTTGATCGTAGCGCGCTCGCTGAGAATCCGAAGGATCTCACTCTTACCCAGGTCCACCTGTCTTGAGTAGCGGATGATCTGATCAGCGCACCCCGATGCGCTCTCTCTTGCCTTGGTCTGTTCTCTTCGCAGCTGTTCAAGGCTGCTGTCGATCCCGTTTTTCCTCTCGAGGATCTCTTCTTCTTCCTTACGGTCTCTCTCTATTTCGGCAGATACGGATTCTCTCCTTGTCCTGAAGTGCTCCGCATTTCCCGATGCGGCCCGGACCTGCTCCTCGATGACCTTGATCTCGCCCTCGATCTTCTCTCTGACGACACTGGCATTCGTGATCCTATTCCGGATCTGCTCGATCTCTCCTTCGAGTTCACCCAGCTTCTGCCGGCCCGCCTCATATTCCTGTCCGTTCCTCTCGTAAAGATCACGGGCTTCTTTGAGATCCCTCTCAATTGTCTCTTCGTTCTCTTTTACCGATTCCAGCTCGGCCAGGTTCTTCTGGTTCTCCAAAAGGAAGAGATTGACGTCTCTAGCCTTTAGGGCGTCCCTCTCCTTGAAGAATACCTTGGCCTTCTCCGACTGTCTTTCCAGGGTAGGGATCTGCTTCTCCAGCTCAGCGAGGATATCGTTGATCCTGACCAGATTCTCCTTCTCGCTGGCGAGTTTCTTCAGGGTCATATCCTTGCGTCTCTTGAACTTGACGATTCCCACCGCCTCGTCGAAGAGTTCCCTGCGGTCCTCGGGCTTGTCACTGAGGATCTTGTCGATCTGCCCCTGGCCTATGATAGAGTAGCCTTCCTTGCCGATTCCGGTGTCGTAGAAAAGCTCGTGAATATCTCTGAGCCGGCACGACGCGCCGTTCATCAGATACTCCGTCTCGCCGCTTCTGTAGATCCTTCTCGCCACGGTCACTTCCTTGTAGTCCGTGGGAAGTTTGTGGTCGGAATTGTCCAGTGTGATAGCCACGTAAGCATATCCCATGGGCTTTCTCGATTCCGTGCCGGCAAATATGACGTCCTGCATGGAGGAGCCGCGCAGCTGCTTGACCCTCTGCTCGCCCAGCACCCAGCGGACAGCGTCCGCCACATTGCTCTTTCCGCTGCCGTTGGGCCCTACGATTCCCGTGATCCCGTTATGAAAGTCAAATCTGATCTTGTTGGCAAAAGATTTAAAGCCTTGGATCTCGATACATTTTAAATACATTTATACTTATTCCCTGGTTATCAGTTTTTTGTCTTGCTGCCCCGGATCTTCCTGATCCCGGCATAGGCCGCCTGCTGCTCCGCCGCTTTCTTGGAACGGCCCTCGCCGGTGCCGATCAGTGTGCTTCCCACATAAACGCCGGTCGTATACAGCTTCATGTGTTCGGGACCGCTCTCTGAAAGGAGCTCATAGCGAATAGTCTCTCCACGCCCCTGCGCCCATTCCTGAAGCATCGATTTGGAGTCATAAAAGAATACTCTGTCTCTGTCCGACAGAATAAACTGCATGATAAAACGACGCGGAGGATCCACCTCCCCGCAGTCCAGATACATAGCCCCGATCACGGCTTCCACTACATCGCACAGGATAGACTCCTTGTCTCTCCCGCCGCTCACCTCCTCGCCCTTTCCAAGGCGCAGGAAATCCGGGATCCCGAGGGTCCGCGCGCAGTCCGCCAAAGACGGCTCGCAGACGAGGCTGGCCCTCAGTTTGGTCAGCTCTCCCTCTCTTTTATCGGGGTATTCATTATACAGAAAAGCGCTGGAGACCATCTCAAGAACAGCATCTCCGAGGAACTCCAGCCTTTCGTAATCCTTATAACGGTGTATTTTCTGCTCATTGGCAAAGGACGTATGGGTCAGCGCGCATTCCAGAAGATATTTATCCTTGAAATGATAACCTATACGTCCTTCCAGAACTTCCAGTGAAGAATTTCTCATCCCTCAGCCGCCCCCTTGATCAGGGCGAGCGCTTCTCCGACGGTAGTGACCTTGGCGGCTACTTCCGTATCAACCTTCACATCGTATTCGTCCTCAATACCCATGATAATGGAAGCGACATCCAGAGAGTCTGCACCGAGATCTTCATCGAATGTTGTATCCATAGTGATCTCATCGGGATCGATACCGAGTACATCCGCAATAATTGCACACAGTTTCTTGAAATCTTCGTCCATAATCAGTCTCCTTATTCTTCTGTATTCTTCTTAACTCTGCGGGCTGACGCGAGTTCATCAAGTTTCATTTCGCTGCGGAAAAGATCGTTGATCTGCTTCTCCTTAAAGGTGATGCACTGTTCCAGCGCGTGTTCGATCTCCGCCTCCTTGGAATTGCCGTGCGCCTTGACCACAAGGCCTTTCAGCCCCAGCATCGGTGCTCCGCCGTACTCGGAAGCATCGAAGGTCTTGATCATTCCCTTGAGGGCCGGCTTGATCATCAGGGCTCCGATCTTGCTCAAAAAGGTCGACATAAGCGCCCCCTTGAGTTCGTGCAGGATCACCTTCGCCACGCCTTCGTACATTTTCAAAATAGCGTTTCCGGTAAATGCATCCGTGACCGCCACATCGACCGCGCCTTCCGGGATCTCCCTCGCCTCGATATTGCCCACGAAATTGATGTCCGGGCAATTCTTGAGCAGCTGGTAGGCCTGTTTGGCAAGCTCATTTCCCTTCTCTTCTTCCGTTCCCACATTGACGAGTCCGACTCTGGGTTTCTCGACCCCTGTCATATTGCGCATATAGATCGAGCCCATCTGTGCGAACTGAAGGAGCATGGAAGGTCTGGGATCCATATT
>DJXS01000075.1:0-20038 GCA_002448395.1 Lachnospiraceae bacterium UBA6998 | reverse complement strand
GGTCTCTCGATTCCCTTGATCCTGCCCACAAGAAGCTGTCCTCCCGCGAGAGCCGCTCCCGTACTTCCGGCAGTTACAAAGGCGTCGCACTCACCATCTTTTACAAGGCGAAGACCCTTAACGATCGACGAGTCTTTCTTGGTGCGGATCGCGTCTACCGGGGGTTCTGCCATTTCGATCACTTCCGTGCAGTTGAGGATCTCTACTCTGTCAGCGGGATACTTAAGCTTCGCAAGTTCCGCTTTTACGAGATCTTCCTTTCCGGTAAATGTCACCTTCAGATTCGGGCATTTGTTCAGTGCGTTCACAGAGCCCTTTATGATCTCGGAAGGCGCGTTGTCACCGCCCATAGCATCTACAGCTACATGTACAAATTCACTCATACTATTTCCTGTTTCTGTTTAGTCCAATAACATACAATCTGAATACTGTTACGAGTTTAATATACTAAAAGGGCTCATATAATGCAAGTACAGCCGCCTTACAAACCCTTTACATCACGCTTCTGCAAGCCCGCGCGATCTCCTGCATGCGGTCCGCTCAGACAATAAAACAGGCGGATGCCTTTCAGCATCCGCCTGGAATCAGTTCTGATTCAGTTCATGATCACAATAAATCTATGATCCGTCAGTCTTCGACTTCAATCACGGTCTTCTTATTATAGGAGCCGCAATTTCTGCACACTCTGTGGGGCATCGTAAGAGCGCCGCACTTGCTGCACTTAACGAGAGTCGGAGCAGTCATTTTCCAGTTTGCTCTTCTCTTATCTCTATGACTTCTGGATGATTTATTCTTAGGGCAGATAGACATCGTTACACCTCCTTACCGTTCAAGTAGTCACACAAATGGTATTATACTTGCGGTAATTACCTTTGTCAACAATTTTTTGTCGACTTTGCGCAGCCTGCGCTTCCTTATTATTTGGTCAGCTCGTAGGTCTCGCGAGCGATGGCGAGCTCCTCGTTTGTGGCGATGGAATATACCAGGACCTTGCTGTCCGCAGTGGAGATCTTGTGGATATCTTCTCTCTTGGCATTCTCTTCCTTGTCGCAGGTGACGCCCAGATATCCGAGATAAGCCATTACGTTCTCACGGACGAATGCGCTGTTCTCGCCGATGCCGGCTGTGAAAGCGATCACGTCTACGCCGTTCATAGCTGCTGTGTAGGAGCCGATGTACTTGGCTACTCTGTAGCAGAAAGCGTCTACAGCGAGCTTGGCATACTTGTTGCCGTTCTTGTATCCGTCCTCGAGGTCGCGGAAGTCAGAGGAAAGTCCGTCAGACAGAGCGAAAACGCCGGACTTCTTATTGAGGACATTGGTGACCTCAGTTGCTGTGATGCCTTCCTTGCCTGCGATGAAATCAACGATCGCGGGATCGAGGTCGCCGCTTCTGGTTCCCATGATCAGGCCCTCAAGGGGGGTAAGACCCATGGAAGTATCTACGCACTTGCCGTTCATGACAGCAGAGATGCTGGCGCCGTTGCCCAGGTGGCAGACGATGGTCTTGCAATCGTCATATGCCTTGCCGGCGACCTTGGCTGCTTCCTTGGAAACGAAGGAGTGGCTGGTGCCGTGGAAGCCGTATCTTCTTACCTTGTATTCTTTGTAGTACTTAAGAGGCAGTGCATACATATAGGCCTTCTCGGGCATTGTCTGATGGAAAGCTGTATCGAAAACAGCTACCATAGGTGTGCCGGGCATAAGGCTCTTGCAGGCGTCTACGCCGATCAGGTTTGCGGGGTTGTGAAGAGGAGCCAGATCGGACACTTCCTTGATCGCCTCGATAACCTCGTCTGTGATGACTACAGAGGATGTGAACTTCTCGCCGCCATGGACGATTCTGTGTCCCACTGCTCCGATCTCGCTAAGAGATTTCAGAACGCCTGTCTTCTCGTTGGTCAGGGCGCTCAGTACAAGGCTTACTGCCTTATTGTGATCAGGCATAGGGATCTCATTGAATTCCTTGCCGGTATTGTCTGCCTTGTTCTCATAAGTGATGCAGGAACCGTCCATGCCGATTCTCTCGCAAAGGCCCTTAGCCAGGAGCTTCTCGGACTCTGCATTGATGACCTGGAACTTCAGTGATGAACTGCCGCAGTTGATTACCAAAATATTCATTTTTTTCTCTCCGTTTCCTATAAAACTATAACCCGGCTGCTGCCGCATGCTGCTCTATTATCTATTATACACTTAATTTGAAGAAGGACAAGAACTGCCCCTTTTTTTGAACAAAACTTCCCCCTGATAATGGAACTTTTATTTCTTATATGAAATAATTGGAGACGGGGACGGATCTTCGTTTCCCTTCTCATCACGCGGCGGAAAGGATCATTACAGACATGAGAGTCACAGGTATCATCGCAGAGTGCAATCCCCTTCATGAGGGACACCGCTATCTGATCAAAGAAGCGCGGGAAAAGACCTGCGCGGATTATATCGTGATCGCTCTCAGCGGGGACTACGTACAGCGCGGAGCCCCTTCGATCCTCTCCCGGGAGGCGAGGACGGAGGCGCTTTTGTCCGCCGGCGCGGACCTTGTGGTGGAGCTTCCCCTGTACGCGGCATGCTCCGGCGCGGACTATTTTGCCCGGGGAGCAGTGGCTCTGATGGAGAACCTCGGAGTTGTCACGGACCTGGCATTCGGCTCGGAGACCGGTGATACCGATTCCCTCATGGAGGCCTCCCGCAGGCTCAATGATGAATCCGATCAGTTTCGAGCCGCGCTCCGGGACGGACTCAGGGAGGGACTCTCCTACCCTTCGGCGAGAGCTGCCGCTATGGAGGACGCTGATCTGCCCGCAACGCCTAATGACCTTCTCGGGACAGAATATCTCAGGGCTCTTTTAAGAAGCGGCAGCACAATACGTCCGCTGGCGATAAGGCGCACCAAGTGCGCCGGCGCGACGCAGATCCGCTCGGAAATAATCACTTCCCGTCAAAAGAGCGACCCTTTCCTCTGCAGAGACGACTTTTCAGATCTTCTTCTGCATGCTCTGTACAGCGCGGGATCTCCCGAGACCCTCACCGGCTATCTGGACGTGTCACCGGATCTTGCCGCAAGGATCCTGAAAGAGCTTCCCGGCTTTACCACCTATTCCGATTTCTGCAAAGCGGTGAAGACACGCAATTATACATATACCAGGATCTCCAGGGCACTTCTACACATCCTTCTGGGGATCACCTCGGAGACCATGCAGTATTTTGACACAGAACATAATCTCTGCGGATGGATCCGTCCCATCGGATTCCGGCGGGAAGCCGCTCCGCTCATCCGGAGCATAACCGCTTCCTGCGATGTTCCTTTCCTGGATAAACTCTCCAGGGCGAGAGACGTCATGCCTGATCAGCTGTACGAGGTGCTCCGGGAGGAGCTTCAGGCGGAGTTCCTATACGACCTGATGGCTGCGCGGCGGACCGGCGCCAGGGCGGTTCCTGCCCTCAGTAAACCGATTCTCATTAAAGACAGTCACCGGGAGAATCTCTGATAAGGAGGCTTTTGGCAAAGATGATCTACACAGTCACATTCAATCCGTCCCTTGACTACATTGTCAGGGTCGATGATTTTAAACCCGGCGTCATTAACCGGACCACTTACGAGAACATTCTTCCCGGCGGCAAGGGGATCAACGTTTCCATCGTCCTCAGCAATATGGGGCACAAAAGCGTTGCTCTCGGTTTCATGGCAGGCTTCACCGGCGACGATATCGCGGAGCTGATGAAGAACTTCGGCTGCGGCGTCGATCTGATCCGGGTCCGGAACGGCTTCTCCCGCATCAACGTCAAACTTAAGTCCGGCGAGGAGACTGAGATCAACGGACAGGGGCCTCTCATCACCGCCGGGGACATTGAAAAGCTATACGAAAAGCTTGACCTGCTCTCCTCCGGCGATATCCTGGTGATCTCCGGGAGTGTTCCCGGATCCCTCCCCCGCGACGTCTACGAGAGGATCATGAAGCGGCTCGCGGGAAAGGGAATCCGCATCGTCGTCGACGCTGAGAAGGACCTTCTCGTCGGAACGCTCCACAGCCGTCCCTGGCTGGTCAAGCCCAATGAGCATGAACTGGGTGAGATCTACGGCGTCACGCTCCGCACGCAGGAGGAAGTGATCCCCTATGCGAAGAAGCTGCAGGAAGAAGGAGCGGAGAACGTCCTGATCTCCATGGCCGGAGAAGGCGCGGTCTTTATCTCCGAAAACGGAGAGGTATTCAGAAGTCCCGCCCCGAAGGGGACCCTTGTGAATTCCGTCGGCGCCGGCGACTCTATGGTAGCCGGGTTTATAAGCGGCTATCTCGAGACCGGTGATTTCCGGGAGGCTTTCCGCATGGGCATCGCCGCAGGCAGTGCCAGCGCTTTCTCTCCCGATCTCGCCGTGCGGTCCGAAGTGGAAGCTTTGCTTCAGACATTCTGATCTTTATTCTGGCTGCTCTTTACCAGTTTTTCATAGATCTCATAGTTCTCCCGGTCAAAACAGCACATCGCCACATGCATGACATAGCCTTTGTGGTCGGAGAGCCAGCGCCCTACCGTGCCCATGGCGATCCTCGCAGCTTCCTCCTTGGGATATCCGTAGACCCCGGTGGAAATGTTCGGGAAGACAATGCTGTGGATGTTGTTCTTCATAGCGATGTCCAGGGAATTTCTATAGCAGGAGGCGAGGAGCTTCGGATCGTCCTCGTCTCCGTCGTAAATGGGTCCCACCGTATGGATCACATATTTTGCCGGAAGGTTGTAGCCGCCGGTGATCTTGGCCTCTCCGGTGTGGCATCCGTCCAGTTTCCTGCACTCCTCTAAAAGGCCGGGGCCTGCTGCCCTGTGGATCGCGCCGTCCACTCCGCCTCCTCCCAGAAGCGAGCAGTTTGCCGCGTTGACAATACAGTCCGCCTTCATCTTGGTGATATCTCCCTTTGTCACCAGGATCCCGCTGCGGGAAGCTCTCACTGCCCGGGCCTCCGCTTTCAGTACGCTCGCGATCATCTCCCTTGTGAGAAAGATCGGATTTTTCTCCGGATTGAGCACAATACCCGCGATGTTGCCGGGAGCTTTGTTGGTTCCCGGCGCGTCGGGCACATACTGTTCCAGGGCCTGCCGGATCGTAGCCGCAAGAGCCGGATCCTTGGCGGACGAGCCGCTCTTATACCTGTTCTCGCTCGTGTAGGCGACCTGCCAGTTCTTGCCGTCCTTCGTTGCGATCAATCTCATCCTGATCGCCCTTCCCGCAGCCTTCCCGCCGGTCGCGTTGAGTCTGACAGGCTGCACCGGAAACAGGACATTTCCTCCGGCGTGCATTGCCTTTCTAAGTGCCTCCAGGCATCGGACAAGGTTCTCTTTGCTCCGATCTGCCGAAAACTCTTCAAGAGATTTCTCCAGTTCCTCGCTTCCCGGGAATTTGGGCGCATTCCCCTGCGCGGGAGGCGCCGGTCTGAGCGCTTCCTTCCACGCCTTCATCCTGGCGGGGTCTTTCTCCCTCGCTTCCCGATCTTCCTCAAGTTTCCTGTCGAATCTGTCCAGAACTCCCCTCAGATCATCGGAAAGGCGCTCTCTCGCTTCCCTCTTCAGCTCCTCGGGCACTCCATAGAAAGCCTCAGCCATGCTGCCCGCGATACAGGCCAGCGTGTCAGAATCGCCGCCCAGGGACACCGCAAGACGGATCACGCTCTCAAAGCTGTCGCCCTCGAGAAAAGCAGTGATTGCCTCCGGTACTGTTTCCTGACAGGATTCCACATGATGATAGGAGGGCCTTATCATGTCGCAGGTCCTTGTCAGATCATAGCCGAAAACCTTCGAGACTGTATTCTTAATGTCCTCCTTGGAAGCGCCGTGAAGTGCCATAAAGATCACTGCGGCTGTCGCCTGGGCTCCCTTTATTCCCTCGGGATGGTTGTGGGACACTTCCGCCGTCACTGCTGCGATCTGAAGCATTTTCTGCAGGCTCTCCTGGCACAGCCATGCAGCCGCGGACACCCGCATCGCGCTGCCGTTTCCAAAGCTCCTGTAGGGCTGGGGGTCCTCCTCGTCCAGCCACATGCTGAAATTGGCCCCGTAGCCCGCGAAGGGATATCTCTTCCCGTATTTCTTCATGGCCTCAACCAGGGACTTCTTCATCACCGTCTCATCTGCGTCTATGCCGCAGTTCATCAGTCCTTCAGCCACAGCAAGCGTCATGATGCTGTCGTCCGTGAACTCCGACCTCTCCGAAAAGAGTTCGAAATCCGTCGTCTTTATATTATTCTGGTCAAATTCATAGGGACTTCCGATAATATCTCCCAAAATAGCGCCGTACATCAGTATTCTCCTCTCCCAAGAATATAACGTCTCACCGCCAGTGCCACTCCGTCGTGTTCGTTATCCGCTGTCATATAGTCTGCAGCTTCGATGACCTCCGGGGCGGAATTTCCCATTGCCACCGACAGGCCTGCCGATCTCATCAGGCCCAGGTCATTGTTTCCGTCTCCCATAGCCATCACTTCTTCCCTGCGGCAGCCGAGCAGCTCCGCAAGACTTAGAAGCGCCTCTCCCTTGTCAGCCTCACTCGAGGTGATCTCCAGGTCCGTAGGCCAGGGATAGATGATCTTAATCCCGCTGATCTCTCTCACACGCGCAAGGACTCTTTCTTTCTCTTCCCGCATGGAACACATGATAGAAAGATTCTCAATCGTATCGTTCCTGCCAAGTTCAACATACAGGTCCTCCACCGGGATGCGGCTCTTCTCCAGATAGCTCAGTACCGGCGTCCGCTCAAACCGCTTCCAGAGAAGTTTCCTGGTGCTGCGGTCATGATATCCGTATCCTCCGGTAAAAAACTCCCTGATGATCCCTTTTCCTTCCGCAGCCCTGAGCGTCTTTTCCGCAGTTTCTCTCGCCATGCAGCGCTCTCTGATCGGACGCCCGCCGCCGCGGTCCGTCGTGACTGCCCCGTTGGATGTGATAATATACCTGATGAAGGGAAGTTCCAGGATCTGTTCGGGAATCCCCGCAAGCGGACGGCCGGTCACAGGTACGACAAAGACGCCGCTCTTCGCGGCATCCTCCAGCGCCTCCCTGTTTCCTTCCGTAAGCCGTTTGTCTCCTGTCAGCAATGTGCCGTCCAGATCCAGTCCGATCATTCTGATCATGTTTCCAGGCTCCTTTGCTCTTTTGCTCAGTATTTATTATTATACCATGCCCTATCCAAACATGATATAATCCAAATATCGCTACGCGCCGGGCGCGGCGTCTTTACTTCAGCTAGAAATGAGTGAAATAAATGGCAGTATTTATCCTTCCCGATACAAGGGATATTCTTAAATATCATACAAGATGGAATGATCAGGCCCTCACTCCTTACATCGACGATCTGCTTGATCTGTGGGCAGAGAACGATGTCCACGGAGTCCTGGACGTCTGCATGCAGGGACCTATGATGACCAGGTTCGGGATCAGGCCCGACGATATGAAGAGCGCCAGCAAGATCATGAAACTGGAGTCCCTTTACAGGTACATCTTCCTGCGCAAGGATATACAGGTTTATCGCAGCGAAGGGCGCGTCTACATCGATGTTCCCTGGCAGCGCGACCCTGTCTGGCTCGGTGATCTTCTCACCAGCAGAGAATTCCAGTCCTCCCAGGGGCTTCCTGTCGCGATCGGAATGAATATTTACCGTGAGTGTGTGATCCATGAGCTGACGGAGATCCCTCATCTTCTGATCGGAGGCAATCCGAGCAGCGGTCTCGATGAATTTCTGGAGGGAGTCCTCTTAAGCCTTCTCGTCAAGCGCACCCCCGATGAGATCGAGCTCTTTCTGTGCTCGTCCGGAAATCTGGGTTTTGACAACTATGCGGAACTCCCCTATTGCCATGTGATGAGTTCGGTCCGAAACACTATGGCTATGCTCTCTGAGATGAGCAGGGAGATCGATCTCAGGACGAATCTTCTTGTAAACGCCCGCTGCCGGAACATATTCCAGTACAACGAGCGGGGCGGAAATCTCCGCCACAGGATCGTCCTGATCACGGAATATCAGCGCCTGTTCAACTCCAACAAGCAGGCCGCCATGGCTTATATTCTGCGAATGACCGAATTTGCCGGTCCCTGCGGGATCCACCTGATCCTGGCCTCCTCCAATCCCTCCTGCCTGCGCGGCCTCAGGGAAAGCTTTCCGGCGGTAGTCAGCCTCAAAGTGAGAACTCCCCAGGATTCCATATCGCTTCTCAATCAGCGGTGCGCAGAATCCCTTCCCCGAAAGGGCTCCCTGTACTACCTGGACGGCAGTGATCCGGATCCTCAGTACCTGCAGTGCGGAACGATCTCACCCAGAGAAGTCCGGGATGTCATTAATGCTCTGAGAAGCAACTATGTCAATATCAGAAAACGTTCTATCTTTGATGAGATCGACGAGGAGGAGACGGAGGAGAAGAAAAAGCCGTCTTCCAGGAGGCCGAAGATTTCAATAGACGATTGACTTTCTCGGTCAACCGTGAGAATGGTGGATATTGTGGACTAAATTGTGGAAAACCTTTAATAAAGCACCAAAATTCACCGAATTTTCAAACAATTGACCATATTGGTCGCAAATAACATGCATAACTTGAGTAAAAAAATAAACCGCAATGGCTGTTGCCATTGCGGTTTATTTCGTGGAGATAGCGGGATTCGAACCCGTGACCTCTGCGTTGCGAACGCAGCGCTCTCCCAGCTGAGCTATATCCCCAAACTTGCGGCTGCCCGATTATTATATTCGGACAGCCGTTAATTGTCAAGTATTTACTTCACTCAGGGTTATCTTCTGGGCTGTCTGAGGAAGGACGGGATCTCAACGTTATCCTGTCTGCTCTTGGGAGCGCTAGGCTGGGAAACAGGTCTTGAGCCCGCATTGCTCCTGGAACTCTGTGAGCTGCTTCTCTGAGCGGAGCCCTTATAAGAAGATGTCTGGCTGCTGCTCTTGCGTACGTTCTGAGCACCGAACGGATAATTGTTCATCGGAACGGTATCCTTGCTGCCGATGCCGGTAGCGATGACCGTAACGTCACAGGAATCCGTGTTGCTGTCGTCATACATAGCGCCGAAGATAATATTGACATCATCGCCGGCCTGATCCTGAACATAGCTTGCCGCGTCGGAAGCATCTGCCAGGGAGATATCGCCGGAGATGTTGATGATGACATCGGTAGCGCCGCTTACAGTGGTCTCCAGAAGAGGAGATTCGACTGCCATCTTCACAGCGTCGGTTGCCTTTGTCTCGCCCTTGCCATATCCGATACCGATATGCGCAACGCCCTTGTCTCTCATGACAGTCTGTACATCCGCGAAGTCCAGATTGATGATGGAAGGAACATTGATCAGGTCTGTGATACCCTGTACGGACTGCTGAAGCACTTCGTCCGCTTTCTTGAGAGCTTCGGGAAGTGTAGTTCTGCGATCCATGATCTCAAGAAGCCTGTCATTGGGGATTACGATCAGAGTATCGACGTTCTCCTTGATGTTCTCGATACCAACGAGAGCTCTCTGCATGCGGCTCTTAGCCTCAAAGCTGAAAGGCTTTGTCACTACGCCGACAGTGAGGATGCCCATTTCCTTCGCGATCCTTGCAACGACGGGAGCAGCTCCGGTTCCTGTGCCGCCGCCCATACCGCAGGTAACGAATACCATATCCGCACCCTTGAAAGCCTGAGCGATCTCATCAGCACTCTCTTCCGCTGCCTTCTGACCAACCTCCGGATTCGCACCGGCGCCAAGGCCCTTCGTCAGCTTCTCACCGATCTGCAGCAGTCTGGGAGCCCTGCAAAGGTTCAGAGCCTGAACATCAGTGTTGACACCGATGAATTCCACACCTATAACATCTACATCCACCATTCGGTTAACAGCGTTGTTGCCTGCACCGCCAACGCCAACGACTATAATCTTGCAAGCCGGTTCCGTATCATTTGTTTTGATTTCCAGCACGGTTGGCCCCTCCTTATTCTAAAAAATAATAACCACGTAAATAATAATACAATCGAACCCTGAAATAATCAATGGATGTTTATTTTTTTTTACAAAATTATTTCAAGATAATGTTTTCGTCTGCCGAAGTATAATTTGTCAGGTCGATCGTCCCGCTTCGGCCTTCCAGGTACGGATAGATCTGGGAGATCTTCGATATTTTGAGTTCGAAATCGGTCTTTCCGAGCTGTACCTTGATCTCATCGAAATAGATGGCGATATTTCCTGCCTTTGTCAGCGCTGTACAGTCCGCTTTCAGATCGTATTTTTTGAGCGTCTGAAGGACTTCCAGCACCATAGCCAGGCCGGTCTCGTTGTCCGCCGCCATTTTCTGTCCTTTTTCCGCCTCGGTGACGGAGATCCCTGTCACGAAAGTGGCGTTTTTAAGTACGAGCGGAGTGATTTCCTGAATGATCCCGTCCGACGAGAAGTACAGATTTCTTCCCGTGTAGGGAATGAACCCGCCTACCTCCATGTCCTTGACAGTGATGCGGATCTCATCATAGGACACCGGGGTTACTTTGACGCTCTCCTCAAAAGGGATCTGAGGCGCGAAGGGCGTCATATACAGCACTGTCAGAAAGGCGGTGTTATGACGGAGCAGAGAGTCGTCACTGATCACCTTCTCCGCGATCTCTTCGCTGGTATACAGAGAATTCCCTCTCACATACACTTTTCTCACAGTACAGCCAAAACCCAGCCCGAAGACCACTGCCGCCACAGCCGCGCTGACAAGAAGAAACAGAAGCCACGCCCTGAGGCTCTCGGCTTCTTCCTCATCTTCTTCGTCCTCTTCGTCTTCCTCGTCAGAAAGATCTTCATCTTCGTCGACGTAGAACTCATACTCTTCGCGAGCCGGGGGAACTGCCTTTTCGCGAATAAAGGGCTTCACCTTTTCGGCAGCTGCGGATTTCTCCTCTTCGACTTCTCCGCCGGGTTCTTCTTCTAAAGGAGCCTCCCCGTCAGGGTTTTCTCCGTCAGGAGCCTCTTCGGCAGGAGTCTCTCCATCAGGATCCTCTTCATCAGGATTCTCTCCGTCAGGGACCTCTCCGTCCAGAGCCTCTCCGTCTGGAGCCTCTTCTGTTCCGATCTCTCCTGCTCCGGCCTCAGAGTCATCGGCCTTTGTCTCCTCCGGCTCTGCCTGCGCCGTATCATCCGGAGTCTGGGTTGAGGCGCTGTCAGGCATTACCATATTCTCTTTCTTTTCTTCAGGTTCTGCAGTCAGCCCCATAGTCCTCCGAGATTATAATCTAATTTCTTTTCAGCTTTCCATCCGCCGCAGTTCCTCGTCCCGCAGCCCTCTCGCGACGCTCAGGACGATTCCGATCTCACTGAGCAGAAAGAAGACGGACGATCCTCCGTAACTGATAAAGGGAAGTGTTACGCCCGTATTAGGGATCGAGTTGGTAACAACCGCGATATTGAGGATCACCTGCACGGAAATATGGGTGATCACGCCGACGACCAGCATGCCTCCATAGAAATCATCCGAGCTGTTCGCGATCACCATGAACCTCCAGAGCAGCAGCACGAACATGAGCATGATGCTGATCGCGCCGAAGAGCCCCAGTTCCTCACAGATGATCGAAAAGATCATATCATTCTGCGCCTCGGGAATAAATCCCAATTTCTGCATACTTTGACCGAGTCCTTTTCCGAAGATCCCTCCCGAGCCGATCGCATACAGCGCCTGTATCGTCTGGTATCCCTTTCCGCTGGCGTATGCCTGCGGATCCAGCCATGCCAGGATTCTCTCTCCTCTGAATCCGAGGGAGTTCGTATCCGAAGTATTAACGATCACTACTACCAGTACTCCCGCCAGCACTATGACCAGCGCTCCCAATACAAAGTATTTGAGGTAGTCCGGAGCAGCGACAAAGCACATTCCATAAACAATCGCGACAACAATGATCGCGGAACTCAGGTTGTCCGTGATCCTCCACAGCATGATCGCGACCACAGTGCCCGGGATCATAGTAAAGATGAATCCCCTCAGCGTCCGCAGATTCTTTCTACCCAGCCGTTCGATCAGCATGGCGGTGAAGATGATAACGCCGATCTTCGCCACCTCCGCCGGCTGCAGCTGCATGGGAAGTCCCGGTATTCGGATCCATCTCTTGGCTCCGTTTACCTCCATGCCGAACGGGATGACCAAAAGGATCAGGCCGATCGAGACAAAATAGGCCAGCACGGAAAGCTTTTTCCACATCGTGTAGGGCACCGACGAGACCCAGGTCATAAGGACCAGTCCGAAGATCGTAAATACCAGCTGCCTCTTCAGGTAAAAGGCAGAGTCGCCGTGATCGACGCTCGCTTCATAAGAGCTCGCCGAGTAGAGCATGACCAGTCCGAAAGCCAGAAGAAAAAGGACAATGAAAAGAAGACTGTAATCAAGCAGTCCTCTTCTCCTACCAAATCTTTTTCTTATCGTGTCTTGTATACGAGTAAAAAATCCAACCATTATAATACAGCGCTTTCTCTATTTTGACCACATAAATTTAGGCCCATATACCCAGAAGTGCGGCTGCACTCAGAATAACCGTCACTATTGTAAAGATGGCGACCACTTTTACCTCAGACCATCCTCCCAGCTCAAAATGATGATGAATGGGTGCCATGCGGAAGATCCTCTTCCCGTGTGTCTTCTTAAAATACGCGACCTGAATGATCACAGACAGCACTTCGATAAAATAAATGAATCCGACGATCGGGATAAAGAGCGGCAGCTGCAGCAGGTAAGCCATCGCGGTGACAAATCCTCCCAGCGCCAGTGACCCTGTGTCTCCCATAAAGACCTTCGCGGGGTTCGCGTTGTAGATCAGAAATCCCAGGAGCGCGCCGATCATCGCGCCGCCGGCCGCTGCTGACCCGGAACCGGCAAAAGCCGCGGCAATAGTAAAGAACAATGCTGTCGCAACCGTGACGCAGCTGGCAAGTCCGTCAACTCCGTCCGTGAAGTTCGTTCCGTTGACAGTAGCCACGGAAATGAACAGAAAGGCCGGAATGTTGAGCAATTTGAGGTCAAGATAAAGACCGGGCACAAACGGCACCTTCATTGTTAGCGGGATCGCATTGATCTTAGTGATATAGAGCGCGAATAAAAGCGCGATCACGATCTGAAGCGCCATCTTCTGTTTGGCGCTCAGACCGTCCGACTTTTTCTTCACCACTTTGAGATAGTCGTCAATAAATCCGACCAGGCCAAAACCTACCGCAAGGATCAGGACCGGGATCACTTCGGAGCCTCCGACACCCGGCAGAAAACAGGCAGTTATACAGGCCGCCGCAAGCCCCAGCAGGATCATGATCCCGCCCATATTCGGCGTGCCGGTCTTGCTAAGATGGCTCTGAGGCCCGTCCGTTCTCTCCGTCTGTCCGGCCTTGACCTTGCGCAGAAACGGGATGAGATATCTTCCCGAGATCGCGCTCACCGCAAATCCTACAAGCAGAGGTGCAACAATATTGATAAAAATCATTCCGCTGCGCATAATTTCGTTTTTCCTTCCTTATAAGAATCCGGCACCTTTTTACTGGTATGGTTCGCCCAGATCCCACTTATCCGAGGGCTCGTCTCCCGTATATGTGACCTCAAGGCCCCATTCTTCGAGTTCTTCTCTCTCTGCGTCAGTGACAGGCTCCGACATATAGATTCCCATGTAAGGGAGCACTTCCGTGAGGATATTTCTGACGATCTCCGTCGCGAAAGTAGGGTCATCCTGCCCGTCTACGTTAGGTCTGTCCACAACGACATAGCACGCGATCTGCGGGTCTTCCGCCGGCGCGTATCCGATAAAGGAGACTACGTATTCGCCGTTATCACGGGGAAGTGTCTCCGCGGTACCTGTCTTGCCGCCGATCCTGTATCCTGCGGGCCTTGCGGAAAATCCCGTTCCGTTGTGCCCCTCAACTACCTGGATCGTATATTCTCTGATCAGTTCACTCGTCGATTCCGAGACAGTTTTCTTTAAAACTCTCGGTTCGATCGTCTTAAGGGTCACACCCGACGGGCTGGTGATCTTCTTTACGACATGAGGTTCATAGTAATTGCCGCCGTTGATCAGGGAGCAGAAACCTGCCGCCAGCTGGATCATGGTGCAGTCGAAGTTCTGCCCGAATGAGTTCGTCGCGAGCATGGAGTCCGTCATCGTGGAATCAGAGACAAACTGGTCTGTTCTCGCTTCATCAGCCAGATCGATCCCGGTCCTGAGGCCGAAATTGTACACATTCTGGAACTTGGTGAAGAACTCCTTGCCGATCTTCTCTGCCATCTGCATCAGGCATACGTTGCAGGACCACTCCACTGCCTGGCCCACTGTAAACCATCCGTCACCGTCTACGTTGTGGCATTTGATCTTGAAGCCGTCGATCATCAGGTAGCCGCCGCAGAAATACATATCATCCGGGCTCACGGCTCCGGTGTCAAGTCCCATTGCGACCGTGAACGGCTTTGCCGTGGATCCCGGTTCATAATACTCGCTGATGCAGAAATTTCTCCACAGCGCGTTCAGATATCTCGGTTTATCCTCCTCCGACATCAGCAGGATATCTTTATAGGTAAGATAAGCGTCCGTCGGCTCGTCATTCGCATCCAGCTTGGGCATTCCCCACAGGGCCGCCAGGTCAGACGGGTGGTTCAGGTCAAAAAATGGCGTGCCTGCCATTGCCAGGATCTCGCCGCTGTTGACGTCCATGACAATGCAGCCGACATTATTGCTGCCCAGGCCCTCATGCTCGAGGCTCCTGTATTCATCGTTGTGCTTCTGCAGATATTTCTGGACAATACTCTGAATGTTCGCGTCCAGAGTCAGGATGAGATTGTTTCCGTCCTTCGCCTCGATCATTGTCTCTTCAATATTGAGCGCATCATCGAGGTATCCGTATTTTCTGCCGATCGTGCCGTTAAGAGTGTCGTTGTAATACTCTTCAAGACCGCCGGTTCCGATATTTCCGCTTCCCGAAAAGCCAAGGACATCGCAGGCAAGCTCATTATGAGGATAGATCCTCGAATAGCCGCTCTCGAACCAGATCCCCTTAATATTGCTGTATACCCTCTGAGCAGCGGGAACATTCGCCTTCTTTTCCGCGGCAATGCCCTTCTCAACTTCATCGAGGTAATCCTTCCTGTCCTGATAGCTGAGATTCTTCAGCGCGATATAATACTGCGAGGAGGCGTGGTTCGTGATGTACTCTCTGATCCTGCTTCTGTTGACGCCCAGTTTCTCGAGCGCGTCCAGAGTAGGCTCCATATAGATATCCTTCTCCAGGATCGCCTTCGAATCCACGATCACGTTATAGACCAGCTGGCTGTCAGCAAGAACCGTCCCATTGCAGTCCAGGATCTTTCCCCTCTTGAACGGAATGATCTGATTCGCATATGCCTGCTGGGAAAGGACCTGCATAGAGTAAGCCTGTCCGTTGTCCCTGTTGACAAGGAACAGTTTTACCCCTAATCCGATGAAAGCCAGCAGTACTATGGCTAATAGTACTACCAGCTTTCTCTGCATACTAATAGTGAATCGTTTTATTCCTCCGCGAGTATTCTTTCCATCTACTACTCTGTTCTTTCTCACTTTGTTTCCTTCAATCCGTAAAAGGTCACGGGGCAGTACCTGCTGCCCGCTCAGTTATCCAAGTCGGCGATCTGATGGACCATGTCGCCTTTGGTCTCAGAGTATACCACAATCTGGTCCTGATTGGCATACTTCATTCCAAATTCCTCGATCGCAATTCTCCTGATCTCTTCAAGGTCCACATTTCCGACGATCTGGTTGTAGACTTCATTGTTGGAAGCCCGAAGCTCGGTGAGCTGGGATTCCAGCGAAGAGATCTGCTTGTTCGTGTCGGATATGTCAGCCTTCAGCTTGATATAACCGACAAGGCACAGAGTGAGCACTACCACGAGCGAAGCAAGAAACGCTGCATACCTGAGATTCATCTGCATGGCATGCTCCCGGCTCCTGCGGGCGACCATTCTCAGGTCGGCTTTGCTCCTGTGGACTTCCTCCTGGGAGGTCTCCGACCAGAAATCATCCGGAGCAGCTGTACCGTTGATAAAGGACTGCCTGTTGCCGGCAAAAGTGCCGTGATATATACTGTCGCTCTGTCTGTTCTTTTTTCTATTACGGTTTGATCCCCGTGTAGCTCTGACCATGTCCGCCTCCCAAAGATTACCTTCGTCACTTCCGTACTGTCTTACTATTTCTTCTCAAATACGCGCAGCTTCGCGCTCGCTGAGCGTCTGTTCACCTTTAACTCTTCCGCACCCGGCGCGATTGCCTTGCGGGTGACTACTCTTCCCTTCGATTCCCTGCCGCATACACACACCGGAAACTCCGGCGGGCAGATACAGGGCTTTTCATTTCTCTTAAACGCGTTCTTGACAATGCGGTCCTCCAGCGAGTGGAAAGTGATCACGCAAAGCCTTCCGCCCGGCTCTAAAAGGTCGATCATCGTATCCAGAGAGTCCCTGAGCACATCCAGTTCCCTGTTGCATGCAATGCGGATCGCCTGAAATGTCCTCTTGTCAGGATTGCCGCCCTTCTCCCTCATCTTCGCGGGAATCGATGCCCTGACCACTTCACTCAGGTCGCCCGTAGTCTCAAGGGGACTCTTTTCCCGCCTGCGGACAATATTCGCGGCGATCCTTCCGGCACACCGCTCTTCGCCGTATTCTCTGAGGATCCTTGCGATCTCCTCCTGCGGCCAGGTATTGACGATCTCCCTGGCAGTGAGTGAGCTGCTCTGATCCATTCTCATATCGAGAGGCGCGTCTGTCCTGTACGTGAATCCTCTCTCAGGATTGTCCAGCTGGTAGGAGGATACGCCCAGATCCAGGAGAATCCCGTCCACAGCCTTGATGGACAGATCCTCGAGCACCTCTTTAATATGCTCATAGTTGTCATGTACGATCGTCACCTGGTCCCCGAAGCAGCTGAGCCTCTCTCCTGCAGCCCGAATGGCGTCCGTATCCTGATCGATGCCGATCAGCCTTCCTCCGGACGTGAGCCTCTCCAGAATGTGGTAAGAGTGCCCTCCGCCTCCGAGGGTTCCGTCTACATATATTCCGTCCGGCCTGATCGCCAGATTATCCAGGACTTCTTCCAGAAGTACCGATGTGTGTTCAAATTTCAAATCCGTTCCCCAGCATCTCTTCTGCTATATCGTTGATCTCATCGCTGGACATATTCTCTTCCCAGGATCCGCGGCTCCAGATCTCGATCCTGGAACCCACTCCCACAAGCACGACATCCTTATCGATCCCCGCAGCTTCCCTGAGGTTTCCCGGGATCAGGACGCGTCCCTGCTTGTCAGGTTCCGCCTCATTGGCTCCCGAGAGGAAGAAACGCACCAGCTGTCTCTGTTTCTTAACATTGTAGGGGAGGCTGTTCAGGCGGGAAACAAACTTCTCCCAGTCCTCTATTGTATAAATGCACAGACAGGGATCCAGGCTTCGCGTGATCACGAACCTGTCCCCTAAGGCCTCTCTGAACTTGGACGGAATGATCAGTCTCCCTTTGCCGTCAAGAGAATGACTGTATTCTCCCATGAACATGTTGCACTTCCCTCCACTTTGCACCACTTTATTACACAATAATACCAAGCGCCCTGCCCTTTTTCAATAGCTCGGGGAAAATAAAGCGTACACAAAACAGAGGGTACCTTTCAGCCCCATTCACAAAATTCCCTGCAGCTCTTCCCGCCGAGGGATCTTATCCGTTCTCTCACCGCCTTCCCGGAGCACCGAAAGTCACTTCGCGCTGTCCGTTCCGGCCTTCTCACTGTTTGCGATCCTGAATCGGATGATCAGTTCCGCACTGATCGCGGCAGCTGCCATTACCAGCCCCAACACCATAGAAACCGGGATCTGCGTCCCCGGTATGTAGAGCTGGTCGGTCCTGATCGATTCGATCAGGGCTCTTCCGATCCCGTAACCGGCAAAATACAGAAGGGCAATCTCTCCGTCAAACTTCTTGTGCTCAAGGTAGAGCAGCAGAAAGATCAGGATCGCCAGATTCCACATTCCCTCGTAGAGAAATGTGGGATGCACCTGTATATAATTGGTTCCCTCAGCCATGTGAGCGGCGATCGAAGCGGAGATGTCCTGCTCTCTCACCATGCTCACCGGAATCCTCATGGCCAGAAGGTTGTTCGTATATTCTCCGAAAACTTCCCGGTTGAAGAAGTTCCCCCATCTTCCCATAATCTGCCCGACCAGCAATCCATACATCACAAAGTCGAGAATCAGCGGGAATTTCTGTTTCTTGATCTTACAGTAGATATAAAGCGTGAGCACGCCGGCAATGATACCGCCGTAAATAGCCAGTCCGCCGCCGCGCAAGTTAAGGATCTGGATGGGATCGTCCTTGTAGTAGTCCCACATGAAGATCACATAGTAGATCCTGGCTCCCATTATGCCGAAAATGAGCAGAGGAGCTGCCAGGTCCCAGATCACATCCGGATCATGTCCTGTCTTCTTCGCGACCCTTGCCGACAGCGACAGCCCCAGGATCATTCCCAGCCCGATCACAATACCGTAGAGCGCGATGCCGAAATTGCCGATCATGATGGTCTTGGGGACATTTCTCAGGTAGATCCCAAGATTCGGAAACGCTATATCCATATCTCCCATCATATCCGCCATATTTCTGTCCAGACTCCTTCGCTATTTTATATTTCTTGTACTATGATAGCACAAGATTTTGCTGTCAGCGGATTTTTCTATTCTTAAATTTTGCTAAATTTTGCACCGGATTTTATCTGTTTTTCTACTCATTGGCAGGCGATTTTACATTGACAAGACACAATTTATGGTGTCCTCCGTTAATCAGGGCCAAAATATTGATTTCCCGCACAGTTTTGCCGCCGCCAACGGTAAAATCCGACAATTGTCCGTGATTTCCGACACTTTTCCGTCGCCTTTTCCCGGCGCCCGGAAAATGACGCAAAAATGCCCTGCCGGTCCGGCCGGCAGGGCATTGCATTCATTAGTATTATTCTCAGACGTTGAACCTGAACAGGATCACATCTCCGTCCTTGACGACATATTCCTTTCCCTCGATCCCGACAAGTCCCTTCTCCCGGGCTGCCGCCAGGGAACCGAGCTCCAGAAGGACTTTGTAGTTGACGACCTCAGCCTTGATGAAGCCGCGCTCGAAATCAGAGTGGATCTTTCCGGCTGCCTGGGGCGCCTTGGTTCCAATCTTAATAGTCCAGGCTCTGGTCTCGTCCTCTCCCGCTGTAAGGAAACTCATCAGCCCCAGCGTGCGGTAGCTTGCGCTGATCAGCTTGTCCAGTCCTGCCTCGCTCACGCCAAGATCCTCAAGGAACATAGCGCGCTCGTCATCGTCGAGCTCCGCGATCTCCGCT
Organism: Lachnospiraceae bacterium UBA6998; assembly: GCA_002448395.1. Lineage (GTDB taxonomy): Bacteria > Bacillota > Clostridia > Lachnospirales > Lachnospiraceae > CAG-791. Next base: position 713 of record DJXS01000075.1, on the reverse strand, counting down.
TCTATGCTCGCGCAGATCACAAATACTTCGCTTCCTGTCTGCGCCGCGTACTCGCGAACCTTCTGAACACCTTCGTTGCTTGCTCCGTCATCCGCAAGATCGTCTTCGGAGACATTCGCCGCGTAGATCACAGGCTTGTCTGTAAGAAGATTGTAGGTCTGCATCCACTTCTCTTCGTCCTCTGTGAGGTCCTCAAGGAGGGAAGCGGGCTTTCCGCTCTCAAGATGCTCCTTGAGCTTTTTAAGGAATGTCATTTCCTTACCGGCTTCCTTGTCCATCTTGGCAGTGCGCGCCACCTTGGAAATGCGGCGTTCCAGGACCTCGAGGTCGGCAAAGATCAGTTCAAGATTGATCGTCTCGATATCGCGCAGGGGATCGACACTGCCGTCCACATGAATGACATTGCCGTCCTCGAAGCATCGCACAACGTGAACGATCGCATCCACTTCCCTGATATTGGCAAGGAACTGGTTGCCAAGACCCTCGCCCTTGGACGCTCCCTTGACAAGGCCCGCTATATCCACGAACTCGATAACAGCCGGCGTCACTTTTTTGGAGTGATACATCTCGCCCAAAAGGCGGATCCTTTCATCCGGCACAGCAACGATCCCCACATTGGGATCAATGGTGCAGAAAGGGTAATTGGCCGATTCCGCCCCCGCCTTCGTAAGTGCGTTGAACAATGTGCTCTTTCCTACATTCGGAAGCCCGAC